>CBDUCX010000346.1:0-5500 GCA_965365755.1 uncultured Pleurocapsa sp.
GATAAGTGTATTCATCAGTTATTTGAAGAGCAAGCCGAAAAAACTCCTGATGGGATAGCAGTAGTATTTGAAGATACCCAAATTACCTATAAAGAATTAAATCATCGTGCCAATCAACTAGCGCACTATTTGAAGTCAAAGGGAGTTGCTCCAGATGTACTGGTAGGAATCTGTGTAGAGCGTTCTCTTGAGATGATTGTGGGGCTGTTAGGGATTCTCAAGGCTGGAGGTGCTTATGTGCCTCTAGATTCAGCCTATCCGACTGAGCGCATTGCCTATATGCTCGAAGATACGCAAGTATCTATTCTGTTAACTCAGAAGCAATTGGTTGAGAAACTGCCAAAAACACAAGCTCAGGTCGTTTGTTTGGATGCAGATTGGAGGGGAATCGCTTCAGAAGATCGAGAGAACCCTGTAGCTCAGGTAAAACCTGACAATTTAGCTTATGTAATTTACACTTCGGGTTCAACGGGCAGATCTAAAGGAGTTTTAATTCCCCATTCTGGACTTCTCAACTTAGTTTTTTGGCATCAAAGGAATTTTGAGATCGCTTCATCAGACTGCTCCACTCAGCTAGCTGGAACCGCTTTTGATGCTTCCGTCTGGGAATTGTGGCCTTACTTAACAACCGGAGCAACTATTTATCTGGTGAAAGCTGAGATTATTCTCAACCCAGAAAAGCTGCGCGATTGGCTCGTGTTAAAGGGAATAACAATTACTTTTATCCCCACGATACTAGCAGAAAAGTTACTAGCTCTCGATTGGCAAGGAAATATTGCTTTGCGAATTATACTGACAGGTGGAGATCGACTGTCTCAATATCCCGAGACTTCTATTCCGTTTGAGTTGGTCAACAACTACGGACCCACGGAAAATACTGTAGTAACGACTTCTGGGTTAGTTAGAGCCGATAAACAAGATTTTGTGTCGCCGCCAATAGGTCGTCCTATCGCTAATACCCAAGTCTATATCTTAGATCGTAATTTACAACCAGTTCCTATTGGTGTTCATGGAGAGCTACATATTGGTGGTGCTGGTTTAGCCCAGGGTTATCTCAACCGTCCAGATTTAACCGAACAAAAATTTATCCCTAATTCTTTTAGTGAAACAGAAGGCGATCGCCTCTACAAAACAGGTGATTTGGCTCGTTACCTGAGTGATGGAAACATAGAATTTATCGGACGCATCGACAACCAGGTAAAAATCCGAGGCTTCCGTATTGAACTCGGAGAAATCGAAGCAGTATTAAGTCAACACCCATTGGTACAGGAAACAGTAGTTATTGCTAGGGAAGACCAACCTAACCAAAAACGTTTGGTTGCTTATGTTGTACTGGAGAAAGAGAAAGACACCAAAAGTAAGGAACTAAGAATTTTTCTCAAGGAACAATTACCAGAATATATGATTCCCTCTGCCTTTGTTTTCCTAGAACAACTTCCCTTAACCCCTAACGGCAAAGTAGATCGTCGGGCATTACCTGCACCAGATTCATCTAACCTGACTGATAAAACTAGCTTTGTCCCACCTCGCAACAATCTAGAACTGCAACTGTCCCAAATTTGGTCAGAAGTGCTCGGAGTTAATCCTATCGGAGTTCAAGACAATTTCTTCGATCTCGGTGGTCATTCCCTGTTAGCTGTCCGCCTAATGGCAAAGATTCAACAACAGTTGGGGACTTCTCTACCTTTAGCAACTCTTTTTACCGAATCTACGATTGAAAACCAGGCTACTTTACTGGGAACTACCAACAAAATTCAATTCAACTCTCCCTTAGTCCCCATTGAAAAATCTGGAAACCTAACCCCGTTCTTCTTGATTCATCCCGTTGGTGGCAATGTTCTCTGTTATGCTGATTTAGCCCGTCATCTGGGAAATGACCGACCTATTTACGGTTTGCAATCCCCAGGTTTGTATGGAAACTCCGAACCTTTAACTAGTATTGAAGATATGGCAGCTTGTTACATCAAAGCCATACAAACTATTCAACCTCAAGGACCTTACTACCTAGGCGGTTGGTCTTTAGGCGGTGTGATTGCTTGGTCAATGGCACAACAGTTAAAAAAATCTGGAGAGGAAGTGTCTCTGCTAGCATTAATTGATAGCTATGCCCCCACTGTCCTTCAGTCAACAGAGGAGACAGATAAAACTATGCTCATGAAGGCTTTTGCTGAGGATTTGGGTAGGCTTTATGAAACGGAATTGCTAATTGCAGACAAGGATTTTCAGTCAGGAAGTTGGGAGGGGCAATTGCAGCAAATCCTCGAACGCGCAAAACAAGAGAATATCTTACCCCCAGAAATCGACATCCAGCAGATGGGTCAAATATTCCAGGTATTCCAAGCTAACCTTCAAGCTATGTATGATTATCAACCTCAGCCCTATGATGGTCAAGTTGTTCTATTTTGTGCTTTGGATGAAGGA
This sequence comes from uncultured Pleurocapsa sp., assembly GCA_965365755.1. Lineage (GTDB taxonomy): Bacteria > Cyanobacteriota > Cyanobacteriia > Cyanobacteriales > Xenococcaceae > Waterburya. Next base: position 2,422 of record CBDUCX010000346.1, read on the forward strand.
CTTGTGCAAGGCTGGCACAATCTAGCAGTAGGTCGTTTAGATACCTACACCATTCCTGGAGATCATTACACTATGCTCCGAGAAGCTCAAGTCCATATTTTAGCTACTCAGCTAAATGCTTGCTTAAGCTTGGTTCTAGTTTAGCAGGGGTAAAAATGAGTAATAAGTTGACTATGCTAATCACTGATTACTCAACTTATGTCCCTCAATTGTCACCTCATGTTCTCTCAGACAGCGTAACCAGCCATAAAGACGGCGGATCGCATCTCTATTTTCTAGCAAGCCTGACTTTTGCTCTTTTTTGGTTAAGCGTACAAACTTATTGTAACTGGGGTAATCAGGAGCAACCAGGGCATCTTTTTGATGCAGAATCAGCGGATTAGTCTCGTCAGAGATGTCGTGATAGGTAACAGATAAGTTATGTAAATCTACCTCCATAGTCGCCTGCAAAGCAGGATGAGCTTGAGTATCAAACTCTGGATAAACTAAATAGGTTATTTTGGGCTTATTGTAATAAAGCTTAATAATATTGGCATTTTCCAGGCGGTAGAAATTACGGCTAGCACAGCCTTCATAGAGTCTTAATAGGGGCGGCAACTTTTCTAAGGCACTAACGTGAACTGCGATCGCATTATTAAGTTGTTTGCCGATCTTACTCCTGCGGCAAAGATTAGCAATCTTACTCATATCTCCCACATTAATCAGCAGCAGATCGGCAACGGTACAGGCTTGTTTATAGCTACCAAATAGCGCTTTTACGTCAGCTTTAATCTCAGGAGCTAGTTTACGAATTGTGGGACGACCACTAAACTTACCCAAAGCTAAATAGACTAAGAGGTCTTGACGACGTTTTTCGGCGATCGCTTCCCATTCCTGACGATCTGTGGCCTGCAACACCAGCTTAAAAGCTCGTTGGTAGCTTCTAAATTCTGCTTTGATAGCTGCTTCAGATTCTAATTCGCCCTTGACGGGCAAACGTCCTCTCTTGGTATAAAAATCCATTAGAGGCTTTAATAATTCTTGATAGTCCTCAAAATTCCTGACCTTGGTTTGGATTCGTGGCGTACTGAGGCGGGAATATAGACGAGAAGCTCGAAAGAATTCAGCTTCTGCTTCCTGACGGAAAACAACATAAATACCTAAACCTGCGGGAATAGATTCTACTCCTAACACCTGGTCGATATATAACTTTAGTTCTTCCTGTTCATAATATTTCTGAAAAGTATTACGGTTTGTTACTACGCCATCACCATAAGCTACCAAACCACGGCGGCGGTCATCGACTAATACCTGTGCGGAAACAATTAGGACTCTACCAGTCAATTCCCAAGCTTTGATCAGAGCCTGTCTTCTTTCTGCTATGTCCTCAATGACGTTGATAATATAGCCGAGATTGACTATATCGGCAGCCTTAAGCTCAGCGTTAGGGCAATAGTAAGGGTCCCAACCAGAGCTAGAATAACCAAGATTGGCAATCTGTCTAGCGTCTTCTCCGCAACCACAACCGTAATCAAAAAAGGTGGTGTCGCTGTTAAATAAATCAGCTTCTAAAGCAATTCTGACAGGACGAGATAATTCAGTGCGTTTTAATGCCGCCTTATGTCTTTCAATTAAAATAGTCTTTTCCCGTGCTAGAGGGGAGTCTATCGGGCAAGCAAGGTGATGACCAACCAAGGTGATACCCTGTTGCAATAATAAACGTGTCCACTCTTGCAAAGTGCCAATATGGCGGGAATTATCTAGTAAACCCAAAGCAACTTCTTCTTGAGTCAATTCGGCAAAAACATTATATAGAGGGTAATCTTGGTTCACAAAGGTTTCTTTACGATGCAAAATCGGTGGATTATGAGAATTGTGATATTGTCTTACCGAAACTTGAGCAGTGGTTAAATCGACCACAATACTTTGATGTAGTTGAGGATGAGGATCTCGATCAAAATCGGGATAATATAGATAAGAAATTTTAGGTCGTTCAGTACTCAGCTTGACGATAGTAGCGCGGTCGAGACTATCTACTAATTTCCTCGCCTGTTGCTCATAGTCTTGGAGAACAGGATCGAGATTCGATAGGGCATCACTATGGACATACAAAGCATTGGGTAAATGTTTACCCACGGTACTTTTTTTACAGCTAGAGACAATTGCGGAAAATTTTTCAAGAGTTACCATCGTTCAGTATCAGTCAATATCAGTCAATAATAATTGGCGATCAATAAATTGGTGCTAACTTGACATATGTTTTTTAACTGTTAATTAACCTTCATAGTCTTAAGCTCATAGCTATCTTTCAAAGATGAAACTTTACCATATTGGTTTTAGCCAGTCAGATTTTGGTCTTAATGCCCCCCAGACAGTATTATTATCTGGAGAGCCAGAGCGATCGCAATATATCGCTCAAACTTACTTGCAGCATGTCAAACTTTTGTCAGAATACCGAGGGCTTAATAGCTATTTGGGCAATCTGCCCAACGGTAAACCCATCTTAGTTGCTACTAGCGGAATGGGTGCATCTTCTTTAAGTATCGTAGTAAATGAATTGGTACAGGTAGGAATTAAACAGTTTATTAGGATTGGGACATGTGGTTCCATCCAGCCTGATATTCCTGTGGGTGATCTTGTTATATCCCAAGGAAGTTTGTGTCGCCAGGGAGCGGCATTGGATATCGCCCCCGTAGAATATCCTGCGATCGCCGATCCCTTTTTGACAGTAGCTTTGGTAGAAACTGCTCGTAAACTTAATATTCCCTATCATTTGGGTATTACCGCTTCCGTAGATACTTTTTATGAGGGGCAAGAGAGAATTAAATCTTCAGCTAACCCCCATCTTCAATCCTGGTTAACAGGAATTACTGCCACTTATCGCGCCTTAAACATCTTAAACTACGAAATGGAAGTGGGCACTTTATTCAAAATGGCTGGAGTATATGGTTTCATGGCTGCTTGTGTCTGTGCTGTAGTAGCTCAACGCACCGCAGGGGAAACTATTGTCATTGCTGATAAAGAAGCTACGGTTCAACGAGCTATTGAGGTCGCCATTCAAACTGTCTCTTCAACATAAGTTAAATCAATTATCTCCCCA
>CBDUCX010000347.1:0-5473 GCA_965365755.1 uncultured Pleurocapsa sp.
AAGGCAAAGCACGCAGTATGGCAAAATCTTTAACCAAGAGTCAAAATCCTTTGGTACTAGAGTTTGTAGGTCTTCCAGGCTCTGGGAAGACAACTATATCTCATCTCGTTGCTTCCAAGCTAGAAGCTAAAGGAATCAAAATTGTTTCCAGAGAAGAGATTCTCAAACAGTGGCATCAAAAAAATGCCTTACAAAAACTGTTACAACTGTTTTCTTCTAACTCTAATCAATGGACTATTTTAGTAAATTCTTTAAAATTTGCTGCTCAAGTACAGCCCCTCAATTTGTTTAGTTTTGTGCAGGCGATCAAAATTTTTTTCAATGTCAAACGAAATGATGCAGTGGTTCGCGGGGAGAATTGTCAACTTATTCTGCTTGATCAGGGCTTACTTCAGGAAGCTTGGTCAGTTGTCATTGCGGGAAGCTTACCTAAGCTAAGTTCTTTAAAGAGAGAGATGCTCTCTATCTTCTACAACAGATCAATAATCATCGTTAACTTGAAAATAGATTTAGATACTTCTGTGTCTCGGGTACAAAATCGACAGAAGAAAAAGAAGAAAGATAGTTATTTTGAGTTAATGGATTCAGCACAAGCCTATTCTTTAGTGACCAAATATTTTCCTTACCTTCAAGAAATAATTAACTGTGCGCGAATTGCTGAAATCCCGATTTTAGACATAGATAGTTCACTTCCTGTAGAAGAAAACTCTGAAGAAATTGTCAATTGGATTATCAGTCAGCTTGACAATTAAGTGGTCTGAAGGGACTCGACAACTTCTGGGATCTTTCAAGGGACAGGTTCCATTAAGAAGTATATCCATCACCATCGGCATCCTGGGTTTCATCAGAGAGATTTTTTGCTTTAAAACCATAGAGGTTTTCAAATTGATCAGCCATCCCATCAAAAACTATTTTTATTACTTTTGACCTACTAATATTACGCCTAATAATGCTCTTATGGGTAAGAAATTTCCTAGTTTCTTTCTTAGCTTAAAGGGCAGTTGTTCCAAAATATTTTCAGCTATTTTGATCAGAAATAAAGGGAATCTTAGATAAATTCCCTTGCCACCTATATAAGCCTTGAGCTTAGAAAAACCAACCTGATAAAAAAGTTGAGACAGCTCAGTTTGAGTATATTCTTTCAAGTGAAATCCTGTTGCCTCTTCATCAAAATATTTAGAAACATCGTGAGGTCCACATAACCGATTTGGGGTGATGCAAATATATACGCCACCAGGAGCAATAGATTGATAAATATTACGTAGTTGTTTTAAGGCATCATCGGGATGTAAATGTTCCATTAACTGATTACTATAAGCAACAGTCACCGTATTTTGAGCCAGAGGAATACTGGAACCATCAGAAATAATTAATTTGAAATTATCGGGGTAGGTTGAATATTTGACAATTTCTTGAGATACATCAACCGCATAAACTTGTTTTGCTTGTTTTGCTGCTTCAAACGATAAAAGGCAATCTCCGGACCCGACTTCTAAGAACACAGATTCAGGTTTTAAATATTTAACTATTAAGCGCATTTTTTGGGATGCTTTTTTAGCAGAAGCTTCTGCGGTAGCTTTGCGAGTTAGTAGCGGGTGAGTAGGAACTCGTTTATATAATTCGTCGTAAAGATCATTATATAAATGCTGTCTATCTTCCTCAGGAGCGTTTCTTAATTGAGCAGCTAATTCCTTTTCTACGGTGTAATGCTGTTTAATTTGTTCTACTGTTCTATTTTCGCCTTTCGATCTTGTAATAAACATGAATTTCTCTTTTTTTTGCTTACTAACGTCCCTGACAGTTATAATAATGATTTCCTAAAAAATTACCGTGCTTTAGGAATAAAAAAAGCTAATATTTAAATTGATAATAATATTAAACGAATTGAACTTGTATTTTTAATTTTTTAATCTAAGCTTTCTAATTATACAATTATGTATGTTTAAAATTTAGTTTAGATGATTTTTTTCTAAAAATCAAAAAAATCTCAGATTTCCCTACCCATTCGGGGAATGTCAACGACGTCAGCTTGAAAGGCTATCAGCTTAGAAAAAACATCCAGGACGCAAACAGTAATGCAATGCATCAGTTTTCCAAAAACACCTCTCATATTGCCAGATTAATCGGGATCTTAGGAGTCTTCGTTGGCATCATTTTTGGTCTTGTAGCTGGGGCTGCGCCTTACTACTCATTACTAGCTATTTTTGCCATTATAACGATTGTTAGCCTAAGTTACTTTGTTAAAAGTTTTGAGCAGTTAGCCTTAGTATTTTTGATTATTCGCAGTTCTCTAGATGCGTTTTCCGACCAGCAAGCACCTGCATTAGCTGCTATTGCAGTCGATATAGCAGCCCTGGCTTATGTAGGAATGCTCTTGCTGTCAAAGCAAAAGATTCGATTAGATGGATTTTGGTGTTTTTTTGCAGGCTGGGTTGCTTTACAAAGTCTATGGGTAATTCTGTTACCTCTTGGGGGCTTGGGACTAGATGGCTCTGTGCTATCAACTAGTATTCGCGAGTGGGTTCGGCTGTTTTCGTGGGCGATGTTTTATCTGTTAATTATACAGTTTAAGGATCGATTACATCCAGAAAAGGTAATTTCCGCGCTATTTTTGAGCTTAGTAATACCTCTGACAGCAGCATTTCTACAAATAACCTGTCCTCCCTCGATATTACCTTCTTTTCTCGTGTTTGAGAGCGGATATTCCATAGAAGCAGGTTCTCGTGTTAATGGTACTCTTGGACACCCGAATACTTTTGCGAGCTTCGTACTGCTATTTCTCGGATTAGCTTTATGGAAGCTCGGTCGTTCCCAGCAACGCCATTATTGGATCTTGCTACTTGGTATAATTGTCTTTTTCCTAGTTAATACCAAATCTTTAACGGGAATGATGATGTTGCTTGCATTTATGGCAGCTTACTTTATTCCCAGGTTTAATGCGATTAATTCAATTGCTGGATTATGCTTGTTGGCAGTAATCGGCTTCTTATTTGTTAGCTCCGATTTAGGGCATGAGCGTCTGCAATCTTTGTATGGAACACCATTACTTAATCCAGATATAGACTTCTCCCGTGCTATTTTATTGCAATGGAAAGATGGCAATAGTTTCAACTGGCGGATTGCTCAATGGACATTTTTACTTCAATCCTGGAAAGAATATCCAATTTGGGGTTACGGTTTGGGAACGACTACTCAGATAAGTGTCTTCGACACTGGCAGTCACAATGATTACATCCGATTTCTGGTTGAACAAGGGATCGTGGGATTTACTCTATTTATCGCTTTTATCGGCGCGCAATTTGCACGTCTGATTCAAATTTTGCTTTCTGTTTCTGCCACATCTTCACAGAAAGATCTTTGCTTAGTGATGCTAGCTAATTTTGTCGCGATCTTAGTGGGAATGTTAACTGACAACATTCTGCTTCATACGACTATGTTTTTCTATTGGTGGACTTTAATGGCGATCGCTGGCTGGAATTGGACATCATCACCATCAGACATTAATTCATAGATCGTTAGTCTGGCTCTACAGTTGTAGATGGTAGTGCTATCAAACTGTTGTTCAATATTTAAGCCCAACTTATAAGGTAGTGTTATGACGTAAAGCCGAAACATAAACCAAACGTCCCCAAACGAGTCTTTTGCCAGATAAAATTCAATCTGTACTCAAGACCCAAGGCTGAGGTATTTCCATCAAAGTAACTATGGTTTTAGCGACCGCCGAATAATTTAAATCAAAGTTACGAAAAAAACGCTGTAGTCTTTTATAGCTAGAGTCGGTTTTGGCGTTATTTTCTATTCCTGTAAATTTATACTTTACAACAACAATTCTATAACACTACCCTCGATGAGAGTTATTGGCTTGACTAGAACCGAGTAAGAGTGGTGGACTATGATTGATGGTATCGAGATCTTTATTTGACTGCTGCTTTTCTTTGTCTGCATTATTAATTACAAAACCAACAATTGAAGCTTTGTTTCTTTTTAGCTCCGTCACAGTCTGCTCTAAAACGTCTTTGTTAGTGTAAAAAGGTCGCGTCACCATGACCAATCCATTACTGTATTTACTCAAAGTGTAGGCATCACAATTACTGCTTACTGATGGCGCATCGACAATTACTAGATCGTATTGAATCGCAGCATCTTGAAGTATATTTTTAATCATAGGTGACTCCAAAATCTGACATGAATTAGAAGTCGAGATTCCTGAAAACAGAACCGAAAGGTTTTCAATCTCAGTAGATTGAACTACCTCAGCCAGACTCAACCTATCTGCTACGATTTCAGTCAACCCAGGCTGAAGTTTGACATCAAGCAAACGATGTTGTTTTGGTCGATCTAAATGAGCATCGATAATTAAAGTTCGTCTCGATAGCATTGCGGATACTGCACCTAAGTGTAACGCAACTACTGACTTACCTTCTTCGGCGGTGGCACTAGTAACTACAATTACTTTTAATCTAGATGATTCTAGTCTTTTGAGAAGAGAACGATAGGGTTCATATAAATCCTTATTTTTCAGAAACAACTTAATTTGATTTAGTTCCTTAGTACTATCTGGAATATGGGGTAAAGCAGTTAAGAAAGGAATATTTAGTTGCGATTCTACTTCCCTGCCATCGTATAAAGTATGGTCAATTTTTTCTAAAAGAAGAATAATACCAGCCGCCAGAATTATACCTATCATCGAGGCAATTGCTAGTACTAGCATAATCTTGGGAGAGCTAGGAGCATAAGGCAGGCTTGCTTGCTCGACAACCTGAATATTGCTCACTAACTGAGCTTCTGCAATTGTAGCTTCTTCTAGTTTGCGCTGTAAAAATTGTAGGCTTTCATTAGCTTGCTCTCGCTGGCGTACTAATTCTGTAAGGGATTGAACTTGAGCGGGTAGTAAAGCAATCTGATTATCTATTTTTTCTTTCTCTACTCTTATCACTTTAAGTTTGTCTTGATTTGCCTCTAGTTGTGTCTGATTAGTAATTAATTCAACAAAAACTTTTTGACTAAGTCCATCTCTTTCTTGACTAAATCCTTTTTCTGTTAGCTCGGGAGTTAATGCCGCTCCCTCGCCTAAAACCTCGCTAACTTGTCCTTGATAAAGACTGAGAATTTTTTCTTTTTTCTCAAGCAGTGCGATTACTATAGGATTGTTATCAGTAAAATTAGAGCGTGCAGCAGCTAGTTCTGACTCTACATCTGTCAACTGCGTTCTCAGGTCTTCTAGCTGTCGATCTTGACCAATTATTCCTCTAGTGTATGCAGCTTCAGCATCATTTACTTTTGCTATTTGCTTGAGGCTGTTTACTTTAGTTTCTTGTTCTTTTATTTGAGTCAATAAATTTTGTTCTTGAGTTGCTAAATCATTTAAACTATCAACTAAGTTTGCAGTTTGATTATCAAGATCAACAATGCCTTTTCGCTCTCGAAAACTGTTTTCTGCTGTTTCTAATTTACTTAGTTCATTTCGCTGTTT
>CBDUCX010000348.1:0-5442 GCA_965365755.1 uncultured Pleurocapsa sp.
TGAGCAACTTCACTCAAACCTTTACCGTCCCTGAATCAGCGAAAACTTTGCAGTTCAAGTTAGTTGAGACTGATTTGGGAGCCAGTGAGCTAGTACCACCTGATGCCTTGGAAGTGGCTTTATTGGATGCCAATACTAACGAGTCTCTAGTTAGTGATAATGACTTAACAGCAACTGATTCCCTGGTCAACATTCAAAACGATGGCACGGCTTACTTTAGCGACAAGGTGAGAATTGGTGGGGCAAGTTCGGGAGAGATTATCAACCTGGATAAATCCCGCACCGTTACCATTGATATTTCCCACCTAGCAGCAGGTACAGAAGCCACTCTCTACTTTACGATGGCAACGATACCAAAAACTTTGAGATTGAGGTAGATAATGCTGCACCAGTAGTAGATGCAGGCGCAGATCAAACCGTCAATGAAGGAAGTGCGATCGCATTTACAGGCAGCTATAGCGATACGGGAATCAATGATACCCATACAGTTACTTGGGACTTGGGCGACGGTAATATGGATAGTACCAAAGCTACACCTTGATAAACAATACCCAGAGTCAGAATATAGTTCACCTTCGGTAGAATGCTGGGCTTCCCAGACGGAAGCTAAAATTAAGCAAAAAATAATGCCGTCCAATTCTAAAGTTACGCTGAAAAACAGAGTAATCATAGAAGAAAGACGACAAAGTATTTAGTCTATTAAATAAATTTTGGTTAATACCGCAATTTACTATTAGATTTTGTCTTAATAAGCAAGACCCATACTGCGAGTAGTTTCCGCACCTAAATAGACGCGGATGCTCAAGAAATCCGTAGGACAAGCCGTTTCACAACGTTTGCAACCTACACAGTCTTGAGTACGGGGAGATGCAGCAATTTGACCAGCTTTACAGCCATCCCAAGGTACCATCTCCAAAACGTCAGTAGGACACGCTCTTACACACTGGGTACACCCAATGCAAGTATCGTAAATTTTGACGCTATGGGACATATTAATATAGCTCCAACTGCGAGTGTTATTTGATCGTATTCTAAATAGAATCAAGGCTTAGTTTACCTTATGCCCCTGTTCTGAATCGGCGAAAGACGAGATAACTTCAAATTCTGTTACAAGCACCACTGATCCAGGTACTATTTTCTTGATTAAGCTTAATATTTCTTAAGCTGGTTAACTTGATTAGCTTGATCTAAGAGTGAAAATTCGCTAAATAAAATAAATAAGCAAGCCTCAATTCTCCTCCGTCGAGGATCAATAAATAGCAAAGTATGGTCAATCCTAATTTTAATCGACAAAAATCAACCACCTTACCGCCTCAAGTCAAGTTGATCGATAGTTACTATGGTTTGATGGGCTTACATCCGTCTGCATCTAATATTGCCATCCGTCGCGCCTACCGCCAACTGAGTAAGAAATACCATCCTGATACTACCGAACTACCGCCCCAGGTAGCTACGGCAAAATTTCAAAGACTTAACGAAGCTTATGCCATGTTGAGTAGTCCCGAAAAGCGATCGCTTTACGACCTCAAGATCGGTTATTCTCGTCTCAATGTAATTCAAGCACCCAAAGGGTCTGAACCCGATTCCGAGCAGCATTCTAAGACAGCTTATTTAGATCCAACAGACCGCCCTCTTTCTGCGGGAGAAATCTTTGTTTTAGTACTACTGGGACTAACTTTTGCAGGATGTTTACTATTAGTAGTGGTTGTGGCTTATTTACGGGGATGAATTGTTAGTTGTTAGTTGTTAGTTGATTTCTTTGAGCAAAATGCTCCAACAACGTCCGATGAACGAAGATGTAACCGCCACCAACCTTTTGTAAGAAGATACGTTCAGCAGCGTAGTCGAGGAAGCGGGCATAGTTCCAAGGGATGCAACCACTACGCCAGAGGAGAAGACGCAGAATTAAATGTTTAAAACAGACAAACCCTGCTCCCTGAGTGGATAGTAGGGCAGCGGCGTAGGCAAACATAATGCCATTTGCTAACCCAAAAACTAAGCTGCTAACTTCAGGTATCAAAGTATATCGAGCCTGAAGCACAGCTAAAACTATTCCCGAAACCAGACCAATAATTGTCCCTACTTTAATAGTATCTTGGACTGATTTCCAGATACCCTGATTAGGTCTGGTGGTTTTATCTATTTCAGTCCGTTTTTCCCAACTCAGAATGAGCCAAAGAAGCCCACCAAAAATCAGTCCTAAAATCAGCCCATTGGTAACTGCAAGTATTACAATAAAAACTAGCGCGAACCCCAAATTTTTTAGGGCTTTCTGCGAAGACCATTCCAAGGTGTCAACTGGCTCAATATCTTGAGTAAAAAATTCATAAATGAGCAAGCCACAGAGGGCGTATAAGAGGCCGTAGGTGAACCCAAATTTTGCACCTAAAACCAGCCAAAACGCTAATCCAAAAAGGAGTCCCAGAGTTAACCCAGTAGCTAAGCGAGCCACGCTCCCACGAAGCCGTCTACTAATCACCCCTCCCAATAAGCCATAACCTAGTCCAGCTATTACGCCTCCTATTAGCCCTTCAACTAAACCCTTACCTCCTGCAAACACACTAGATAGGGGAGCTACATGAAAAACAGCCGCAGTCCATCCCACTGTCAAACAGACTCCAATCGCATAGATCAATCGCTGAGAATTTTTTTGTAACCAAGTCGGCTGAATCTGCTCAATGAGAAAAACTGTTTGAGACGTTTGAGACATTTGTTGGGCTAGCCAACTGAGCCAATGCTTCACCTGCTCTTCGGGGTATTGTTGTTTAGCTCCTTTGCGCTTAAATAACATCTCAATATATGTATCAAACAGATGTTTACGCCTTTCTTCCACTGAGCCTGTTTGAGATAGTTCTTCGACTTTTTTGTCCTGATAAGCCAAAGTGATAATACTAAGGGTTAAAGGAGACTTTGCTAGTTCTTGCAATGCGGTATCTTCCGTCAGCAGAGTTTTGACTGCTCTTAATTGTTCACCAGCCTTGTCCAGATATCGATTAACTTGCTCAGAAGTCAAAGAGCGGATATAGATCGAGCCTCGTAATTCCAGACGAGTAGAGAGAGCTTCATAGTCTGCAATACGACTACAGACTAACATCTCAGTCTGTCCATGTTCTTGCATAAATTGGTTGATAGCTTGGACACAGGCTTCCCGCCGATCAGCCTTCACCTCATCTAGTCCATCTAGTAGCAGTAGCAGTTGTTGGTTTTTAATCCAGTCTTTACTCACTTCTTTGGGAACTTGGTATTTAGTCCAAAGTTCTTGTACAAGCCACTCCGCAATAGTTTGTCGTTTACTACCCCAAGAAGATAAATTAAACACAACTGGGATTAAGCGACTCAAATTTTCTTCAGCACGAGCAATCAACTTCTTTCCTAGTTTGAGGAGGGTTATAGTTTTCCCTGCTCCAGGATCTCCCAAAATCAACAGAGTTCGTCCTGCGCCTATTTGATTGAAGAACCTAGTTGCCCCTGTATCTGGGGGCAAAATTTGCCTGGAGTCTTTTGCTAGTTCCTCGAAGCCAGTAAATGGACGCTCCACTGCATCTGAGCGCTCTTCCATACTGAATTCTATCAGTTGCTCCGTATGCAATGACTTTTCTAAAACTCCTTTGATCCAATATTCTTTGACTTTACTGAGTAAAACTTTTCTTTGGCGGTATTCCAAGCGACTTAAGGGCTGTTCCATAGCGGATGTTTGCCCATTGATTAACTCAGATACTTGATAGATAAAGTTTTGATTGACTGTGCCGTGATTTTCTTGGATAAAGCCTTTTACGTCACCATCAGAGATGTTGACCAAGTTATCTTTCGTCATTTTCTAAGGACTCTTGATTAACTGAAGTTCTGAGTTATAGTTCCAGTATTTTGCTGTGTCAAACCCTGAACTGTACCGCCAGAAATTTGAATATTAAACTTGCCCTCAACTGCTTCTTGAGGATTTAATTGCTCTAGTAACTTTTGAGCCAGTTTGATAATTTCTTCGTCTTGATCTGCTCCCGCCTCAGTTAATTCGTCTTCTAATAGAGGTTTTGTCTTTTCGGGCTTTTTCTCGTACTTGTCCAGAATAGTAACTGAATCTGATTTACCTTGGCTCTCAAATCTACGTTTAATCAGAGTTTTCAAGACATTATAAGCATCTGGGACTGTATCACCAGCAGCTTTCGCTGCGCCAGCAACCAATGCAGTAAGAATAAGAGAAATAGGTTCCATGGTTGATCCTCGATCATTGTTATGAGCTGTTGTATTATTTCAGCATCATCCTATATTGTTAATCCTAACTGCCTGAACATTAAATACTCTGGCAATGTTATAAAAATTTATTTCTTGAACTAGGTCTAAGCTCTAAGCTGTTGAGCAATTTTTAGATTATTTAATCTAATTTTTGTTTGATATTTTGATTAGCAACCCGTCCTAAGTAAATAGCCAACAATGCCGTTACTAATAAACTTGTTATGGTAAAAATCCATTGAATTTTGCTATGGGATTCGTGGGGCATATCCATCATAATCATAGTTAGATCGCCGATAGTAGAGCCGAGGAAAGTATAAAGTATCACCCCTGGAAAAATTCCCATCCCCGTAGCAATCAGATAGTCTGTAAAAGCTAGTTTAGATGCGCCTAAAGCATAATTAAGTATATTAAACGGGATAATGGGAGAAAGATGTAGTAAAAAGGCGAATTTCCATCCTTCACATGCGATCGCCTGATTAATGGCTTGCAGATACAGACGTTTTGATAATTGACGCTTTACCCAGTCTGTTAAGAAATATCTCCCTAAACCAAAAGCGCCCATAGCACCGATAAATCCACCGATAAAGACCAAAATAGCGCCCCAAATTGCCCCGAAGAGAGCGCCTCCTCCTAAAGCTAAAATACTTCCTGGTACACAAATCAAGGTGGCACAAGTATAAACAATGATAAAAGCGATCGCACCCCATGTTCCCAAACTCTTAACCCAAATTAAGATTGAAGTTAAAACTTGCTCAAAATCAACCAGATGATGAGCAGTCAAGATCAATCCAATGCCCAGAATAAACCATAAAAGCCATTTAAATAGATTTGACTTTAAATATTTCATTACTGATTTAAAAATAGCTATATTGCACCTCTTTAATCTTGATAGCTAATTATTAAAGTATCTAATTGCAAATACAGTTGGGCAGATTAATCACTCTTTTCTTCTCGCATCATCTGGACAAATTTCTCAAACAAATAATCGGCATCATGAGGGCCGGGACTGGCTTCGGGGTGATATTGTACGGAAAAGAAGGGCAGAGTTTTATGGCGTAAACCAGCTACGGTTCGGTCATTCAAATTGAGGTGAGTTATTTCCACATCTGCCCCTAATGATGATTCAGAGATCGCAAATCCATGATTTTGACTGGTAATCTCGATTTGCTTTTGCAATCCTGCGGGTTGATTTAAACCTCGATGTCCAAACTT
>CBDUCX010000349.1:0-5437 GCA_965365755.1 uncultured Pleurocapsa sp.
TCAGTTCTACAGCGTAAATCTGTAGGTATCTTTTCCTATCTTTAATTACGCGAATGATGAGAAATAATGTCATACTTTTCAATATATTTTACCTGATGAGCTCTTGCTTAATTCCATGCGCTATTGTCTTAATCCAGCTTGTCCTCATCCGAAAAACCCGGTTGGGAATACCTATTGTCATGGATGTGGAGAAATTTTAGCAACCTCAACGCAAAGTTATTTATTTCGACTTCATTATCGTATAACCCAGTGGGAGCATGTCAGTTTTGTAAGAACGCTTGAACTATGCAGCTAATTTATCGACTGTAACCCTTAACACCCGTAACTATAGTTCACTTGTATCGACATATTTGACATGCTCCCAATCTAAACTCTATATCTTAAATATTTTGGCGATCGTCTTGTCTGGATATCCTCATCTGCCAACAATAGTATTTGCACTCTTTTTAACTTCCTGGCTGCTGTCTTCCCTTTGGAAGTAATTTCTGGTAATTGTTTAATTTCTGATTCTGATAGATTGTTTGCCCATTTAGATTAAAATAGCCCATTCTATTTCCTTGAATAATAGGAAAAAGATAGTCTGAATTTTTGTTCATTTTTAGAAATGAAATTTGTTGTTTATTCCGATATTATCAAAAATTAAAATTGTACTTACTTATATTTGAGAACGCTTCGTAATTTCTTGTGCGATCGCTGTTAAAGTATCTTCTAAGGAGCTTTCATAAACGCCATAAAAGAAAGGCTTTTCTGTATTAGATCCAGGCTCAACCTGAACCCGATGAGTAACTAATATCTGATGGGGATTAATCTGTTCTATTTGCCAAGTTCCATTTAAACTTTTTAAATCTCCTTTAAACTGTTGAAACTTGACTTGTTTAAACTTAGTTTCTTGTGCTTCGATTTGTACTGTAAATTCCTCAGTGAAAAGCCAGAGATCAACCACATTTACTTGCTCAAATATCTTGCGATCGCCTTCATTAATAACTATTTTACTGGAGGCAATATTTGGTAAGAAATTGGCAAAATTATCATAATCGGTTAATACTGACCAAGCTTGATCTTTGTTACCTGTGGCAATGACTTGCCCTACGTAATCACCTTTTTCTCCTTTAAGTATTACTTTGCCTTGGTTTAAGTTAGTCTGTTCTTGAGCAGATAGTTGGACTTTTGCCAAAGAAATATCTTGAGCAAATACAGAAGCATTTAAGCTAAAACTAATAATTAATAAGCCAATTAATCTTCTTGAAAAGTAAATCATATTGATAATAATAAAGTCAGTTAATTTTTTAATTTTTAATTTATTTATTTTTGATTGGCGATCGCCTGACCTGCTAACCAAGAAGTAGTCCAAGCGCTTTGGAAGTTAAAACCTCCTGTAACTCCGTCAATATCTAATATTTCTCCTGCGAAATATAATCCAGGGCATTTTTTACTTTCCATAGTTTTAAAGTTTACTTCTTTTAAACTCACTCCACCACAGGTAACAAACTCTTCTTTGAAGACACCTTTACCTTGGATGTTATATTGCCCCTGAAAAATCTCAGTTACTAATTTATTTAGCTCTTTTTTACTAATTTCTGACCAGACTTTTTCTGGTTTGATATTTGCGTAATCAACTAAACTCTGCCATAGTCTTTTTGGTAACTCTACGGGACAATAATTAACTATTTTCTTTTTGGGGTTTGTTTGTTTTAATTTTGTCAATGTTTGCTTTAAATCTTCTTGATTAGATTCAGGTAGCCAGTTGATTTGTAGGGTTGAATTATATTTAAGATCGGATAAAACTCTGGCTCCCCAAGCAGACAATTTGAGGATTGCAGGGCCACTTACTCCCCAGTGAGTAATTAGTAATGCCCCTGTTTGTTCCAGCTTATTTTTACCTGTACCTAATTTAACTTGCGCCTTGTCAACCGCAACCCCTGCTAAACCCTGTAAGCGAGGATCTTTGATCTTAAAAGTAAATAAAGAAGGGACGGGAGATTCAATTTTATGTCCTAAATTTTTTGCCCAACGATAGCCCAAAGGATTACTACCCGTCGCAATTAACAGGCGATCGCATTTTAAAACCCGCCCATTTTTTAATTCAACTTGAAAATAGCTTTGATCTTGGCTATCAACAAACTGCTTAACCGTCTTGACTCCAACCCCTGTACGTAAATCAACTCCTACCTTAGCTGCCGCCTGCATTAAGCAATTAACAATGGTTTCCGAACTATCCGTAGTGGGAAACATCCTGCCATCCCCTTCGGTTTTCAACTTAACTCCATGGGATTGATACCACTGCACCGTATCTTGAGGCTGAAACCGAGTAAACGCCCCTCGAAGAGCTTTACCCCCCCTGGGATAATTTTCCACTAAACGAGCAGGATCAAAACAGTGATGAGTTACGTTACATCTCCCGCCACCAGATATGCGAACTTTTGCTAGAGGTTTGACCCCAGCTTCAATTAAAGTAACTTTAAGTTTGGGATTAGCGGAAGCACAGGCGATCGCACCAAAAAAACCCGCAGCACCACCACCAATAACAATTACATTCAAATTATCTGATTAATTTTAGAGAATCAAAAATAAAGAAAGTCAGAAGTCAATACCTACTAACTACTAACTATCTTCTCATTAATTTTCTCTACCTAGTTAATTTATTATAGGTAGTTCATACTGTTGGCGCAGCCAGTAAGAGAATCCTTTCCATCAACTGAGGAAAAATACGCTGACACCAGACAGCTAAATAACTTTGCCAACCCACTAAAATCTCTCCTGAGTTTTTGTACAGTCCTGAAACTAAGCTCTGAGCAACTCTTTCGGGAGTCATGGGCATCATCCAACGGAATAGCTTAAGCCTCCGGGTCATATCAGTATCGGTCAAGGTCGGTAGCAATGCCACTACCTTGATATTATGATCGGCTAATTCGCTGCGTAGGGCTTGAGTAAAACCAATGATCGCAAATTTAGTTGCAGAATAGGTAGACATGGTAGGGGCGGCAACTTTTCCCATCAGACTAGAGACGTTAACTATAGTGCCTTCTTTTTGGCTCGCCATGCGCTTTGCCATGAGACGAGTAATGGTCATCATGCCTAAGATGTTTATCGAAATTTCTTCTTCAACTTTGGGTAGTTGAGTTTCTAGAAAAGGAGCTTGATGGGCAACTCCTGCGCAATTTACTAGTAAATGAATTGGTCTATGAACGCGCCAAGCCTGAGCGATCGCAATATTTATACAGGATGTTTGGGTTAGATCTAAAGATAAGGTAGTAACCTTGACTCCCATTGCGGTAATTTCGCTGGCTACATCAGCTAACTTTTGTCGATCCCTGGCTACTAACAGTAAATGTTTAATTCCTTGACGGGCTAATTCTAAAGCGATCGCTCTTCCAATACCGCGGGATGCTCCAGTAATTAATGCTGTTTTTCCTTTGATGTTCATAATTTTTACCCTCAATATGTTAGTGAATAATGGTGCTTATTTCGTACAACTATTTACTCTGACAACATGAAAAATTTGAGGTTATTTTTGAATCAACAATAACTTATCTGCTATCAAGCAAAGTTTTTTTGATGACGTGCAGAAAATAAATTGTCATAGATATATGACCAAAAACTATCTGACTATAGATGTATAAGCATTGAAATGTATAATTTGCTTCATTTTAGACATAATCTAATAACAATTAAGTTGTTAATCATTGGGTAAGACAACAGCTATGTTTAAAACTATTTGAAAGTGACAAAATTTGGATAATGTTTACTTAGAAATTTGCTTCATACTCAATATTTTTTGTGTGTAGTTTTATTACTTTGAATACCCTAACAAAAAAAAATTAAAGTTGAAGTATTTTTTCGTATCAAAGACTGCATTTATTAAATTTTGTTTAGCAAAATTTCTTGTAGACTAGACAAATTCAAGGCTAGAGCTTTTGCTGTAAATAAACTTATGTAAAATTGCTTATCTATAATTTAAACTAATAGTAGTTTACTAACAAAATTTTCCCGATTTAAGGAGCAAAGGGGTCGCTATAAGCTATAAGCTTTAATGTCATGAGAGGACTGCATGCGGACAAGTACATGCGGGCAAGCCCTTTGTTTGCGTTAGGAATTATTTCGTAGCGGAGCGGAGAAACTAATTTAGCGGTGAGATGAATCATGACCAACAAACAAGATCGCAAAGCGACAACACGCTTGATAACGCTTGATACATTTTCTTGTTCATAACTTTATATTTATATATCATTGGTAGTGGGATAATAATGGTGGTTGAAACAGCCCGTCGAGTGAGAGTCAAAGGTAGGTCAGTAGCTAGTTTGAAAGCTAGTCAAGTTATGTCCAGAACCTCCGCAGTGAGAGAAGTGTTTCTGTACCTTGAAAAATAAAAACATGAGTTGTGGCCAGAAAAAATCTGTTGTCACGTAAAAGTTTTTCAGTTTCAAGATGAAAGAAATTATTAGATTTCTTGTTTGTGCGGTGGGGCGCATCGTGCAATTCAAAAAAAATGTCTGTGGATTCGTTCTGTCGGTTTCAGTACCAATGGGAGATATTTGCATCGTTTGAACCAAAGTGGGCTAGATAAGAGGAAAGGAAGCAGAAATCTAACAACGTGAGTGTTAGAATCCCCCATTAAACTGCTTGCAGTTAATGGTGGGAGTCGTCAAAAGCTTTAATCAACAGCAGATATAAATGACTCATTCTCAAGATATAACCACCCTCGCCCGCTGGATGGCATCAGATTTTAGTAATCAGGTGCAAGCCTATGCTAATCCGCCCTTTTTTGCCCATATTCGCGTCTGTATGCGCCCTTTGCCTAGTGATTTACTGGGAGGAACTAGCTTATTTTTAGAACAGGCTTACGATTATGCGCTCGATCAACCCTATCGCCTGCGGGTGATCAAATTGAGCATAGTTGGCGATCGCATAGAGTTGGAAAACTATAAAGTCAAGGAACAAGAAAAGTTTTATGGTGCATCGCGTAACCTAGAATTACTAAGCACTCTCACTCCTGATCTGATTGAAAAAATGTCAGGGTGCGACATGAATGTGACCTGGACAGGCAACAGCTTTCAGGGGCAAATTAAGCCAGGAAAAGCCTGTATCGTAGAGCGTAAAGGTAAAATAACTTACTTAGATAATAGTTTTGAGATTACTGATAATAAGCTAACTAGCTATGATCGCGGACGAGATCCTGAAACAGACGAACTAATCTGGGGATCAATTGCGGGTCCGTTTGAGTTTCATCCCACCCAGAGTTTTGCGGAGGAAGTAAGTGTCGTAGGAAGTTAATTGGTTAAGGCAAGTTTAGTTAACTGTTCGTGAGTAATGAGTAATGAGTAATGAGTAATGAGTAATGAGTATTTAATGCAGGCTGGTAAACTATTTAGACTGTGTTTAATAAATAATTAATTAAGTATCTTGCCTGAATTACCAGAAGTAGAGACTGTTCGACGGG
>CBDUCX010000350.1:0-5430 GCA_965365755.1 uncultured Pleurocapsa sp.
CACCGAACCAACCGACATAGATGCGGTTGTTTGTGCTTGTAACCCACTGACAGAACCTTTCCCAGCTATTCTGGGTTTGGGTTTGTTGTAAAGTAGTTGTCATTTGTGTTTATGATTGCGTTGGTTATATATTTAATGTTCTAGACATTAGAACTGGATGGAAACGGGGTAAAAAAATAATGTGTTTCTTCATCCATATAAATATATTAACTAATATTAAGGATTGTGTCAAGAAATGTAACAAAAATCTTGACGATCTCTATCTGAAGTTGTAGTTATACCCTGTAGTAGGTAGTAGGAATGTTTCGGATGTACATCACCAGCTAATAAATGGCAAATCTGGCAATGGTCGCTAACTGGATTTAGCTCTTTAAACTACCACATCAGATTCAATACCTAAGGTACTTAAAGCAAAGTCATTAACAATTTCATGACCTACGACAGTAGGGTGAAGGGCATCAAAGAAAAGATATTCATCGGGACTTTCATCCGTAGCGGGCATAAAAGTCGTCAAATCGAGATAAGAATCGGTCGTGTTAGTTAATCCATAATCTTCGGGATTTGTTATGACATCATCAAATAGAGAATTTATATTCAGGACTACTAAATTAGCACCAGTTAGTGAATCTCTTAGCTCATCGATAGTTGTATCTAAAAGAAAATTGTGAGCGTTGCTTAATTCAGTTAATGTTTCTGGTGGTATGGGAGAATCTGGGTTTAAAGATACGGGTATTTGAGCTAAATCTGGCAAATTGGGGACAAGAAAATTACGTGCCCCTAGCTCGTATAGCGTTTCTATTTCTGCCTCTAAATTATCAATTGTTGGTTCTGGATTTATATTCAGCTCGTTGTAATCGTTGCGACCTGCCCATAAAATATAGAGAGCATCGGGATCGGCAGTTTCCAACGCTTGTAGATGGTCATTGACAAACCAATCTACCTGTTGTTGTAACCCAGGAATTAAACTACCGAATTCACCAGAGCCATTTGCTCCAGTTTGCGCACCACCAAAGGCAAAATTAACGCTTTGACTAGTAGTACGACCGTTAAAGAAAGGACTAATGAGGGGATTGTCATCGATAACAGTAACGCTCGAAAGAATATTTGTTTCAGGACTTACAACTGACAACTCCGTAGAAGGAGTTAAAGTTATGCCTAAATCTTCAGCCAGTTGTTCTACCCAAACTGGCCCATTGGAAAAACGACCCTCAAAATATGGAGGGCTGAGAGGAGTAATAGGAATATCTAGAGTCAATAATTCTGGAGATTGCTGGAGAAAAGTTGTGACGTTAAAAATATTTCCAGGATCCGAGAGGCTATCGCCAAAAACATAGATATTGCTGTAGGGACTGACCTGTCCTCGCTTGTAATCTATACTCGTTACTGCACCACTACCAGCTAAATTTATTTCCAAACGAGCTACATCTGCTACATCAAGGTTTATTTCTTGAAAACTGTTGTCACCTAAATCGTCAATTTCTACTGTTTCGATTAGATGAGAATCGTTATCATAAAAAGTGATAGAACCTCCTGATTCATCAATATCTAGCAAGCCAATATTATCGACTTCAACCAGTTCATCAAATTCAAGACTAATAGTGCCACCTGCTGCATGATCATCAGGGTCATTGGAATCTCCATCTTCTGAGATAATCAGTACGTTGTCTAAATCAGTTGCTGCTAGATCGAAATCTGCTCCAGTGACATTACTGCTGTCAAATATCATGACTCCAAACTCCGATGAACTGGAAAATTCAACTCCTTCAAATTGATTCGTAATTATTGTTCCAGCAGCTAACGTGTTTTCATCAAAGTTGATGCTAGTTAATGATTGTTCCTCAATTATCGTGTGATCAGCAGCAGTATCGAAAATGGTTGAGTTAGTCATTTGTAATTTTCTTCTTTAGTGGCATGCTACCCAACGACAAGAGTTTGACAACTGCTTCTTCTGCTCAATCGCGATGCTTTGCAGTTTCAGAAAAACTCAAAAAAAATTTATGGGTAATATACTTATCTAACAACGATTTGGTAATTCTAAGTATTAGAAATACAGAAAAATTCATGAGGCTTTAAATTGTCCCAAGTTAGTCACACAAAATCAGATAACTTAAGCCACAACCATAGATTAACAATAACATTAAGCGATCGCCAGTGCCAGATTTTTCCTATTAATAATGGATTGAATTAAAAATTTTTGGCAAAACAATAACACCCAAGCTAAAACCACCGAGAGACTTTCTCTTCTAATTTACTCAATTTGGAGTTGCACCGAATACAATTACTCAGTATGCTAGCTCCCTTATTTCCAATTGAGAAAATATCAGCTTTTTAGTTGAGTGTTACTGTTGTTATTTAACGAGACAGATATTAGATGAAACAGATTTTTGACCTCCTTGATTGAATGTGAGTAAACCTGTAATCTCTGTCAGGGAAGTCTCTTAGACTTCAATTACTAATTTATCACTTTCTGTTTTAAGTATTCAAAAAAGATACATAAGTTTACTCAAAATCTCAATGAAAGAATCTCAAGTTTTGACTTAATTATTAGCTGATGGGAATAGATCTAATTACTAGCGTCAAAATGCTTGTGGTAACAGCAACAACAATAGGAATAATTAGGGATTTAGCACCTTTTAAGTCGAAAACATCCTTTTGTATTGTTTCTTGGTTAGTAGATACTTTATCGACTGTTTTTTCAATCTGGGACATTCTGGTACTAAGGTTTTCCAGTTTGACGTTGATGGTGGGAATGTCTTGCTGTCTTAAAGCAGATACATCACTTTGAAGATTGTCTAGTTTTAACTCCAGTTTGTTGAGAATTTCCTTAAGGTCTGATTCTACGTTGATACTCATTAGTTATACTTTTATTAGGTTATTTAACTTGAGGAAGCTTCTAGATTGGTCGTCGGGAGGCTTCCTTTTTAATTGTATTATTTCACTCAGCCCAGGCAGTATCTACGATGGGTATACTTTGGGAGTCGTCAGAAGCGATGAGGAATTAAAAGGCGATCACATTTTATGGATTACTTGATCTTGAAATGGCGATCACTTTATTTCCGTTTGGCAAAATGAGCATTTGAAAAGCGATCGCCAGTTAATCTGATCTTATCTCAGAATGGCGATCGCATTATCTCAAGTCGCGAATAGCCATAAAATGTTTTTAGAACAGATAGTTTAAGAGCTAAATTAACAATCTCCCAATTATTACAGCCGATAATAAGTTTTCTCTCTACGATGTCAGTATAATTTGGTGAACAACTATATCTACTATCTCTTTTTACCAAATTAGCGGCTAGACTCTGTGTTTAATCTCGGAAATGTTGAAGAAATCGCGGTTTAATCTTTCTCGTATAGCAATTGAATACTCCCGCCTGACTATTTGCTGTTGGTTAGCGATCGCCATGGCAGGCATATTTGCCTTTAGTTCACTGAAATATTCTTTATTTCCGGCAGTTAATTTTCCTGTGCTCGTAATTCGGGCTCAGGCGGAGACAAGCTCGCTGTTAGCGACGGAAGCGGAGATAACTAATCCCTTAGAAAACTCCTTGTCTGATATTCCTGGATTAGGACAGTTATTTTCTTCTACCTACCCAGGACAAACGGTAATTAATCTGTTACTAAAAACATATATTGATATTGAAGACGCTACTGCCCAAGTTGAAGCCAATTTTGAGCAGCTATCTTTACCATCTGGCATCGATTTAGAAGTTATACCTTTTAATCTGAATGAAACCAGTGCTATTAGCTATATTGTCACCCCTAAAAAAGGTAGTAGAGCTACGACTTCCTATTTGGCAAAGTTGAATAGTATTACTAACCAAGAAATTATTCCCGTTATCCAGCAATTACCAGGGGTGCAACGGGTTGATATTTTAGGTAATTTGCATGGTGAGGCTAATCAGGAAATACCTACCGCTAATAGCAAGAGCTTGGTTCACTTTAATGGAGAGAAAGCGATCGCCTTTCAGGTGATTAAACAAGCTGACGCAAATACTTTGGAAGTGGTGAAGCAAGTTGAACAACAGGTAGCCCAATTAAAACCCCGTTTAGCAGATGTGGAGGTGATTTTAGCCGAAACCCCCGCAGCCTATATTCGCCAAGCTACTAAAGCCACGATTGAAACCTTACTAGGGGCAGTAACTTTAGCAATTTTAGTAATTTTTCCCTTCCTACGTAATTTTAAAGCCACTTTAATTACGGCGATCGCTATTCCTATATCTTTACTGGGTACGTTTATCGTGATGGCGGTGGCGGGCTTTAATTTTGAAACCTTAACCTTACTAGCTTTAGCTTTAGCCATCGGAATTATTGTCGATGATGCGATCGTGGAGATCGAAAACATCATGCGTCATCTAGAAGAGGGGGAAACTCCCCGTCAGGCGGCTTTATCAGCTACCCGTGAGATTGGCTTAACTGCCTCAATTTCGACTCTAACTATCGTGGCAGTATTTCTACCTATAGGCTTGATGGGGGGGACATTAGGACAGTTTTTTCGTCCCTTTGGTTTAACCATTTCCGCAGCAGTATTAACTTCCCTATTAGCAGCCAGAACTTTAGTACCTGTACTAGCTGTATATTGGCTTTCGCGCCAGGATATTAATCCATCCCAGCATCAATCAGGATTGATCATCAATCATTATCGCAACTTGCTGCAATGGTCACTCAACCATCGCCAACAGGTAATTAGTATAGCGATCGCCAGTTTTATCGCAGGAATTGCTTTAATTCCTCTAATTCCTCAAGGTTTTGTCCCCCAGTTGGATCGGGGAGACTTTAAAATTGCCTATACGACTCCTTTACCTAAACTAGCCAAAAGTAGCCCTCCTAGGATTACTCCTAAGTCTTCCGAAACCGAAAAATCCAGTCAATTTAGCTGGTTGAAGAATATAGCGCGATCGCCCGAACAGATTTTGTTGCGCCGAACTTTAACCGTAGGCAAACAGATAGAGTCAACTGTGTTAAATCATCCTGATGTGGAATCTGTCTATACCATCGCTGGGGTGCGAGGGGAACCCAATAAAGGCAAACTCTACGTCAAGCTCAAGCAAGAGCGTAATCTAACCACCAGTCAAATACAGGCTGAGGTGCGTCAAAACCTGCCATCAATCCCCCAAGTAATTGTGAGTGTAGAAGATATCCCTTTTGTGGAAACAGGTGAAGATCCCTCGTTTAAAGTGTCTCTCGCAGGAGAAGATCTAGAAAAGTTAAGAAAATCGGCGATCGCTTTTCAAGCAGAAATCCAACAACTACCAGGATTCAACGATGTTCGGGTTGACGGAGTTAATCAGCCCTTAACTAAACTAATTCATCTTGATGGCAAAAGAGTAGCTTACATTAACGCTAACCTGACAGCAGATCAGGGAATTGGTGACGCGACAAAACAAGCTAGAGCGATCGCCAATAAAATATTACCTGCTGATATTAGTTTTG
>CBDUCX010000351.1:0-5415 GCA_965365755.1 uncultured Pleurocapsa sp.
ACAGGGGAGACAAGGGAGACAAGGAAGACAGGGGAGACAGGGGAGACAAGGGAGACAAGGAAGACAGGGGAGACAGGGGAGACAAGGGAGAAAGAATTATCTCGATCCACCCATTATTTATCCCTACCTGAAAGAATTGGCGATCGCCCTTTACCCCAAGTATCAATAGTCGATTTACGAGCAGAATTGAGCCGAGGGAATCGTTCGATCTTTAGCTTGTCTCTGCAAAATGCGATCGCCGAGATGCAGTCTCAAGGGCAACAGGGTATTTTATTTATTCCCAGGCGAGGACACAGTACTTTTGTCTCTTGTCGCAGTTGCGGGTATGTCATGGAATGTCCCGACTGTGATGTCTCTCTTTCCTATCATCATACCCATGAAGGTGCTGCCAAACTATTGCGCTGTCACTACTGTAACCATACTCGGATTCAGCCTGATATTTGTCCAGAATGCAGTTCTCCCTATCTTAAGTTCTTTGGTAGTGGAACTCAGAAAGTTACTCAAGAATTAGCTAAATTATTTCCCGAACTACGACCAATTAGATATGACAGCGATACCACTAGAAATAAAGGTCAGCACCGCCAGTTAATTGACCGCTTTATCCACCAAGAAGCAGATATTTTAATTGGCACGCAAATGTTAACCAAGGGCTTAGACATCGCGGGTGTAACTTTAGTAGGGATTGTGGCAGCGGATGGTTTATTACATCGCAGTGACTATCGAGCAGCAGAAAGAGCCTTTCAAACCTTAACCCAGGTAGCAGGGAGAGCAGGAAGAGGGGATATGCCAGGTAAAGTAATTGTGCAAACTTATTCTCCCGAACATCCTGTAATTCAGGCAGTTAAAACCCATGACTATCATAATTTCAGCACCACCGAATTAAGCCACAGAGCAGAGTTAAACTATCCTCCCTTCGGCAATTTAATCTTAATCAAATTGAGTAGTATTGAGCAGAAAGAAGTAGAACGGGCGGCTGAGATGCTAGCAGACCGACTAATTGACACCTTGAGTTCAGAATACGAAATATTAGGGCCTGCACCAGCCAATATCATGCGAGTCGCTCGTCGCTATCGTTGGCAAATTCTGCTTAAGTTTCCCCCAACAGCCAAAGCTGATTTACCTGATTTAAATATATTGCGATCGCATTTACCCAAGTCCGTCAGCATGACCATCGATGTTGATCCAATTAATATGGAATAAATCCTCCAATATATAAATTAGAGCTTATGACTGGTTCGAGAAGCTCTATGTGGAACATCATATTCATTGCAAAAAATCACCGAAATTATAGTTTAAATAATTAGGGCTTACTGAAAAAGTCTGAGACGATAATCGCCTCTGTTTACAGGGCGAAGTAACCTCCATGTTGGATGACGTGGTTTAGCAAGCTAGTTTATCAGCAACATATCGATTTAAACTAATATTTTGTTCTGCTGCTTGTATCGCCAACATACGATGACGTTCAGGAGGAATTCTAACTTGAAACTTACCACTATATTGTTTTTCCGATATTGGAGTAGGAACTTTTTCGCCGTTAGTCTCCATATCGACCACAATATCTTTAACTAAATCAGTAATACCATTAAGCGCTGCTATCCGACTTTCATCAAGGTAAGACAAACTAGGAAATTCAGCACACAGAGCTACATATTCCTCATCTTCACTAGACCAAATAACTCTATAACTATAGTGTTCGTAATTAACCATTGTTCATCTCCTCTATTTTCGAGATCGCATCAAGAACCTGTTTTACTTGATAAGTTTTTGCTTTACCGTTTTTGTTTTGAATGTTGACACGGGGATCGCCATGCCAGGGTGTCTTATAAACACAATGACTTGTCCCTGATTGTCTAGAATTTCCAAAATAGTGATCGCAGACTTTAACTAAATCGTTAAAGCTGACGTTTTTAGGATTCTTCTTAAATTGGGCAACAAGTTTTTTTATTTGTGCCATATTTATATAATAGTATCAATATTAATACTATGCAACTTTTAAATATACTGTTGCTCGATATTAAACACAATAGTTATGTATAACAACGGTTTCATACTGCTTAGTTAATGTTATTTTAGGCGATCGCTGATAATGATTTTTATTCAATACAAAGAAATAGTGACGGTTTAGGCAATCACACTAAAAAGGGCTTACTGAAAAAGTCTGAGTGGAAATCTTAAGCAGAGAATATAAAATATGAGGGCCCGCACCAGCCAATATCATGCGAGTCGCCCGTCGCTATCGTTGGCAGATTCTGCTTAAGTTTCCCCCAACAGCCAAAGCTGATTTACCTGATTTAAATATATTGCGATCGCATTTACCCAAGTCCGTCAGCATGACCATCGATGTTGATCCAATTAATATGGAATAAATCCTCCAAAATATATCCAATATATAAATTAGAGGTATGAATGTAGTTTAAATTAATGTTGCCTACCATCACTCCAGACAAAATCGATCTCCCCCCTGGAACAATGTTACATTTTCCTGGGACTTTAGCTGATTACGAACAAATTTTAGCTCAATTGGGCGATCGCGCCATTCCCCGTCTCCGTTTTCGAGATAATTATATTTTACTGATGAGTCCTTTACCCGAACATGCCAAAGAAATAGATATTATTGCAGATATTGTCAAAGTAATCCTCCGTCATCAAGATCGAGATTGGGATAGTTTTCATCCTGTAACTTTAAGACGTGGTAAAGAAACGGGATTAGAACCTGATGTCTGTTTTTATATCGAAAACTATCAAGCAATATTGGGAAAGCGCCAGTTAGACTTAAACATCGATCCCCCTCCAGATTTAGCAATAGAAATTGATGTTACTTCTTTTACCCGCATCGAAGACTATCTTCCTCTCGCTATTCCTGAAGTTTGGATTTATAAAAAAGGTGAACTAAATATATATCAGTTCGTAGACAATAGCTACCTCGCAACAGATACAAGTAGAATTTTTGCCGATTTTCCAGTTAAACAGACCATTCCCCAATATGTTAATCGTGCTTGGGAAGTAGGTTCTAGCGTAGCTTTAAGAGAGTTTAATCAGATTTTGCCGTAAAATAAGTGCAAGCAAATTAGATTGAATTTATACGGCAATTTAATCTTAATTAAGCTGAGTAGTATCGAGCAGCAAGAAGTAGGGCTTAGTTGGATGACTTGGTTTAGCAAGTTAGCAAGCTAGTTTATCAGCAACATATCGATTTAAACTAACATTTTGTTCTGCTGCTTATATCGCCAACATACGATGACGTTCAGGGGGTTGGTAGTAGTTAGTAGATACTGTGTAATGATATGTATCTTATCAGCGACAAACTCCAGGCGATCGCACTTTGCGGTAATTGCACATTCATGATGGCATTAACTTTGAGTATTCCTAATAAATGACCGAGGAGCAAGATCCCAACTGCTAGCTGAGGATTAATATCTACCATTGCCAGTTGATAAATTGCACCTGGAGCCATATCTCAATCAGATTACAAACCTAAATAAAACTTAATGTATTTTTTAACGTTGTTTGTAGAATATCGTAAAAAACGAAAGAAACTATTTTTTCAGAGCCAATCTAAAGATATAGTAAGCTCGCTTCTCCAATTTACAAAATTAATTATCGACAACCAGCGTAAAACCCAGTCCTTCAGGGCAGGGATATAAGTGGGCAAGAAAATTGCCTATTAGTATGAATCCAAAATACTTTTTCTTCCCTTTGTGTACTCTAGGTTTCTTGGCACAGGTTTCTTTGGCTAATGCTCAATCCATAATTCAAGAACGAAGGTCTAAACTGAATCATCAACATCAGGCACTAAACTTTCTTGATTTTGAAGTACAAAACTATAGTTTAGCCACTGAAAATCCTATTACTTCATCGCCTCCTGAAGATCGGGGAATTTGGAAAATTTTTATCTCTGAACCAAAACCAGAAATAACTGTGCCGAAAGGTCAGGGGGAAACTATTCAAAATATTCGAGTACGCTTTGTCGATCAAGATGGCAATCGCACTCAGGGTAAAACCAAACCTGATATTATTTTGCGCGAGTTTGCCTTAGACAGGGGAGATATTTATGATACGAATCTCGCTAAGTCTGGTTTGGAAGGAGTAAATGATTTAGCTCCAGTACAAGAAGCTAGTTTGACTTTAGAGCCAGTAAAATCTCGTCAGGGAATCAATGAAGTATTAATGATCGTAACCGTAGAAGAAAGAAGCCAGTTCTTCTTTAGTTTTACTTTTAGTTTAAAACCTCCTACGGCATTGGAAGGTTCAGCAAGACCAGTGACCGTAGAACCCATATCTAATAAGGCAAATGGATTATTTGGCGGATTTCGCTTTGGGGTAATTAATTTAGGTGGTAATAACCAAGCACTCAGTCTGGGGATTTCAGGAGGCGAAAATAGCTTAGGCTTCGATCTCGATTATCGCAAATTTATTAGACATGATCGTGGTTACGCAGTCAACTTTTTTAACAATCGCAATGTCGAAACAGAATTTGATGAGGGGGAGAATGATGTTGACTTAGTTGATGGAAGCGACCCTTGGGTTCATCGTCTGGGAGGAGGTGTAGAATACTTTCACCCCCTAGGGGAAAATTTTCAGGGTTCATTGGGAGTAACTTACCAGATCGTATCGGTAAGAAATGATTTTTTTTCCGATGAACTAAATTCTACGGATGCTTTAGGTAATTCTCTAACCGTTAGTGAAGATGGACAAGATGAGCTATTAACGGTTACCTATGTAGCTGCCTTAGACCGTCGCAACCAAGAGGATGATGCTTCTGAGGGATTTAGGCTACTTATGCAAACTGATCAATCAATTCCCGTAGGTGATGCCAGCATCTTGTATAATCGTCTTTCTGCCAACTATACCCAATATCTTCCTGTTCCTTTATTTGGCTTTACTGAAGGCGATCGCACTTTAATTCTTAATCTGCAAGGGGGGACTATTCTCGGTGACGCTCCTAGTTTCGAGGCTTTCAGTTTAGGTGGGTCTGGAGCAGTTAGGGGTTATGATCGGGGGGAATTAGCTACAGGACGCAGTTTTGTTCTAGCCACTGCCGAATATCGTTTTCCCATGTTTACTTTTAGGGCTATCAAAGGCAATTTTAAGGTGGGAGGAACTCTGTTCTTTGATTATGGTACAGATTTAGGGTCTGATGATGATGTGATCGGTCAACCAGGTGTAGCAAGAGATAAGCCAGGGGATGGCTTTGGTTATGGCTTGGGATTACGAACTCAGACTCCGGCGGGTCTAGTAAAACTGGAATTTGCCTTAAACGATCAAGGAGATGGTCAAGTGATTTTCAATATTGGCGATCGCTTTTAAAACAAAAAGATAATAACTAGTGAACTACCCAACACCGACACGCTACGCGGTACGGTGTGGGCTTCCAAATTCATCGGCAACAGCAACGACAGTTGACTTACGCCCCCT
>CBDUCX010000352.1:0-5412 GCA_965365755.1 uncultured Pleurocapsa sp.
GCCCGTTGTCGGTGAACCTGCGGTGTTAAAAGGATTATCCGAGGCATTACAGCTAATTAAAGGAGAACGCCCCGATGTTCCCATCGATGTTGCCAGAGTTAGATATCGTTCAAAATTAGTCATCACTAGAGAAGCCGATAACCTACTAACTGAAGCAGCAGCAGAATCGGGCTATACCCTGTTTAAAACCCTCATACCCGAAAACATCTCCGTGGCAGAAGCGATCGCCCAACAGAAACCCGTCATCGACTACGCACCGCGATCGCCTGGAGCAAAAGCCTATCAATCGTTGGCAGTTGAATGCGTGAGGTTGTGGAAGTGAATGACAGAATGAAGGGAATGAAGCTAGGTAACTTCTCTGGCATCAAAAAAACCCAGCCAGAAGCTAGCAAGCCACCTGAACCAACAGCAGAAGCTAAAACTGAGCCTGAAGTAAAGCCAACTGAAACCAAACCTGCCAAAACCACCAAGTCTAAAGCTAAAGTAGTCAAAAAGCGTCGAGACCCCGCGTCGCCGTCAGGCGCAAGGGAACGCTCGACAAGACAAAATCAGGCAAAGGAACTGGTCACGGTGAATATTAAAATCAGAAAAGACCAAAAGGCATGGCTCACAGATACCGCTAGCACTGTCAGGGATAACAACACAGAACCTGTACCACCAGCAGAGCGAGTTTATCCGCAGCATTTGATTGGTGTGGCGATCGACTTTCTAGAAGCTGCGGGGGTTGATTGGGGAGAGGTTAGGAATGTGGAGGAGTTGAGGGAACAGTTGAACCTATAAAGCATCACGTCCAGTTTTGCAGATGAGTCGGAAAGGTGACTCTACAGCTTAGTTTAACCGAACCTCCTTGTACGCGAAATTAATTAATTCAAAATTATTTTTCTGGTTTTTGAATTTTGCATTTTGAATTTTGAAGTCAAAAAAGGTCATAATCACTCTGGGACTGCCAATAACTTTTCAACAGTGTATGAATAATTCAATTGAGTTTTATGATATATTTTTAAGTTCTCTAAGATGGCTAATAGGTTTGTCAATAGGAAGTATTTTGGGCTTAATTATGGGAATTATGACCAATTTATTAAAGCCCAATACTACTATTTTAAATTTAAATATACTAGATTTTTTGAGAGCAATACCTATAATCGGTCTAGTTCCAGTTATACAAATGAATTTTGGAATCAATGAATTTGGGAAAATTGGATTAATTACTTGGGCAGTGGCTTTTCCTGTCTGGGTATCAGTCAAGACAAGTTTCAGTAAAGACTTAACTAATGCTTTGCTGATTTTGAAAGGAGCAGGCTTAACAAAAAGAGACCTCTTATTATATTTTCATATTCCAAGAGCTTTAAGGGGCTTTTTGAAAGGAATAGACATAGGCATAGGAGTAGGCTGGCTTAGTGTAGTGGCTGCCGAGTGGATTGGAACATATAATACAGGTTTTTGGTCAGGAGGGTTAGGATATAAGCTTGATTATGGTTATACTATAAATAATTGGGGTATGGTACATTTAAGTCTTTTAATATTTGGTTTTTTAGGATTTATAAGTTCTTTCTTTTATCGTTATGTAATAAAAATTATTGTAGAAAAAAAACAAATAATTAACATCGAATTTTGATTCTCAAAATAAGTTGTTAAAATCATGAAAAATCTGATAAAAATAGAAAACTTAAATTTATCAATTATTCAAGAAAAACCTCTACTGGAAGAATTCAACCTGACTTTAAAAGAAAATCAAAGAATAGGTATTACAGGACCATCAGGTTGTGGCAAAACCACTTTACTAAAAAGTCTTGTTACGGGAAAACCTTCTAAGTTCTCAACCTTTCATAAATTTTACATAGAAGAATCACTTAATGGACAACAAAAGATTGGATATTCCCCACAGTCTAACGGTTTTATGCCCTGGTTTACAATACAAAAAAGTTTCAAGATATTTAATTGTAAAAATTCCCTGTATCTTGAGATTATCGAAAAATTTGGTTTAGCTGATTGCCTCAAAAAATATCCAATTGATTTATCTGGAGGGGAATATCAAAGAGCAATTTTAGCTTGGAATTTGATTCTCAACCCATTTTTATATTTAGCAGATGAACCTCTCACTGAAGTAGATATACAAAGAAAATGGAGAGTCCTAGAATATTGGTCTGAATATATCAATATGCAACAAGCTTCCTTAGTTTTAATTTCCCATGATATTGATACCTTGCTGTATTTATGCGATTATATCTTGGTTTTAAGTGGCAGTCCTGCTAAATGTAAAAAGGTAGTTAAGTTAAATTCTCCAGAATATCAACATCCTAGAGATATTCGTTCAAGTATTCTAGATGTTAAAAGAGAAGAGTTAATTCAAGAAATTCTACTGGAATCATACATCATATAAGTTTCAGCCTCTTGTACTGCTGGGTTACCTACTGCTGGGTCTGAACCATTTTATTGCTCCGATAACAGTTTCAAATAGAATTATGCCTGTTACTCCTAGCGCACAGATAATAGCTATGAGCCAAGAACTTAAAAGTTGTTCATAAAAACCAGATCCAGAAGACATTGTCAACCATACAAGATATGCAGACAGTATTAATCCACAAATAGATTGAATTAACAAAAATACTCGTGTCCGTCCTTTAATACCACCCTCTTTACTATTTTTATATAGCCAAAACCCTAAAGTAATATATAAGCCTATAGCTATTATCGAAACTTGGTTTAGAGTCTGAGTTAAATTCAGTTTATTAAGGCTTGCTAACTTTTGCTCCAGTAAGATAAAAAATAAGCCCAAAATCGTTCTTAGAATTGTTTCTATTTTTTGACTTTTTGTATTATTTTGATAATGCTGACCAAAATCCTCCTTATTTAATTTATTCATTTCTAAACTGTTGACTGTATAAAAAGATTTGGAACAGTTATTAGTAAAAGCTATAAAGACAAGTAGCGTAGTTATATTAACTATAAAAAATTGGTAAGGTTCAGGGGCAACCTTTGTTATTGAATTTTCAGGGTTTTCCAATAGTGATATTCCTAAGCCAACTACTAAGTACAACTGACTAATAACTTGCCAGATACTCCAGCCGCTAACCACAGCATAACAAAATCCAGTGACTGGCATAATATAAAACTGATTCTCCTCCCTATCATTGTTCCATTCTGTCCATAAAAGTCCGACAGTCTGGATTGCGAAATACACTAGAATCCAAAAGGCAGTTAGAGAAGCTATATTTTTTACTATGTAACCAATTAAACCGAGCATAATTAAATCTGCTTAATTTAAGACAACTATGATTGCTGAGATATTTCTTGACGAAAATTTTCGTCAAAGTAATAATTTAAACTTTTCATATCTAACCTTGTTTTAGCCTTTCCGAGTTTTAATTGATAAGCTAAATTGGCATCTTCTAAAATTAATTGTTTCATTTGGTCATAGTCAAATGAAACTTCAAAATCAACCTGATCCCATACCTGATTTAAAAAGTTTCTACTATATCCAAAATGTTTCTCAAGAGCAATTTTTACTGATGACCGATTTTCATTAATAAACTGACAAGATTCTTGGACTGCTAGAATAAATTTTTTGATCGCCTCTTTCTTAATTTTAAGAATCTCTGGTCTAGTCACCAAATATAGGCGAATATTGTACAGATCATCTTTTCTAATAAGTGTATATTTCTCATTCTTATTGTCAAGATTTTCTTGAATAAGACTTAGGTAAGGTTCCCAAATTGAAGCCGATTTTGCATTTCCATTCTGGATAGCATTAGATATATTGGGCGGTTTTAAATCTAATTTGGATAACCCTTTTAGCTCTTCTGTTATCCCGTATTTTTTCCCATAATTGTAGAGATAAAATTGTGAAATAGTCCCAGGTACTATAGCTATCGGAGGCTGAGGAATAATTGCTCCATTCTTTTCTTGACTATTAGCTCCAGCTATTATTCCTAACAAGGAATTGGAATTAATAAAGCTGCAAAGAACAATTAATTTCTCTTGATCATAAGCCCCAAGCGCAAGGGGCGTTGAGGCAACAATTCCTATATCCGCAGAGCCTGATAATACCGCATTTTTTGAAGCCAGTCCACTATTAACATTAAAGACATTGACTCTTAAATCATTTTTTTCAAAAAAATTTTTGGGGTTATTATTATCAATATCTTTAATTATTTCATTATTAGTTGCAATAATTGTTGGCGCATGCCACCAATTGGTGTTCACGTCTGCAAAAATCAATTCGCTTTTAAATGGGCTGCAAGACCATACTAAAATTAGAATAAAAACAAAGATAAATAAAAATCGTGTTAAACTCCTCATATATAGTTAATCCTCAATCTCTGGTAACTTTTCTCTTATACATCATTTAATCCTTTGTAAGCCAATGAAAACATTCTGTTCCAAGATGTTTTAAAGCTGCTTCTTCATACTTAGCCAGATCAGATTCAGTTAATATTTTACGCCAACGCCCATTTGTCCCTTTATAAATAAACGTATTAGCTCCTCCCTTCCAGAAAATACCTCCAAAGGGGACACTGTTGGTAGCTGACTTCTTCATATAATCAAAGCTACAATGGTCAAGAATCTTCGGCAATCTTGATTCATCAATGTTAATCTTTAAAAATTTAGCAATTTGAACAATTTGCCCTAGGAAATCTCTTTTTAAATCTGCGAAATGAATAAGCAAAACGTTAGGAAAATGACGAATTTCCCACCACGACCGAATATTTTCCCAATATGGCCAAAAGGGATAGCCATTTTTTTTGAGCCAATCTTCAAAATATTGTCTGATTGATAAAGGAGGCTTCTCGATGGGAGGCCCAACTCTTCCTGGAGTATTATTTAAAGTTTGATACCACTTCTCGTTAGCATTGGCATGATGATTATACAGACTCCAGACCACATCCCTACCATCACGCGCAATGTATATGTATTTTGCTTTTGGAGAAAAAACAAGGGCATCTAATGGAAGATGGGTTTTGAGAAAGCGTCGATGTTGCTGAGTTTCCACCGCTAAGAGTTTTTCTTTCTTACTAGGAAATCTGAAGTCGAGCCATGGCGACATTTTGGCTACATCTAAGTCTTCCATTCCATTCCAGAGAAGTTGAGCAACTATTTGTTGTACCCATGTCGTGCCAGATTTAGCGTAACTGGCAATGATAATATCATCTTCACGAAAATTGAAATCATTCCAAATTGTGCTGTCGATGTGATGGTTAAAGAACTCACGCTTCTTTTTTGGCCATTCAATTAGATTCATCTTAGACCCTGTCGTATTCATTCAATTGTTGAATTTTACTCCCATATCGACCTTTAACTAAATGCTAGCAATAGTTTTAGTCTTTGAAGAAAGAGAATCCTTACATTACCGACTCACAAGCTAGTTTCAAAATTCTTGCTTCCGCGATCGCACTATCTGATACGGGCGATCGC
>CBDUCX010000353.1:0-5404 GCA_965365755.1 uncultured Pleurocapsa sp.
AGTCAGTCTGGGATTTCCCGTCGGTAACGAAATAGGCAATGTTGGAGGTGTTTAAAAGGTCTAATGGGGATTGTGACAGGAAGTTCAATCCTTGATTAAGAGCATCATTGTATTTTGTCCCTTCACTGGTGGGTGCGGTGGTCAAGTTTTGGATGATGGAGATGGCTTGTGATCCTGTTAGATTGAAGTAGGGGTTGGCGAAGCGACTAAAGGAAATGACGGAAAAGTTACTCTTGTCTGCTATTCCTGTATCGATGTAGTAGTTGATCAGGTCGATATAGGCATCCTTAGCGGTTTGTAATTCCTCTGCGTCCATACTGCCAGAGGTATCGAAGATATAGGAGATGTTGTAATGGGTGTCTGGTTTGTAGGGAGAGATATTCAGGGTGTAGTCGATATCGCCATCTAGCATGGAGATGGGTGCTGTGAGGGAGACATAGGGTGGGGTTACGGGGTCGGGGGCAAAGCCTTCTGGTGGTTCAACGTAGACTTGTTCTGATAAGGTGTTAGCTATTCCGTCTTCTAGGGGTAAGGGTATGATGCGTGGTGGTTCAGATAGATCAGGATTAGAGTTTCCGCCAAATTGAGCAAATTCAATGTTTTTTAATGTATCTATACCATCTTCTTGTGTTCCTCTAGTATGACTGAAAGTAATAGTTTTTCCATCTTCTGATATTGAATAGTCATAGTTTTCAAAATTGTCTGAAAATACTGCAATATCTTCTCCTATACTGCCATCAAGTTCATCATTGCCTTCTCCACCGCTTAAAGTATCATTACCACCAATGAGACTTGTGAAAGGCGCATCTCCTGTGATTACATCATCTCCTTCGTTCCCAAGTAAAATGTCATCATTAAAACCGCCAGGGAGATAATCTATATCTTCTCCTCCAATAAAAACATAACCATTACCTTTATAATCAGATTGATATGGATAAGTTATGCTATTAATTTCAATTGGAACGAAAACATCTTGATTTTCTGATCCATAAACAATAGGCTTATTTTGGTAGAGAAATTTCGTAACTCCAGAATCAAATAAATGTTGTGCTTCTCTTTTTACAGGTTCGATAACGCCAAAAAAATTAGGCTGGTAAAATAGTCTTTCTCTTGCCAGGTCTGCATTAAAGTCAATTAGATTATAGATCCCAGCACTTTCATTTTCATCTACAGGGTCGTATATCGGTAGATTTCCTCGATTATAAAAATCGATATATACTGTACGTCCAATACCTGAAGGATCGACACGAGGTTCCAAAATCAAACCGCTGCCAATTTCAACAATAGGATTAGCAGTTGCAAAATCGAAGTTTTCTTTATCTTTTAGAGTTGGAAATGCGTTTGGTTCAATACGGAAATTTCTAATTTCTCTAGTTCGATCTAGATTAACCACAAATTCTGCGTTATTTGGTATTGAAAAAGCACTAGAGTTCCAGATATACACTAATTCATCATAATCATTAAGCGTATCTCGATAGTTTCGCAGCTCAATACTCGAACTAAAACTACCTAATCCTTTTCCATCTTCATCACCCTGAAATAAAAGGTCATCAATGTTTTCTTTTGTATATGTACCTGGAGCTAAAACAACCTCTTCTACCAGATTATCTCTGCCTTCATCTGTGAGCATCTGGTCTTTTCCCAAACCGAAAAATGCTCTAACCAAATCGAACTGACTTCCATTAGCGAATCTTCCAGCACCAGAAGCCATGTAAGGTTCTGCATCCACGTAAGCATTTACCAGTTCAATATCTTGCGGGATATCAGAAATAGTTTCAGCATCGTCGGGGATATTTTGTAAGTTAAGTATGGGTCTAATTAAATCACTGCTTAGAAGTTCATCATCTGTGGGTGTTGTCGGTTGAGCATATAGATATAAGTTAGTAATTGTTTCGGATGTTAGTTGTTGTCCTTGAGGTAATACGTAAGGTTTTTCTGTAGCCATTGTTTTTTCCTTTAATTAATATTTAATTGTTTGATTTTGTTACACTGTTCAACTAGCTCGATCACATTAGATATGTTGGCGCGATTAGCAAATCCATAGCTACCGTCATCCAGGCCAAGACTTATAGTTTTAGAATTTCTTTGTTCTTTCAAAGCTTGGATAATTCCAGCAGTTTCTTTTTCCGATAAAGGTCTACTGAGCATAGTGTCAAAATATCCGCTAGATACCCAATCCATTTCTGCTATTTCTGCTTCACCTTTGTGAACACCATTTTCAAGTCTGTAGTCAGTGAACAAAGTAGCATCTTTATAAAAAGTGACATAACGAACATCATCTTTCATTAATAGATAAATATTGCCTTTGTTAGTACAAACTAGTTCTAA
Source organism: uncultured Pleurocapsa sp. (assembly GCA_965365755.1). Taxonomy (GTDB): domain Bacteria; phylum Cyanobacteriota; class Cyanobacteriia; order Cyanobacteriales; family Xenococcaceae; genus Waterburya. The sequence continues at coordinate 2,329 of CBDUCX010000353.1, forward strand.
AGCACCGCGTTTTAGTCCGTTTCGTAAGCGAACTAAAATTCTGGTAGTACCTCTGCCTAATACGGCTTGATCAACTACTGTTTGTTCATCGGGCAACATAGAATAATCTTTTAATGCCCTATTAGTTTTTATTTCTACATATAAAAAAATCATAACGATTAAAGTAGACAAAGTAAAAATACATAAAGCTATCTTTTTGAGATAATTCATTAGCCATATATGCTTCTGTATCTAAATAAGAATTTATAGGCATTTACCAGTTTAATATCATGTGGGATATCAGAAATAGCTTAAGCCTCATTAGTGATGTTTTGTAGATTAAAGGTTGGTTTGATTAAATCGCTACTTAGAAGTTCATCATCTGTCGGTGTTGTCGGTTGAGAATATAGATATAGATTAGTAATAATTTCCGATGTTAGCTGTTGTCCTTGAGGTAGGATATAAGGTTTTTCTGTAGCCATTGTTTTCTTCTAATTTATTATTTATTGAGTACTTTTACATCGATTAATTAGTCTGATTACATCAGATATATTGGCGTGATCAATAAATCCATAAGCACTTTCTTTAAGACTAAGACTTACGTATTTTGAGTCTCTTCTTTCTTTCAAAGCTTGGATAATTCCAGTAGTTTCTTTTTCTGATAAAGGTCTACTGAGCATAGTGTCAAAATATCCGCTAGATACCCAATCCATTTCTGCTATTTCTGCTTCACCTTTGTGAGTACCATTTTCAACTCTATAGTCAGCAAATAATGTAGCTCTTTTGTCATAAGAAGTATAACGAACATCATCTTTCATTAATAAATAAATATTGCCTTTATTAGTACAAATAAGCTCTAAAACTCCAGGTTTTAGTCTGTATAGTAATCGAATCAAAATATTTGTAACTCCTCTACCTAATACAGCTTTATCGACTAGTATTTGTTCATCGGGCAACATAGAATAGTCTTTTAATGCCCTATTAGTTTTTATTTCTACATATAAAAAAATCATAACGATTAAAGTAGACAAAGTAAAAATGCATAAAGCAGCTTTTTTAAGATAATTCATTAGATCCTTGTATCTAGTATCAGGCATAGCTATGACATTTCACTTGCTCAAAAAAAATAATTTTGATCGATTTATTGGTATGTCACAGTTATAACGCGATCGCGATCGCCGACAATTACAATTCAAACTATCTATCTATCTATCTATATTCATTAAAGCTTGATAAAGATAAATTATCCATCGTTAGATTTAATTAGTTACTATTAACTAGTAGCGTAAAATATATCAATTTTCTAAGTAATTCTAATTAATATTATTGAGAGAACTGTTGAACCCAATCATTAGAAGCTAAGACTAAAAGTTCTACTTTTGATTGACTTAGTGATGAATGGTCTAGAATCATAATAATCTAATTGCTTGTAAGCGTAAAAATAATATTGTTTTTTTGGTAGCATTTAAACATGCTTTTTTATAGTTGAATTCGACTTTCAAAGAATACAAACTTTATGCATAATTATCAATATATTCATCAAACAATAAAAACATGAAAACTAATACCGTTTATATGCTAATAGTCTATTCTGTTAAATCTGGAGTAATTATTATTATTTACTTGGCAACTTACTTTGTTATAAATAAAATAATTTCCAATAGAATCATAAAATCAATTTTCATAGGACTACTTACCTCTTTCTTCGTATATCAATTTATTATTAACTTCATTCATCCTATTAGCTATGTTCTCTACTTAACAAAACTTTACAACCCTAGTGTGGCTATTTTATTAACTAGCATTGTGGCAAAGCCATTATCAATAATAATCGGAATTATAACTGTTGTAGTTCTATTGACACAAGAGAATTTAATTAAACAATTAAAACAAGATATATCTAATTTATTTAAGAATAAATCGTAATGTTCTCTTAGTCGAAGCCAATAATCTTCACCTCCTTCAGGTATTTGAGCATCTCGAAAAGCAAGTAACAAATTATCTCCTGACTTAAGTAATGCTGCGTTGGCATCACCATAAGGCAGATCTACAAAAGGTAAATTTAAAGACCCCGTTTCGACAATATACGTATTTCCCGTAACTAACTGTGGATCGAGTCCATAATCTGGGTTAGTTAATTCTGGTGTAATTACATTCCATCCATCAAGAGACATTTGATTTTGATAGACACTATCGGCTGCTGTAACTAATAACTTGACTTCAGATTCAGATAGAGTTGGGTGATTTAAAATCATGGTAGTTTTAACTTAATAAATATAGGCAAAAAACAATAAAGCTCATAATTAAGCTATTAATGGTAGAGCTTTTCATAGAAAGTTATTCCTGTAAGAACAATAATATTATTGTAAATAAAAAACATAATTTAATAATTTAACTTCATATAGCATAGTAATTTGCTTTTGTTGCATATAATATATAAAAGTAAAAAATATTTATAGTGATTTTTTGATGATTTATGGATAATTTTGATAATGAAGCACGAGAATTGATAAAAATAACATTACTGAATGGCATTTTTATTTTCATATGCTATTTGTTAGTCTATTTTGCACTGAATAAGTTAATTAAGAATACAAAAATTAAAGCCTTTGTTATTGGAGCCATAACACCATTTTTCTGTTATTACTCTATTGGATATTTAACTCACCCTTTCACTGTATTACTCTACATTCTAAAAATTGATTCTATTGGTATTATTGGAGGTATTATATTTGGTTTGCTGAAGCCCTTATCTTTCATGTCAGGAATCATAGTTTTTTATTATTTATCAAAAAAGCAAAATTAATTTTTGGCAGAGTTGAAATCATAGATTTTTGCAATCAAATAAATACTAATGTATTTTAATAAATAAAACTTTTTATCCTATCATCACAGCTAATATATGATAATTTATTGCCATCACTGACAATTACAATTTAAACTATCTAGATCCATTAAAGCTTTATAAAGATAAATTATCCATCGTTATATTTAATTAGTTACTATTAACTAGTAGCGTAAAATGCATCAATTTTCTAAGTGATTTTAATTAATATAATTGAGCGAACTGTTGAAACTCAAGGGCTACGAACTAGCT
>CBDUCX010000354.1:0-5398 GCA_965365755.1 uncultured Pleurocapsa sp.
TATTGGGTTAAACAGATTCGGCAAGTTTAATTGCTAATTGAGTATGCAGCTTGTGACTGGCTTTATAAGCAATCAAGTGAGCAGTTGGTAATTGACCCAATAAACTAAGATCTCCCACTAAATCTAATAGTTTATGACGGGCTGGTTCATTCGTAAATCTTAGGGGAGGATTGAGCCAGCCCTGATGGCTGCAAACCAGGGCATTTTCCAGATTACCTCCTTTAATTAATCCTGCTTGTTGTAACTGCTCTATTTGCTCGGCAAAGCCAAAAGTGCGCGCGGGGGCAATTTCACTGGCAAAACTAGCTTGAGCGGGATTCCAACTATGCCATTGATTACCAATTGCTGCATAGGGAAAATCAATCCCGTAGGTAATACGGGTTGCGGATGCGGGTATAGCAGCGACAAAGGAGTCGTTTTCTCTAATCCAGATCGGTTCTGTGGGCGTAATTGACTCTGGAGACTGCTGAGAACCATGGGTTACAGTTCCCACCTGAGCGATCGCTTCACACCAGTTTTTAGCTGAACCATCCAGCAAAGGTACTTCTGATCCGTCAATTTCGATACGGGTATCATCTATACCGCAAGCCATCAAAGAAGCTAACAGATGTTCCACGGTTCTAACTGTGGCTGTTCCTGACTGTAATTGAGTAGACAGGGTAGTCTCGGCGATCGCATCAATCTGAGCCACAATTTTCGGTGCGTCAGGTAAATCAACCCGCACAAAATAGCGACCAGCCCCAGGATCAGCAGGCATAACCTTGACCGTGGTATGTTCCCCCAGATGTAACCCTATCCCCGACAACTCGAACTCTTGCTTCAGCGTACCTCTCATAATTGCTTTGGGCAAACAGCCGTTTACCCCTACAGATTACCCCTACAGATTAAAACTTCTCGCCAATACCGAACTGAATCTCGGTATCGCCATCATCATTAATAGCGTAGTCAACCCGAATGGGCCCCAGGGGAGACTGTACCCTAACCCCTAAACCATAACCAAAACCGCTACCAGGTAGATCTCTTACTTTTGAAGGTTCACCTGGCACATTGTCATCAGTACCGATAGTTGTGCCATAGTCAAAAAATAGTGCGCCACCGACAACTTTAAAGATGGGGAATCGATATTCTGCGGTAGCCAGAAATGAACTCCTACCACTACCCACTTCTCCATCACCATAGCCTCGTACCGAATTACTCCCACCCAAAACAAAGGCTTCGTAGGGAGGTAAGTCACCGATTACCGTTCCTGCTTGGAAGTTAAAAGCTAATGCTTCGGTATTACCACCGAAGGGAACAATATCAATGGGAAAATATTGACTATAGTTAGCTCGAATCCGATTGTAAAATATACCACCAATAGGTATGGTCTGTTCTGTGTTTAATCTGAGTAAAGAACCTTTGGTGGGTTGTAAAGGACTATTACGGCGATCGCGAGTGGCACCAAAACGCAGGGAAAATATATCATCTGTTCCATCATCGCCAAAAGACAGAGGAATAGTGTCGTCTTCATTGGGATCATCTTCATCTTCACTAACACCATCAGCAACAATATCTCCATCATCATCTCGGATTTCTACCCTTTGGTACTGAAAACCAGTAGATAATGTCCAATCTTTTTTCTTAAAAGGATCTGAAGGTATGGGGCGGGCAAAGTTAATTCCTCCACCAGTACGCACTACACGAGGAGAATCACTATCATCACCAATACCATCGTCATCATTATCTTGAAAGGTTTCAATATCTTCGTCTCCGTTGAAAACCAAAGAGATGGAGCGACGACGGAAAGCATTAACCGTATAGGAAGTACGACTTTCACTTCCTGCAATCCAAGGGTCAGTAAAGCTTACGTCGAATAGTAAGCTATCGTCACCAATTTGAACTTCTGTGCCGAGAGTCTGATTATTGCCACCAAAGTTTTTTTGTTGATAGCTGACAGTACCAAATAAGCCACTATCAGAACTAAAACCTGCCCCTGCGGCGACCGAGCCACTGCTGCCTTCAACTACATCGATATTAACGATTACCTTGCTCGGATCTGACCCTGGACTAAAAGAAAAGCGAGCATCATCAAAAATTCCTAAGCCAAAAACTCGCTGTAAGTCCTTTTGAGCAGTATCTCGTTTAAATACATCTCCAGGGGATAGTTCCACTTCTCTCTTAACGATAAATTCGCGGGTTTTGCCTTCAACAGGTTCATCTTCTTCATCAAAATATCTCACCTGGATATCTTCAATCACTCCTTCGGCAACAACCAAGGTGACTTCCCCTTCTGGGCTGACCTGGGGCGAGCCTACAACCTGTGCTAGCTCATAACCATTTTCGCTGTACCATTCATTGACTTTGATAATTCCCTGTTGCAGTTTGCGTAAATTGAGAATTTGACCATAACCGTCACCAAAGTATTCGTTAATCTTTTCTGGCGGCAGAATTTCACTGGCATCTCTTTGAGGAACAGTTACTACGGCAACATTATTCAGAATGGGGTTGGCTTCCACTGTAAAAGTAATTCTAACCCCAAGAGTTGTATCCCCTGGGCTTACCTCAACATTTTGGAAGAAACCAGTAGCATAGATGGCATTGACATCTTCCTGTAGTTGAGTTCTGGTGGTAGTTCTTCCTGGTTCGGTGCCGATAGTGGCGTAGACTATATCTTTTAATTCTTCGTTTACCCCTTCGACTACTACCTCTGCTACTAAAACTCGCGGTTCGTCAGACGACTGTGGTTCATTTTCAGGATTGTCTGGCGGTTCAGTTTCGTTTTGACCTGGAGAAGGTTCTGATTCGGGTGGTGTAAATTCAGGTAAGGTCACATCGGGAGCGACTTCAGCCTCAGAATCGTCGGGGGATGGTAATTTGGGAGAGCTATTGGGATTTTGCGCTATTTTGCTAGGCTTAATATTTTGGAGTAAAGCTGCCCCATTGGTCACTATGATTTTGTTTGATTTCTGAGACAAACGGTTGTTCTCTGCTCTGCTTGGTAGAGCTATATTCAATGCAAAAGCTGTTGCTAGGACTGTAATTAAGGCAGGAGATAGACGCACTTTTTTCGATTCTGTTAACACTTCCACATACCAGATAGAGAATTCAGCAGGTCGATAATTTTGATTACGAGAGAGAGCAAGGCCTATTCGCCAATATGGGTTCAGGGACATGCCTTCATTCGAGGATCAACCCTCGAATGGTCGTAAACGGCTCAAGCCTTCGTATATCTAATCGAGGTCTTGACGATTATCCAGCCCAATAGTTGACTAACTTAACTCACAACTAATTAATTTGAGCTAATTTAGTCAAACTGTTTGATTATAAACAGCCATTCAATCATTGTTAATAGTTCATTAGAGAGCTATTAGGAAAGTATGGCCTCTTATCTTACTTGATATTCCCAATTTTATTAATTTTAGATACGCTTACATAGATTGAAGCATTAAAGTTAAATAGTTGATAAAAACAATTAATTTAGAGTGAACAAAGTACTTATTGCTCTAACTGTTCTAAAACTCGCCGTTGAACTTCTTGATATGCTGATTCTACTTGACCCAAATCTTGGCGAAAACGATCTTTATCCATGACTCTAGATTGGGGATCAGACTTTTCTTGATCCCAAAGACGACAGGTGTCAGGGCTTATTTCATCGGCTAAGAGCAAGTTTCCCTGGTCATCAATACCAAATTCCAGTTTGAAGTCTACCAGAGTTATCTTACATTCAGTAAAAAAACTTTGCAGATTTTGATTGATTTTGCGGGCTAGATCTTCAATTTCTGCCAATCTCTGAGGAGTTACTAGATCTAACAGAAATATGCGATCGCGAGTTAGCAACGGATCACCCAACTCATCACTTTTATAGTAGTACTCTACCAAAGGAGACGACAATATTTGTCCTACTGGCAATCCTGTCTGACGACAGAGGCTTCCTGCGGCAATATTTCTAACGACTACTTCTATCGGCACAATAGTCAGAGCTTTGACCCTCATCTGATTGGGTTCAGGAGAATCTATATAGTGAGTGGCAATATCCTTTGAGCTTAACCATTTAAATAGCGCGGCAGTAATCTGACAGTTGATTTCTCCCTTACCTCGAATTTGCCCCCGTTTTTGGGCATTAAAAGCAGTGGCATCGTCTTTGTAAACGGTGAGCAATATAGCTGGATCTGCCGTTGCATAGAGAATCTTGGCCTTCCCTTCGTAAAGTTTTTCTGTCTCTGACATCTATCTAAATACTGAAAATTCTGATGATTAATGTGCAATACGTGAGCGAATCCTCCTTGTCTCCCTTTTCCCCTTGTCTCCCTTGTCCCATCTCAACCCTTCAATTTCAAATTGACAGACTACTACGTGACATTAGGTTAAGGTTAGGTTAACAAACCCTGAGTATGTTGTTATTATTTAAAATAAAACCCTGTTTATCGTAGCGTCATCCCGTAACTTTTGTACGTACCTCTGATTAAAAAACAAGTGCAAAGAATTGTAAACTTCCCCCTAGAATAAATACATAATTGTTACAAATTGGTGTAACTAAACCCCACAAACTATTATGGATAATCAAAAAAAGAACGATTTTTTGCAACCGCGGCATCCTTATCACGGCGAAGTTAAACCAGAAAACCTGGTTTTTAACTCTAATTTGCAGGAATTTGCCCAAAGAATTAGCTATATATGTAACTTGGAAACTGGCGGAAAACTGCCTCCAGAAAAGGCATACCAGCAAATAAAATCTCTCTGGAAAGAGCTAAAAAAAAGTAAGAAAGAGTTAGGGATTGGACGCAATACAAGATGACTGTGGAAAACTTATTTTTTTTTTAAGTTTTAGAACTAAAACTATTCATTTTTTTAAACTGTTTGGCTTGTTGTTGCATTCGCTCGTAAATGCGATCGCACACTAGTTCACATAGCTCAAAGGTTAAAGGATCACTTACCTCATAATAAACGCTTACCCCTTGAGGATTACGGGTTAATATTCCTGCTTGGGTCAATAGTTTCAAGTGTTTGGAAAGGTTTGCTTGACCAAGACCTGTTGCTACACCGATCTCACTAACGTTCATCGCCCCAGATTTTAAACAACTGATAATTTGTAGCCGACTAGTTTCGGCAAGAACTTTAAAATACTCGGCTACTGGCGTAAGAAACTCCATATTGGTTGATGTTTGAGGCATAACTAGAATTAACTATGAATACTTTCTTTATTTAAATAAAATCTTGTTTATAAATAAGATCATTATATAGCTATACAGTTAAATATAGAGTTGAGAGAGCATCTAAACCTGGAACAGCTTCCCTAGTCATACACCGACCAGGAAAGCTGTCAAAATGTCAAATTAGATTTTCGAGATCTATTTAGTTAAAAAGACTAACGATTAACCAATAGCGCTGGAAGTAGAACTGGAAGTAGCAGAGGCATTCC
>CBDUCX010000355.1:0-5375 GCA_965365755.1 uncultured Pleurocapsa sp.
TACCAAATTAATATCGATCAATACATACAATTTCATCCGTATATCTGAGCAATCGGCTATTTATCCCGCTTAGTTTGGGACGAGTCGAGTAATCGCCATTGTCATCAGAAATTATTCTCAAGCTAACCTGTTCATTACTTATTTATAATTTTAATGAGTCACTTTATACGACATAAGCAATCAATTTAGCTTAGTAGACTCAAACTGTCTAAATATTTGTACAATCTATTATTTATCAGTTGAGAAGTAAATTTGAATTACTATATAATTTTAACTAATATTCACGCCCAACGTATTAGCAAGGAGCGTTCACCACAATCAACATTACCTAAATCTGACTTAGTGCTTTTAGCGGAAAGCTTAGGTGCTTCCTTTATCAAACAATACGACTGTCCCATCAAACCGATAGATCGAATTCGCGCTCAATTGTCGAGCACTCCTGAAAACTGGGCATTTGCTCGTGCGATCGCATCTCAACTAAAACCAGATGATGTAGTTTTTTGTCCTGGAGAAGAAATTGGCATTCCTCTGGTTAGTGTTTGTGGCGCTAAACAAGAACGACCAAAAATAATCGTTTGGTTTCACCGCATTACTGGTTTAAGAAGTCGTCTTGCTCTGAAGTTATTTAGAATAGGTCAGTTAGTAGATTTAGCAGTTGTCAGCAGTCGCCCCAACCAAATTTTCTTAGAGAATCATCTCAATCTGACAGATGAGCAAATTCTTTTCTGGTGGCATCCGATAAATATTGATTATTTCGCTTCAAAAATGTCTTCTGCTAGTTCTGCTAATAATCCTCGACCTTTGGTGGTTAGTTGTGGTCTGGAACAACGTGATTACAAACTTTTAGCCGCAGCTACTGCCCAGCTAGATCTAGATGTAAAAGTTGCAGGTTTCTCTCAATTTCAGTCAGTGGTAGCAAAAAACTTTCCCCAAGTAATGCCCGAAAACATGAGTAATAAACAATACTCTTTGCCTGAACTAGTCAAGCTATATCATGATGCAGATGTGGTGGTGGTCTGTCTTAAGCAAAATAACGGTACTTCTGGTGTGACGGTTTTATTAGAAGCAATGGCATGTCGCAAGCCCGTTGTATGTACTCGTACTAAAGGACTTAATGACTACCTTGACGATGAACAAGCTATCATGACTATCGAGCCTGGAGATGTAATAGGCTTGCAAAAAGCAATTTTATATTTATTAGACCATCGAGAAGAAGCTCAACAGAGGGTAGAACGTGCTTATCAACTTGTGCATCAGCGAAATAATTTAGAACAGCAGGTTGATGTATTAGTACAATTCATTAGAACTTTAGAATAATCATGTGGGAATAAAAACTCTCATTTTGGCGCGGGTTAGAGCCGTATACAATATTTTCTGCAAATCAGGGCATCCCTGCAAATCTTCCGTATCCAAAAAAACGTAATCGATGCCAGAACCCTGAGCTTTGTGTACGGTCAAACTATAGGCATAGGTAACATCATCAAAAGTTCTAGATAGGTCAAAATATTTTTGCCACTGTTTCTTTTCTACGTAAGATTTGATTTGCTCATTTCTCAGTCGTTCACCTTGCTCTGTCAAGATAGACAGGTTGACCTCAAACCCTGTATCAGTTTTAACTGGTACTGACCGATATTGGTAGGCTATTTTGTCAAAAGATAACTGCTTAATTGTTGGTTGATCCGTTACGGAACATTCCTCAGAGTTATTAATTAAAATTCCCCACTTATTTTTTCCCTTTTGTCCCGGGCGAGGGCGAAACAGCGGTTTGCGAGAGATCAATCTATCCCCTGGTACAAATATAGGTGCATCTTTGCCCCATAAACGCGATCGCACGAATCGATTAGCTGATGCAGCAGTTTTATTGCGCCAAACTAAGAGCCTGGCATAATCGGGATTGCTCTGGTAGTCATGAGATTTAAAGTATTGAGTTACCGTTTCTAACCACTGCTTTCTGGGCTGACAGACAACAGTCTGATCCTCGCTACTTTGAAAAGGATACATTCTGCGACTATATTGCTGATTACTGCGGATTTTCTCGGCAACTATGGCGATTTCTCCTTCATAGCGCACAATTTCATTTAAGGTGGCAGTATCGTCAATGTAATCGGAAATTGCTACCATCGGCTGCTGTTCTTTTACAGGGGGTAGTTGTGCCTCATCCCCCACAAATATTACTTTGGTATTGATAGTTAAAGCGATCGCAGTAACTATTTCTTCAAAATTACTGCGATTGATCATCGAGAATTCGTCAATGATCACCACATCATAATCATCAAATTCAGCTTCACCAGGGGAAGTAAATTCTTCGATCCCTGTCTCCTCATTAATCTCTGGCTGTTGACCTAATAGCTGGGCGACGGTTTTGACATCTATGTTAAGCCCCAGAGACATTGCCACCTGCATCAAACTCTTGGCAGCTTTATTTGTAGGTGCGGCAATGACAAATTCAAAGTCCAAAGAGTCTAGCCATTCGATCAAATGACAGATCAAAAAGCTTTTACCCGTCCCCGCATATCCACTTAAGCGAAAGAAACTTTGATTACTCCTGAGAAATGATTTTAACTTTTCGAGTGCCTGTTGTTGCGCCTTAGTTAATTTCTTGGCTGATTTATTTGCCGTCTTCGCCATTGTTTACTTAATATTTTTTTAGATAGTCGATCATAAGCTACTTTTGTCTAAGTAAATTGACTGATCTAGGAGCATATAATTAGCGCAATTTAGGCGATTAATTTCTGACAATAAATTTACAAAACTACAAAACTTTGTGAGTATGAGAATGTTGTTTGACGTTATCTTCGGTGCTTACTATCCGAGAATTATTTAAGACTCTTTTTCTGGCTAAAGAATAATTAAAATCCTGTTTTACTGTGCCTAAAGGAATATGTTTTTTAGCCTCAGGACGACTTTTATAGGTTCTAGCAGCAGCAGCAACTCTTTCCGCAAAGCGATCGCACAAATTAATTTCGCCATCTGCCTGTAAAACACTGGGGATTTTTACAGTATCTTCCTGAAATATTTCTCCCAAGGTTTGAGAGCAAGCCAACTGATATGAGGTAGGAATACCTTTGAGTAAAGCTTCTAAGGCAGCAGAGGGAATCGGCTCTAACACCGTTAACTCTTCAATTTCACCATCTTCCCTCACAAAACAAGTTGCCAAACCCAGCACACAGTAATCTTCTGAGGACAAATCAGTTGCTTGAGCAAATAAAGCTGTATCAGTCATATTTGTTAAATACTATTTTTAAAATATTAAACCATTGATTAAACCATTACAGGTTAATTTTAATAGCCAATATCTAGAAAATGTAATCTAAAACAGGAGCAAATTCATCCCTCCCCAGCAAATTGTGATGAAAACAAATATTTCAGATCAAGTTCGATACAAAATGAAAAATAAATTCACCTAATTCTCAATATTGATTTACGTAATTCTGTGGAAGACGTTTTATTATTTTTTCGTCATCATGCTCCTTATATAGGAGAAAGGATCAAAAACTTGAACTTGAGGAATTAACAAAATTATGAGATAGAAAGATTTGTGACACATTTGAGTTCTCTAAGCCATTAAACAAAATAGTAAAGTAGCGCCAGATCAGGTTAAATTGATGCCATGAAGACCGATTTCAATAATCAAATTAATTCCCAATCAATACCAAAAATATTGTCTTCGTCTGAGGAATTGCGAAAAACATCACCTGATTATTGTTCCTTCTCCCAATCAGGAAATTCAACCCCAGAACAACAGTTGAGAAGCTGTCTTAAAGTCAAGGCTTCTCAAGGAGACTACCGTATGGCGATCGCTCTTCTGGATCAGTTAATTGCCTTGCGTCCCAATAATGCAGCAGACTACAACAATCGCGGATTAATGTACTTTCGCAGCAATCAAATTATTGAAGCTCTTTGCGATTTATCTCAGGCATTAGAAATTAACCCTAATCTTGATAGTGCTTATAATAATCGAGCCAATTGCTATGCAGTTCAAGGAGACATAGTTGAAGCGATCGCCGATTACGACAGTGCCTTGGATATTAACCCCACGAATCTTCGAGCTTGGATTAACCAGGGAATTGCCTTTCGAGAACTAGAAATGTATGATATGGCGTTAGAAAATTTTGATATTACCCTGATCATTGGCGACTCTCTCCAAGAAAGAAGTTATGCAGAACGAGGCAGAACTTACCATCTACAAGGAGACTGGAACTCTGCTGTTGCTGATTATCAAATAGCTTTACAGTTATTAGCTGATAAACCTAATTTAGCTAGTTATAAGCAAAAGGTTCAAAGCTGCTTAAATCAATTACTAAATCCCTTGACGATCACTGATAACTGATTTTCCAAGCTTTTAGCTGGTCAATATTTAACATTTAATATTTAATATCCAACGATCACTGTTGATCATCTTCTGGTAACCAATAGATGCGACTTTGATTTGGAGAAGTTAAAGTACTATATTGCTCCATTAAACTTTTAGTTCGGTGAGGATCAAAATTATGGTTGAGCTGTTCCCTTAGTTTGTCAACTCGGACATCAGTTTCTTGTACCTGGATGCGTAGTTCCTTTAACTTTGCTTGTTGAGTTAGATGGTAGGGCAAAAGTCTGAATAAGGAAGCGATCGCGCCAAGAGCAATTGCCCAGCTTAAAATAAGCTTGAGGCTAATTTCCGCAGTGATACCACGATAGGGATTTTGGCGTTTGCGAGAATTCCGACGTACTTTTTTAGGTGTTTGTCTTTCAGAATTCATAATTTGAATTGCACCTAGCTACTAAGGACTCCAGATTAACAACTTTGGATAATAATCGCCAACCTGAAGTCTCTGCTTAGCACTCCAATAGCAATACGCAGTTACATTAGGACACTTGTTATGTTATGCCCTTGTGGTACTTGTTACTCTACAGACAAGGCATGCCTTGTCTCTTCTAATTACTTACGAGCAATTAACTAAACTTGTCCTAACCAGCTAAAGTACTGCGATATTAGTAGTTGCGGTTCGAGAATCTACTTATATAGCTCTAGAGATAAGCGCATCGCCATAAACCCAGTAAATAAAGCAACTAGAAGAGCAACATAAATTTGAGTCTCTGAAATAGGCATAGTTATTTTTCTCCTTAGATTTTAATTCGGATAATAAGATATTCCATCCCCAATTTGCGTCATAATTGACCCTAAAAGAAACATGTTGTAACAAAATACAACATAATTAGGAAAGAAATTAAAGAAAAAATTGGTCGCGACGAGCGCATTCCCTTGCGTCTTACGCCGACGCGGGGTCGCTCGTCAAAACTGAGAGAAAATTACAAGATCTGCTGGGGATCATTTTTGGCTGACAACCAACCCTAAATCAAAATAAAACTTAAAACTTAAAACTTAAAACTTA
>CBDUCX010000356.1:0-5353 GCA_965365755.1 uncultured Pleurocapsa sp.
TGATCTAAGATCTCTAATACTGCTTTGGAGTTCAATTTATTTTTAAACCAGATTAATTTATTGGGTAAATCGGTAAATTTGACCCCTGCTTTCTCTAAATTAAGTCTTTCAGAAACAGCCAGAATTAAATTATCAGTATCTCCATTACGAACTTGATAAAATTTCTTCTGCAAGTATTCTGGTCGCCAGTAACCGACAATTTCCAATAAAAACTCTCTACCATCGGGATGGACTAGGCGAAAGTCAGGTATCATAACGCTGCCAGGGAGAGGAATCAGGTTGACTTCTCTTTCTAATCGCCATTCGGTTTTAGCTTTGTCCCAACTTTTGGCAAAGGAAGCTTCCAGCATACTATCATAAGGCTTCCCTGGAGGATAATGGGAAACCAGTCCACAGCGATCGCTCGTTAAAATAAATTTACCTGTTTTGGTATTTCCCGAATAGGGATCTCTGCTTTGTAGTTTTGCCTGAAGACTCCACTTGGTAACGTGTAGTAAGGCAGGAATCATTTTTGCTAAAGCTAAACCGTAACGAGTGCTGGCTTTAAATAAGCTGGCTGGCCCATCCATAGTTAAAGTAAAACCAGTATCGGCATCCCCTTCGATATATGCCATCAGTTGAAATAACTTGATATAGCGAAATAATAGTTTATATTCACCGGGATCGTTGCGATGGGCATTAATTACCACACTACTGGCGCGGTAAAAAATTCCTTGTACCTGAGATAAGTTGTAACGATGCAGTAGAGATTCAGGTACAGGTGCTTCAAATTGAGTTAAAATGCGATTTTCTTGCAGATCTGCATATAATCCTGTCTCAATTTCAGTAATGGATACGGGGCGCTTTAATTCATCAGTCAATGTCTGAGAAATAGCTTCTAAGGTATCGCTACGCTGATTTGGTAGGGAGATCGCTTTAGCTGCTTCAGAAAATACTCTTTGTCTTAATGCCAAAGGTTCGAGAGGACTAATAATTTCAAAGGTGGAAAAAGTATTGCCTAATATGTGTGCTAAACCCCGTTTGATTCGGTAGTCGGGACTATCTCCTTCTAATTTTAATAGTTGCCGATCTAATTCCCCTTGGGTTTTACCTAGACAATCTTGAAAACATTCAATGATTTTATTGGCGATCGCCAAATTTCGGTTATCGATTTCTAACTTTTTTGGCACTATTGTCTCGCCATTACGCTTATATATAAGTAGGTCGCTTTTTAGCATCAGTATTTAAGTTCAACATTATTTAGCGAAATGTATCAGTCTCTAGAGTGTCGTCCAGATAGTTATCAAGAGTGGTATCAAAGGGGAAACAAGCTCCGTGCAGAAGGTTACTACCATGAAGCCTTAAGTAGTTATGAGCGCGCATTAAACTATAAACCCTCCGATTACTGGTCATGGTATCGCAAAGGAGTGGTCTTAGAAGCTTTAGGTTACTACTCTGAAGCAATCGAGAGCTTTGCCCGAGCCTCGGCAATTGAACCACATAACTATTGGGCTCACTATGACCAAGGATGTATTCACTTTACAGAATTCCAGCAATATCATCAGGCGATCTCTTGTTTTACTCAAGCTTCAGAGGCTCATCCTCAAGACTATTGGGTAACCTATCGTATCGGAGAAGCCTGGCGCAAGTTGGCTGATTATGACCAAGCAATATTTTATTACCATGAGGCGTTAGCATTACGCCCCCATGATTTTTGGTCATATTATCGGATCGCAGAAGCACAACAACATCAGGGAAAGTTAGAACTGGCTCAGCAAAGCTATGATCTGGCTTTGGATATTAAACCAGATGACTACTGGGCTTGGTATCAAAAGGGAGTTATTTGGCAACAATTGGAGCAGTTTCTCCAGGCTCTTAAATGTTATGAGCAAGCATTAAATTTAGACCCTAAATCTGATCTTGCATGGTATCAGCAAGCTTGTTGTTACGCTTTGTTAAACAATACCAACTGGGCAATTATTAGTTTAGAAAAAGCAATAGACCTACGTCCCCAAAAATATCTAGATCTAGCGGCTGATCAACCTATCTGGAAAGAGTTTCGTAAACAAGTAGGTTTTCAATCGTTAATTACCAACAAAAGCAAGAAGTATCGTCTAATTTAATACTTGTTACTGTGAGGGGTACAAGCTAAATACACGACTGGAAAGGTTATAGCGATCGCACTATTGACCAGACAGATCAATTTAATTTGTTGATCAAGTGAACCGATCATCTCTATTCTTAGTCTAAAGAACCAGAACTAAATATTTCTAGAGAAGATGGGCAAAATCTTAGCTTGTGAGCAAGCTAGTGCAGTGGATGCAGAATCGGAAACAGGAGCACCAACAGAACAAGAATTAATCTGGTTTTGTCAGCAAGGCGATCGCGCTTGTTTTCGTTTGCTATATCAACGTTATCAACAACGGGTTCGCTCAACTCTCTATCAGCTATGTGGTTCCGCGTCATTAGATGACTTGGTACAAGAGGTTTTTCTTAAAGCATGGAAAGGTCTACCTCAATTGAAAACAGCAAAATATTTTTCTACCTGGCTGTATCGTATTAGCTGGAATGTAGCGACAGATCAACGGCGTAAATTAGCTAGAGGTCAAGAAAAAACTAGCTTGAATGAAAAATATTGGGAGAAAGAACAACTTAGCCTTGGCAAATTAGTTAATGCTCAAGATACACCAGACTTGATGCATCTGCATTATCAAGACATAGTACACAGAGGTTTAAATAATCTTAGCTTCGATCATCGTGCTGTCTTAGTTTTGCATGATTTAGAAGACCTACCCCAAAAACAAGTAGCTGAGATTTTAAATGTGCCTGTGGGAACAGTCAAATCTCGTTTGTTTCATGCTAGAAATTCGCTGAAAAAATTTCTTGAGCAGCAAGGGATATCACTCTAAAATCTATTAGTTTATCAATCAGGACTATGACTAACTTAAATAACGATCACCAAAACAATCTCGTTAGTTTTCTGCGACATAATAAACCAATTCCCCCGAATCCTCATCCCAATTTAGAACAGCAGTTATTCGACTCTTTAGAACCACGGAAAAACAGCCGAAAAAGATACTTTAAAGCCTCATGGATTATTCCTCATGGGACTAACCCCATTCGAGGGCAAGTGCCTAAATGGATGCAAGTACTTCGGGCTTACAGTAGAATCAGTTTACCAGTAAAACTGATTTCAACAGGGTTCTTATTTACTTTTGTCAGCTTTGGTCTAAAAACTCCTCAAATTGCTTTAGAACCAAAAGACTTAGAAAACTTTTTAGTTAGAAATTGGCAAAACACTTTAGATAACAATCACTACACCGCTACAGAAGAGACGGAAGCCTATTGGTTGTTACCAGTTATTTCGGAACCACAACCTACTTTATCTATCTCTGCACAGTAGATAAATATTTATTTTTTAAATCAAAATATATCTTGTTTCCTGAATTATATTGATGATTTTTTTAGCTTTAGTCAGAAGAAGACGATATTTACTAACTTTAGTTACGATAGCCCTTTGCATTATTTGTAGTCTACCTGTTTTTGCCAGTTCTTCCCTATCTGCCCTCAAAAGCCAAACTCCTTTCTTAGGAACTGAGGAAATTATTGCCGACACAGCCCAAATTATTGCACAACAACAGCAGTCTTTTAACTTATTTCAACAGCTAGATTTAACAGAAGAACAGCAGCAGCAAATAAAACAAATTCATAGTCAATACAGGCAAGAAATACTGCAAAAAAAGGGCAATATCGCTAAACTGCAACAGCGGTTATCAGACATGATGGTTGGAACAGAACCAGAAGAATTACTCAGAGCTACAAATCGACAGCTAAATGCTCTGCGCCAGGAAATAGGAACACTGCGTTTTGAGAGTATGCTAGCTACCAGAGAAATATTAACTCCCCAACAGCGAAAGAAGTTTCGGGAATTGGTCAATTCACGATTGATCGGCGATTGAAGCAACAATCTAGTTGAATATATGATAAATTAAATATTGCCACAAGCAAAGTAGTATATTAGGGTCTTTCGAGTCCATATAACTTCAGCTCAATCTGCGGATGTGGTGGAATTGGTAGACACGCACGCTTGAGGGGCGTGTGGCTCACGCCTTGCGAGTTCGATTCTCGCCATCCGCATTGATTATTCTTTAAGAATCAGCGCGACATTCTTTCTTAGTAAGTTTCGTTTGCATAATCTGTACTCACTTTTTACCCAGTTTGATTGTAAGTCTTAGTGAGTAATCTTTTTGTGTCTACTCTTTTTGCCAAATTTTCATTGTCAAAATTTTCAATGTCACATCTTGAAGAGAATTTTGTCTAAAAATCGCTAAAATTACTTCTTTGTATCTAATCAGGATGAGATCACAATCGAGATTTTCTGGTTAAGTTAGACTATCAGCATAAATATAAAGATTCAATAAAGTTACTATCAAGATTTGATTATGAGCAACTTAACTATTCAACAATTTTGTCAGCTAGAAACTCTCAAAACAGATCTTTATCTTGAGTCTGATGATAAATATCAAGAAACAATCAAAGATAATATGACAGTATTTGAGGTTACGGACTTTGAAGGTAATCTTCTCCAAGAATTGATTGTCGTGCTTTAAAATATTCTTGTATTTGCGATCGCTATAAGCAAAAAATATCATCTATAATCAGTTTCACAACCTAGATCGCAAACAGCATGATCGATACCAAAGACTTAGCAGTAAATTACATAGTAAATGAGGTGGGAGAAAAAACTGCTGTAATTTTGTCAATAGAGCAGTTTGAGTCATTACTTGAGGATATAGAAGATTTAGCTACAGTAGCAGAAAGACGAGATGAACCTACTACTAGTCATGCAGATCTGCTTGCTGAACTAAAACAAGATGAGCTTATATAAAGTTGAGTGGAAAAACTCTGCAAAAAAGGAATTAAAGAAACTTGACAAGCAAGTTATTCCTAAAATTTTGCAGGCTGTAGAAAATTTGGCTGACAATCCTTACGCATTGGGAAGTAAAAAGCTAGTTGGTAGCGATTCTATTTATCGCATTCGTGTTGGTGATTATCGGATCGTATACAATATTGAATCTTCTGTACTCACAATTGAAATTATCAAAGTTGGTCATCGTGGGCAAGTTTATCGGAAAAGATAATATAGATCGCTCTTCTTTTGCGACCGCCCTTCTTATCTCTACATCTCAAAAAAGCGATCGCATTTATTTGTCAAATTGCTTCAATCAGTAACTATTAAAGAAAAAAGAGCCATAGTGAACAGCATGACTCTTGAGAAAATGTTATTTAATATTTAAACTTAATTAAAAACCGTAGCTCTTTATTTTTACTAACTCTCCGTCTCTAAAGGAAGCTTTTATCTTGCGACGACAGT
>CBDUCX010000357.1:0-5345 GCA_965365755.1 uncultured Pleurocapsa sp.
CTAACATTGGCAACAGGTCAAGCTGAGTAAAGTCGTATGGGAGAAATTTGTGGTAGGATTTAGAACTTTTGCATCAAAGCAAGATTGCTCAGAAATTTTTGTATCTTAATTTTGTATCGTTGCTTCAAAGTCATCACAAAGCTTATTAACCAAGTCTTCGGTTTCCTTGAAAAAATGATTTCCTACCTTATTGCGATTTAAAATTTTATACTTGCGGTAGATCTTGGCAAACTCATCATAAATTTCATCTTCAGGTACATGAGAGCGAATTTTGACAATTAAGCGATCGCCTTCTGACGAATTTCTAACATAATCAAAGAAATCAGCAATTTTTGCGGCAAATTCTTCGATTAACGTGCCTACTATTGCTTCTTGCTCGTTGCGGGCTTCTATTATTGCCAGAATATCGAATTGGTGGTTTTTACTAGGTTCTTTTCCTTCAGCTATTTTAGTAGTCTTTTTCTTCTTCGCTTCTGGTTCTTTTGTTTCTACTTCGATGATGCCAATTTGGTTATCAAAGTAAACCTCGATCGCATCTTTAATATCGTCTGAAGGGTGCATCATATTGTACAGGGTATTCAACTTACGCCAGAATGCGAGAAAAGAGCGATCGCTGTATTTAGCATCGAGGTTAATTACATATTCAATGCGATTGAGGATAGTAAAGTATTGGGCAGCTTTGGCTTTAACATCGGCAGTATGTTTGGGGTTGGCATCAAGATATTTTTCCAGGCTACTTTCTAAATCGAGATAACTTTCAGGATTATCTCTAGTTGCTTCGTTTTGAAAGATATCCATAAATACATTAAAAAACTGGTGATAAACAGCGGAATTTTGTAACTCACTCAGCAGGATATCGAGAACTCGTTGATCGCTAAAGGGGTCGAAGTCACTAACTACTACATTAGAAAAATGCTCGAAGGCGTTTTTGATATTTTGGACATTGACATTGTTATAGGAAAAATCAACGATTTTACAATCGTTTTTATATTTGGTAGTGCGATTAACTCTAGAAATTGCTTGAATGGCAGGAATCCTTTTAATTTCTTTATCTAAAAATAGGGTGTGGAGTTTTTTCTCATCAAAGCCTGTTTGTAGTTTGGCTACGACGATAATTAAGCCATTTTTCTTGAGGGCAAAATTCTCTAAGACCTTTTCTTCCCTTAAACCTTCATTCAAGCCTTTAGCTTTTTGGGTGTCTTGGTTACTGGAATAGACAACATATATGGGTGCTTCCGCGTATTTGGCGTATTTGGGTTGTTGAACTAATTGGTTAAAGTGTCGGGTGACTGCTTCTTTATAAGCGATCGCTGCATTAATGGAATACACTGCTAACATTGCTTTACCTGTACCCCTGATTTGCCGATAGACATCTTTTACTAGTAAATCGGCGACATAACCAGCAATGGCATTGATGCGATCGCGATTTTCATATATTTGCTTTTTCTCTACATCCTTATATTCGGGTTCGACAAAACCCTCAAGCTGATTGCTAGGGAGGTCAAACAGCATTTTAGAAGCTACTGGTACGATGTTTTTGAGTGGGTTTAAGATATAGCCGTCTTCAATGGCTTCTCTCATAGTGTAGGAATCAAAAGGAATCCAAAGTTTTTCGCTTTCTGCATAACCGCTAAACTCACCAAAACGGGCTAAGGTATGGTCGTCGGGGGTAGCAGTAAAACCGATAATTAGATTTTTTTTACGAAGCCCCCTAAATCCTCCGACTTCGGGGGACTGTAATCGCTCTTTCTCCCCCAAACTTGGGGGCTGGGGGGCAAATTCTGCCAAACTTAAGGGGTTAGGGGGGCGAGAGTCATAATATTCATCAAAAGGGGTTTGGAGTTCATCAAAAATGCTCACCATCTCTTCATGTTGGTCGCCACTGTTAGATCGGTGAATTTCATCAATGAGAAAGACAATCCTTAGTTTAGACAGCTTTTCTAAAACATCCCCCGCTAACATTTCCTGTACTGCGCCGAATTTTTGTAGGTTAACGATTACCAAACGAGTATCGGACTTGAGGGCTTCTTGAAAGGTCTTTTTGTTATATGCCTCCACATACATTCGATTATCGATATTCATGTTGAGCATTTTGGAATCAATTTGACCCCGCAACTGCAAGCGGTCTACCACAATCATGATTTTGTCGTAAACGTATTCTCCATTACGGCGTAAATCTTTTAGCTGTAGGGCTGTCCAGCCAATAATATTAGATTTACCAAATCCTGCTGCATACTGCATCAACAAGGAATAAATATTTTTATTGTTAGCGTAAGCTTGTCGCTTAGTGATTAGTTCTTGTCTCTTGGTTTCTGATACTTCTGCTAACTGTTTTTCTAGCAGCTTGAGAAAATAATTATCATCTCCTTCATGGGCTAAAAATTCATCAATTTTAGCCAGAATCTTATCTGTACCGAACTTTTGTTTGGGTCGGGGAGAAATTAACTGCCCTTTTTCGTCTTTGAGTTCTTTCTTACCCTTGGTTACATAGGTATCCCGCTCGATAAAGTTGTAGTAGAGAATTTCTTTTTCAATAAAGCTTTTGTCATAGTGATATGTAAATAGCTCTTTTAATTTACCCTTTTTATCTGCATCGGGATTTAAGAGGGGATAGGGCTTAAATACTTCAGTAACTTTTTTAGTATATTCGTCGCGATCGTATTTCCTTTCGCGACAGGTGGTTAATACTTCGTCAAAATAATCGGATATAGTCCGAATAATGTAGGTTTCCCCAATATCAGTTGTGGTGATATGGATTGCTTTTTCAAAGATTTTTAATAAGTCTTTGCGTTCTTTCTCTTTTTCCTTATCGCTAAGGAGATGATTGCTATCTATATATTGATGATAGGCTGTAATTGCTTCAAAGTAGTCTTTAATAACCTTCCCTCGTCCATTTTTACGGGCATTTTGGTTAGTATAGTTAGATTTGAGTTCGCTATAACCCAAGTAAATACCATTAACAAAAACACAAATATCAGGACGGAAAGAAAAGATTGCTTTTTTTTGATATTTATATTTATAAGGAAGTTCTTGAACTACAGAAAAAATATTTTGCTTAAATAGTTTGTCGTCGTGAATAACACTATCATTAGTATAAAAAAGATGTAGCTTGATTCCTTTAATAGTGACAGATTTATTCGCATTAATAAACAGTGCCATATTACGGCTACTAGCAATTCGTTCTTGAATTAGCTCTATCAGTTCGGTTAATAATTTTTCTTGGTCGCCCTGATATTTTTTGAGTAAGGTTTCGTAAGGCTTTTTATTTAATTCGGTCTGAGAAATAAACTCGGCTAAATCTTCTTTGATAATTAGAGAGTTATCAATAGTATTGGGTTTAACTTCTCGATAGCCTAATTGTTTAATAAAAAAAGGAACTAAAAATTTATCTTGTAGTTGAGTTTCGTTCATAATTATTTTAATTAAAAATGGATAATGGATAATGGAAAATTAATAATGATGATTTTGTCGCAATGGGCTGTTTTTTCATCTAAGGAAAGAGCGATCGCTTTGATCTAATTTTTATAACAGCAGTAAAGCTAGAACTATATCGTTTAAAATAAAAATAAGTTTTAGCCCGATCTTAACCTCTAACCCGATGCAGATTAATTGTGAAGCGATTAAGCAAGATATAGATAAACTGAATACTCAGCAATTACAGCAGGTTGCTGATTTTATTGCCTTTCTTAAGTTTCGCGACAAGTATTCCATTAAGCCACTCGATTCTAGTCAATTAAGAAGTTTAGCTACAGAGTTTGCCGAGGAAGATCGTAATTTTGCGGAAGTAGGAATTATTGATTATGCTGAAATGTTAGATGCTGAAGATAGTTAATGAATAATGTTATTCAACGCGGTGAGATATGGTTAGCTGACTTGAATCCCACAAGAGGTTCTGAACAAGCAGGAATACGCCCTGTAATTGTCTTTCAAAACGATCTTGTTTCGCAGTTTTCAACTACAACAATTACTATTCCTCTTACTACTAACCAGCGTCGCGCTTCTTTACCAATTTGTTTAGCGATCGAGAAAGGAGACGGGGGTTTACTACATGATTCTGTAGCTTTGTGCTTTCAACTGCGAGTATTAGACAAAGCTCGTTTGATTCGCAAATTAGGTAAATTAAGCTCTGATACTATAGCCAAATTAGAAAATGTAGTTCTTTTAACTCTTGGTTATGAATTTTGAATCAATAGCACAATATCAATAATTAAAAATGACTTTAATTGGCTTTTGATTGTTCATAAAGCTCTGTTCTTACTGCTTCTACCTCTTCGTTAATAGTTTCTATATCTAGCTCATCAGTTTTAAATATTTCTAATAACTCTGTTAATTTTTTATTGGCAGTTTCTTTAGCCAGTTCTTCACTTAGTCGCAATTTATCGCCTGGTGGTAATTGTTTAACCAGTTTTAAAATTTGTTCAAAGTTTAATGATATTTGATAAGTGTTAGTAGTCATTTTTTTCTATTCCTTATTTGTTAACTATTTTAATAACGAGTTTCACGAACATAATTTAGGCATTCTTCAATATCTTTCCCTTGCCATTTTCCTGTATGTTTGAGTAAATATTGGGCTTTTTTTCCTCTTTTGATGGGGGAAAGTTTGCGTAATGAGGATGAATCTGTAGGTGTAGATGTTTGGATAGAGTCAAGAAAGTTACTTACTTGAGCAAGTCTTTCAGGAGTTAATCGATCTAACTGGGTTTCTATTTTTTGGCGTAATTCAGAAGTATTCATGGTTTTAATTGAAAATGGATAATTAAAAATTGAAAATTGTTTTTAGCTGGGTTTCTTGTTATTATTTTTGCTAGCTTTTATGATTGGAGTAAGTAGTTTTATTAGTTCAACAATGTTTTTTTTGATACTTTGATATTCTTTTTCTATCAAATAATTAAATAATTGAAAATTGAAAATGGATAATTGATAATTATTCTGTTACCTTGATTTTGCCCGTTACTACATCATTGATTAATGTTTTCCGCAGTTCTTTTAGCTTTTCGATTTGTTGATTAATAGTATTTATAATTTTGTCGCAATGGGCTGTTTTTTCATCTAAGTAACGGGCGATCGCTTTTTGTTCTGAAAATGGGGGAAGAATTCCAATATATCTACCGACAGCAGCTTGAGATATTCCGAAAAAAGTTGTACCTGTTTTAGCTATTTCTATGTAATGTTTAAACGATGAAGAATCAAGTTGATAATATAAATATTTAGGATAGTAACTATTTTTAATAGGTCTAAAAACAAGAAGATGACTGTTTAATGATGCTTTATGGGGTGCAGGGATATTATCGACATAAAGTAATTTACCAATCGTTCCATCTTTAGTCATTAGAATATCATTGTTT
>CBDUCX010000358.1:0-5327 GCA_965365755.1 uncultured Pleurocapsa sp.
AAATAACTTAAGAGACTAACCGAACAGTATTGAGCCAAAGATGATTTTCCCTAGGGCAAACCAAGCTCGCAACTATTAAGATAGAACTTACGCATTGACAGAATAGCTAAAACGTGAATTGATAAAAATGCCCTCATTCCTCCGCACGATCCCACGATGCGCCAACTATCCAAACCCTCGACGGCTCAGTGTGACTGTAACCTTTACAGCTTATTTCTACTGGCAGAGCCTAAATACGTCAGTTGTGTTCGTCTGGCAGAAATTTTGTCAAACCTGAGTCACCAAGCGTGTAAATCGTTTTCTATCCCGCGAGCGTTACACCCCCGAAGATCTATTTAATGAGGCTAAAGCAGTGCTGATTCTGGCAGGGGGAACCCTTAGTGTTGACGATACTGTGGCAGATAAACCCTACCGAGACCCTCAAAAGAGTGCCTTTGTAAGCTACTTTTGGTCTGGCAAACACAAACGGACGGTCAAAGGTCTTAATTTGATCACCTTGTACTATACCGATCTCGCGGGTCATTCCTATCCAGTCAATTTCCGAATCTATGACAAACAGGAAGGCAAAACTAAGAACGACTATTTTCGAGAGATGGTTCTAGAAGTCATCCAATGGGGACTCAAGCCAGCTTGGATCACAGGAGATAGTTGGTATTCAAGCCTGGAGAATCTGAAGTTTCTCAGAAACGAGAAAGTGGGTTTTCTCTTTGGCATTGCCAACAATCGTAATGTTTCCCTCGAACCTGGCAAGCTTGTGCAGATAGAAAGCCTGAGCATTCCCGACGAAGGATTGATGGTTTATCTCAAAGGGTTTGGTTGGGTCAGGGTGTTTTGTCAGCCGTTCAAAAACGAACTGCGTTACTACATCATGTTCCTCCCAGAATTAGAAGACTGCCAATCACTGAGTCGAGAACAATTTAAGCAAGTTCATGACCACCATTGGCAAATTGAGTGTTTTCATCGAGTTATCAAACAGGTGTGTAATCTTGAACGGTTTTATGTTCGAGATGAATACCCGATTCGTAATCACTTCTTCTGTGTGCTACGCGCTTTTAGTAAGTTGCAAACCCTTTGTCTCAAAGGCTTGATTAAAAACTGTTACGAGATATCGCGACAGTTATTTGTGCCAGTCATTCGCCAGTTTATCCTGGATAATCTGACAGAAGTAACCTTCGCTTGAACACGTTGATGTAAATCTGTCAATGCGTAACTCCTAAAATTGTTAGATTTATTCACATTTTTTCCTTAGTTACTTACCCAACAGCTTGACAGCGCCAATTCCACCAAAATATAAACCCAATACTGCACCAGCTAGTAAAGATTGGGTGAGAGGATCTGTCGAAGGAGTTAAAATTGCTCCCATAATTACTGAACCTAGTACGACGTAGCGCCAACCTGCGAACATTTGCCCAGAGGAAACGATCCCTAAAAAGCCTAAAATAAGCTGTATGATGGGAATTTGAAACGCTAAACCAGTACTAAATAGTAACAACAGCACAAACTCGAAATATTTATCAATCGACCAAGATTGTTCAACGACATCACTACCGTAATTGATAAAGAAATTGAGCGCAGCAGGAATTAAAGCAATATAAGCGAAAAACAAGCCCACAAAAAATAAAATACTGGAACCAAAAACAACGGGAGCTAATAATCGACGCTCCTTCCTCGTTAACCCAGGCAGAACAAATTGGACAATTTGATAAAGAATAAAAGGACTTGCCAAAACCATCCCACTGTAGCCAGCAACCTTAATTGAAACAAAGAAAAACTCTCCTGGGGCTAGTTGGAGAAATTGAACTCCTTGGGCGGGTACTTCTAAAATACGCACTAAAGGTCTAACGAAAATAAAACAGCCGATCGCAGAAATCGCTACTGCAATTAAAGCATAGAAAAGACGCAACCGCAGTTCTTCTAAGTGATCAAATAGAGACATCTCTACTTCATCAGGAAGCTCGTTCAAATAATCTTCTTGCTCTTGATCTTTAACAGAGGTTTTTAAATTGGATGATGGCATAAATATATAGACACCAAAGGAGCTTATTATCTTAAGGCGATCTGTAAAATTGGTTTAGATAATTATATCTTCCCCATTTCCTATTTTCGTAAACTACCCACGATAAAATGTTTGCTACCCGTTACTCATTACTCATTACTCGTTACTCATTACTTGTTATTTTCGTTGCTTGATGTTCAAATTTTCAGGGATCGGCTATACTCGATTTTCGGTACTAACACCTTAATTGTGTATTATTATTTCTAAATATAAATTTTTTTTGCTAGACAAAGTATTTTATACACTCTTTTATGCAAACTATTCTGACTCCCAACTCCAACTTCACTACCATTAATAATCGGATTTTACAGGAAAAGCTACAGCGCAAGCAGCCTTTAAAAGTTATTGCTTTAGGGGATAGTTTGATTTATGGCTTTGGAGATTTTGTCGGAGGTGGCTGGGTAGAGAGGTTACGGCGCGAATGGATGTCTCCCAAAGGTGCAGGACATGTATTATATAATTTGGGGGTGCGAGGCGATCGCACTGAACAGGTTGCGGTAAGATTGGAACAAGAATTTAATTGTCGTGGCGAACTTCGCAATAGCGTACCCGACTTAATTTTGCTATCTGTTGGGGTTAATGATTCGGCGCGGGTAGGCAAGCCCACGGGAAGGCTATTTACGGATAAGATAAGCTTTCGACAACATACAGAACATCTGCTTGATGTGGCGCAAAATCTCTGTCCTGTCCTATTTATCGGCATGACTCCAGTGGATGAGAATAAAATGCCATTTATGAATTGTCTTTATTACAATCACCTGGATCAATATCGTTATAAGGAAGCAACTTTACAAGCTTGTCAAGGTCGAAACATTCCTTATCTGGATATTTTCGATCTGTGGCTGTCTAGAGGTACAAACTGGATCAATACTCAGCTAGGGGAAGATGGTTTGCATCCTAACGTAAGTGGCTATCAAACTTTGTTTTCCGACATCATGGCATGGAAACCAATAAATTAAATTGATGGCTCTCCTAGAATAATTAGGACAGTTTAATAATTTAATAGATATAACATGGCTGACTCTCATCAACAGTGGCAATTTTATATTGATCGCGGGGGAACATTTACCGATATAGTTGCGAAAACACCCCAAGATGAAATCATTGTCTATAAGTTGCTCTCAGAAAATCCTGAACAGTATCAAGATGCAGCGATACAGGGAATTAGAGATATTCTGGGAATCTCCCAACCCGAAGCTATTCCCACTGCACAAATAGAAGTAGTTAAGATGGGGACGACGGTAGCTACTAATGCCTTACTGGAACGAAAAGGCGATCGCGTAGTACTATTAATCACCAAGGGTTTTAAAGATGCTCTACGCATTGGCTATCAAAATCGCCCAGATATTTTTGCCCGCGAAATCGTTCTCTCTAGTATGTTATATGAATCTGTTGTGGAGATCGATGAGAGATATGATGCCCAAGGTAATGAATTAAAGCCTGTAGATCGACAACAAGTAAAACAAGATCTACAGGCTGTTTATCATACTGGAATTAATTGTTGCGCCATAGTATTGATGCACGGTTATCGCTATACCAAGCACGAACTAGAAGTAGCCAAAATTGCCCAGGAAATCGGATTTACGCAGATATCTATTTCCCATCAGATAAGTCCCTTAATGAAATTGGTTAGTCGGGGAGATACTACCGTAGTAGATGCTTATCTTACCCCAATCCTACGTCGCTATATCGATCGCATTGCTGAACAATTACCAGATACTCAATTGATGTTTATGAAATCTGATGGGGGCTTGGTTTCAGCCAATAATTTTCAGGGGAAAGACAGTATTCTGAGTGGCCCTGCGGGGGGGATTGTGGGGGCGGTACAAACTAGTCACCAGGCGGGTTTTTCTAAAATTGTCACCTTTGATATGGGGGGGACGAGTACCGATGTAGCTCACTATGCAGGGGAATATGAACGGGAATTAGATTCGGAGATCGCCGGGGCGCGAATGCGTGTCCCAGTGTTGGCAATTCATACTATTGCCGCAGGAGGTGGTTCGATTCTTTCCTTTGATGGTATCAGCTATCGTGTCGGCCCTGAATCAGGAGGCTCAAATCCTGGCCCTGCTTGCTATCGACGAGGGGGAGAATTAACTGTTACCGATGCTAACGTCATGTTGGGAAAAATTCATCCCCAGTACTTCCCTGCTGTATTTGGTGAAAATGCTAACTTACCTTTAGACCAAAATGTCGTGGCTGAAAAATTTACTCAGTTGGCAGCCAGAGTAGCTACTGCTACAGGTAACTATTCTACTCCCGAACAGGTCGCATCAGGCTTTATGGCGATCGCCGTAGCCAATATGGCAAATGCGATTAAAAAGATCAGTCTGCAACGGGGTTATGATGTGACTCGCTATGTACTCTGTTGTTTTGGTGGTGCGGGGGGACAAGTCGCCTGTTTGGTTGCGGACACTTTGGGTATTACTAAAATATTTATTCATCCTTATAGTGGAGTGCTTTCCGCTTATGGCATCGGTTTAGCGGATATTAGAACTACCAAAGTAAAGTCGGTAGAGATGACTTTAACTCCTGATGTTATACCTCAGTTAGAGTCTTTATTTGAATCTTTAGCAAGGCAGATAAATAAACTAGGAGAGTCAAACCACCCAGGATTAATTATTAAAAAAGTAAATTTGAAATACGAGGGTTCTAATTCTACATTGACGGTTGATTTCGATCCCGATATTGCAGTGATGCAGCAAGATTTTGCCACCGCACATAAAACTCGTTATGGTTTTGTACAAGGGGAAAAAGAGTTAATTATTGAATCTGCGACCATAGAGTTAGTTCAACAAATGGATACTCCTGAAGAACCTATCTTGACTCGCACTCGCCTCACCAATGAATCACCCACAGCGATAGAAACAGTCCAGATGTTTGCCCTAGATAAATGGCACGATGCCCAGATATATCGCCGAGAGGATCTACAACCAGAAGATTGTATTCAAGGTGCAGCAATTATTGTGGAAAAAATTAGCACTATTATTATTGAACCTCATTGGCAAGCTACGGTAAGCGATCGCAATTATTTGATTTTAGAACGTAATTCCAGACAGGTTTAATAAAAAATAACACCCCTCACAAGTGTAAGTAAGGGGTGTATCAATAGAACTACTTTTGAGTTCTATTAGCAGATAAAAAGTTTATTCTTCCTATCTATCGCAATTCTCATTATTTTCTTACAGCGCGTTACCACGAGGTAATACTTCTTCAGGGAATTCAAAGTTTTGATGTGGTTGGTCTTGTGTCGCCATCCATGCTCTTAGAC
>CBDUCX010000359.1:0-5326 GCA_965365755.1 uncultured Pleurocapsa sp.
CAATCTGAATCAACTATATCAACAGCAACTTCGAGGTAATCTAGAGCATCCTTGGATCTTTGTATCCTGTCCTACCGTAAAATCCCGTGAACCAGGAATGGCACCAGACGGACATCATGTATTAGAAATTACTACTATTTGTCCCTACGAACCTTTTGAACAACTCCACAAAACAGATGCGATCGCCTATAAAGCTCAGAAACGATACGTATACCAAGAGATCATGGAAAGCGTTCGTACTCTAATTCCTGATATCGATAAGTATATTCGGCTGAAAATATTCGGTACTCCTACCACCAGCGAACATTACCTCGGACAACCTGAAGGAAATATATATGGTGCCAAACTAATCCCCCAACAAATTGGTTTAAATCGTCTGGGTTATAAAACTGAATTAGCCAATTTGTATTTAGTCGGTGCGACGGCTGGCTATCCTAGCGTTCCAGGAGTGATTTGCAATGGCATGGATGTGGTGGAATTGTTAACAGGTGAATCAATTCGGAACTCCCCAAAACCTTCTGTCGAAATGCCGGTATAACGGCGAAACGCCTGGATGACAGTTAATTATTCGCGAAATAATAAATTATAGCCATGTTTAACAAAATATTAGTAGCCCTAGATCGTTCCTCAGAAGCATCAGAAGTTTTCGATTTTGCTTTGTCCGTAGCACAACCAGAAGCGAGCGAAATATTGCTGGTGCATTTTGTTGATTGGCAAATGCAGGATGCATCCTCTTGGATTGGTATTGGTACTATGTATGATGTAGATGTGTCAGGGGCTCACTATGAATTGAGTCGCCAACGTTTGCAAATGGAAGTGGAAACAAGCCAAGACTGGCTAAAAACTCTGAGTATGAAAGCCCAAACTCTGGATATTTCCTGCAAGTATGAATGTCTAGTGGGCAATTGTAATCTGGGAATTGGCGATCGCGCTAAGGACTGGGATGCAGATCTAATTGTCATTGGACGCAGAGGTTACAGAAACATAGCGGAAATGTTTCTCGGTAGCGTTAGCAACTATGTGATCCATCACGCTCCCTGTTCGGTTTTGGTAGTGCAAGGAAGTGAAACTGCGGAAACTGATGAATTAGCTGATGAATTAGTTGATGTGGTTGAAGGATAAATATTATTACTTAAGTCTATCATTAGCTATAATAGTGGATCGTGAAATATAATCGGAGTTTAATCATGGGTCGTAAGTGCCAAATAACGGGGAAGAAAGCCAATAACGCCATGGCAGTATCTCATTCCCACCGTCGTACGAAAAAATTACAAGGTGTTAATTTGCAGTGGAAAAGAGTTTGGTGGACAGAAGGTAACCGCTGGGTGAGATTACGCTTATCTACTAAAGCGATCAAAACTTTAGAAAAAAGAGGCATTGGTGCCATGGCAAAAGAAGCAGGTATTAATCTCAATAAATACTAAATTAGGTTCTTATTCTGAATTGACAGCAAGCAAAAAACAGAATTATACGAAATGTTAGCAGTCTTCATCTTTAATCAACGATAGTGATTATTGTTTGTTGGCTGCAATTTTATTACTTGTTTTTAGCCATTCGTACCAGTTACTGAGTCCACTCCCTGTGACAGCCGAAACTTGGAAAATCGTGAGATTAGGGTTGACCTGTCGAGCATATTCTAGACAGCGATCGACATCGAACTGGACGTAGGGCAACAAGTCGATCTTGGTCAAAATCATTACCTTGCTGGCGCGGAACATATGAGGATATTTAATCGGCTTATCATCCCCTTCTGTGACTGAAAGAATTGCTACTTTGGCATATTCTCCCAAATCGAATAAAGCAGGACAAACGAGATTACCGACATTTTCGATCGCCACTATAGAATTAGGAGGGGGATCGAGTTCTTGGTAACCTTTTTGGATCATGTTTGCTTCTAAATGACAGCCTGTTCCTGTGTTAATCTGTACCACGGGACAACCTGTTTCACGGATTTTTTGGGCATCATTGAATGTTTCTTGGTCACCTTCAATTACACTGAGAGCAATTTCTGCTTGCAAGTCGGTGATTGTGCGGGTTAAGAGGGTAGTTTTCCCTGCACCAGGAGAACTAACTAAGTTCAATGCCAAAATATTACGGGCTTGAAACCAGTTACGATTTTGAGTGGCAATAAGATTATTTTTTTGCAGAAGATCTTGCTCTAGACTAATCTTCCTGCCGTGGATCTGACCATGGACTTGAGAAGCTTTGCTAGGAGATGAAAGGCTATGAGAGTGGCTAACTACTGTGCCGTCAGATAAAGTATGAATATGAGGTTTATTTTTCTCTGTCTCTACTAACTGAGTTTTCTCAGTTTGAGAATTAGTAATCGTGACCTTACCATCGTCAGAACAACCACAAGTTAAGCACATAATTCTTCCACTTCCATTTCTTTAATTTTCAATTCTTCCCCTTGGATAATTTCTAATTCCACACTGCCACAGCGATCGCAGATACCCCAGAGTTGAGTTAAAGGCATTTCTGTCCCACAGTGGCGACAGCGGGCTAAACCAGGAACTTCGATAATTTCGAGAGTTGCCCCTGCTAATACTGTATCTCGACAACAAACATCAAAACAAAAACGAATGGCATCGGGCATGACTGCGGAGAGTTGTCCTATTTCCAGAGTAACTTGTTTAACGGTTAATCCCTCAGCGTATTCTACGGCGATCGCCACTATATTTTCTGTAATTCCTAATTCGTGCATAAAAGTAGATTTTACTTGATGATCTCTATTTTTTAATCTTGGGAAAGTAACTACAAATTAGGGTTGACAGATTATGGCGTTTTTTAAAGAATGGGAGAATATCTTTGCGTTCGTCAAGTACCTGTTTGGAATTTAGGAGAGCCTCAAACTCTTGCCACTCTTTTCTGCAATCTACTGCATTGAGTAAATGAGTCTCTAGATTTTTCATTGCTGCCTTAGATTAGACACAAGTCTATTGAGCTTATCGTGAGAAACAATATCTTCAACAGTGCAAACATTCTCATTAATAGATAATACAAGACGCAATCTCCTATTGCCTCGATACCAATAGAGATTGTTCTCCAAACCTTTTCGTAGTTTCATTAAATTAGGCACTTTGAACAAATCTTTCGGTTCAACAGATTCAATTTGAGCCAATGCTTTCAAAATTTGCTTCTGCTCATTTTGCTTCAAGGATCTAAGAGCAATCTCAGCTCGACGCTGTATAATTATGTCCATGATTAGTTTGGCATAATACAGTTTTCATGGGGAAATTCACATTCCATTATAAGTAATCTTCCCATATTTAAGAGCTTTGATAGCTGATTGATAGCCCATTCGTCCTCAACAAATTCTGGGTAATTGATCGCCTACGAGCATATCTACGATTCGTTCTGTACCAAAAGTAGTTTCCATTAAAACTACTCCAGGGTTCGCATCAATTACTTCGCCAATGATGCAGGCATTTTTTCCCGCAGGATGAGCTTGCATGGTAGTGAGAACTAATTCTGCTGCTGACTGGGGTACTATTATCGCTAGCTTGCCTTCATTGGCTAAGTATACAGGGTCTAGTCCCAGCAATTCGCACACCCCTTTAACCTCTTCCCGCACAGGTAAAGCAGATTCCTTTAATCTTATTCCCACCTGAGAACTGAGGGCAAATTCATTGAGTACGGTTGCTAATCCTCCTCTAGTGGCATCTCGCATCGCTTTAATCTGGGGACAAATATCCAGGATAGTTTCGACTAAGCTATTGAGTGGCTGGCAATCACTGGCGATGGTGGAGTCCAATGCTAGTTCACCACGAGCGATAGTAATGGCGGCACCATGATCCCCAAGATAACCATTAAATAAAACAGCATCTCCAGGCTGGAGATTCTGGGCTGAAATCGAAATGCCCTTCCTAATTATGCCTACTCCAGTGGTATTAATAAACAGTTTATCAACTGAACCTCGGTTAACTACCTTGGTGTCACCGGTGACAATTTGTACCCCAGCAGCATCCGCAGCAGCTTTCATACTTTGAGCAACCTGACGCAGAGTTTTAACAGGGAGTCCTTCTTCAATAATCATGGCGCAGGATAAATACAGCGGTTTAGCTCCACCAACTGCTAAGTCATTAACTGTACCATTGACTGCTAAGTCGCCAATATTCCCCCCAGGAAAAAAGAGTGGATCGATAACGTAGGAGTCGGTAGTGAACGCCAAGCGATCGCCCAGCGTTATTAATCGATCTAAACTGATTCTGGCTTGGTCTTCTAATTCTGCCAGCAGGGGATTATCAAAACTAGACACAAAAACATCATCAATCAAATCTCTCATCGCTTTACCACCGCTACCATGAGCTAAGGTAATGTGACTATCCCTTATCTTGCTGCGACGACTGACTTGTTCGACTTTGGTAAATAGGGGATGTTGGGATGAGTCGTCAGAAGAGAAATTCATGTTGGCATTGCTAAATTGCAGTTTCCAAGATGGTAATGATTTTATCGTTTTCATTGACATCCTCTGCGTCCTCCTTTTCAATTAAGGAAGCAGATTCCCTCTTAGCTAGCTTAACCGAACTTAAAACACAATGAATGAACAGAAAAACCACCTTTTCTCAACCTTATTGAATGTTCGGTAGTCCATGTTGCCAAATTGGGATACATTTATACTAAACGAGTCGCACACTATAAACCCTATCATACTTCTTAAGCGGTATTTTGTAGTGTAAATTTACTAGAGGAAATTGTGGCTAGTTTAGTTACGGAAAGAATAGAATCTGTCAAAGCAGGAATAGTTAGTGCAGGAGCTTTTGTCCTTACAGAAATAGTCATTCTAGTGGCTCTAGTAGCACAAGATTCAGGTTTTAATCTAGTACCTGAATTGAATTTGGTGACGGCAACGATGTCGATAGATGGGGCGTGGCTGGTACGACTGATCATTGGTGCAGTTAGCGGCTTTTTATTTGGAGTAACTTATCGCTATATTATTCGAGGCGATCGCAATTCCCATCTCAATGATGGAGCTGTTTTGGGGTTTGGTTTGGTACGGGGGCTGGCTTTAATTGAAAATAATTTGATTTTATCTGAGTTATTATCTGTATTGTTTTTAATTATTCAGAGTATTGTCTGTTTTGCGATCGCCCGTTTTGTTCTCGATTTAGCAATGGCTCGTAAATTTATTAAACCCTTTATTTAAAAGATTACTGATTACTAACATTCATGTCTCAACCAACCATAGAAGTTGAACACTTAAGTAAGATTTATGGTTCAACTACTGCCATTGAAGATGTTCATTTTTCCGTAGCTGCGGGAGAAATTATTGGTTTTTTAGGGCCTAATGGTGCAGGGAAGACCACTACTATGCGAATCTTAGCGG
>CBDUCX010000360.1:0-5323 GCA_965365755.1 uncultured Pleurocapsa sp.
TCGGAGAGGATCTTATGGGAGACTTGATCGTCTCTGCTGTAAGCACCTAAACCACCGTAACGTTCTAATAGTCGATCTAATTGGGTAATTACCGCAATTTCTTTGGCTCCAGGACTCAAAGAAAGGCTAACGTTATTAAATGCACCATCTAGATCATAGGCTTTCCCCAAGGCATCTCGACCCATCCAAATAATGCCAAAGCGCTTATTATCAGGATATAATTCCCCTGCCCCCCGCACCTCGTAAACATATTCAGGAGAAAGGGCAATCCCCACAATCTGTAACTGTTCCCAACGCCCGTTAATAATTGCCCCAATACTATCTCCTAACTGCAACTTATTCGCCTCGGCAAAAGCTTCACTAACTAATACTTCATTCCCTCTTCCTGGTTCGATATATCTTCCCTGACCGATAAAAGGCTCATTCAGCATCGAGGTCTGTTGTTCGGGAATGGAGATCAGTCTACCTGTCCCTGGTTCGGGTAAATCGGGAACATCCAGAGTAACGTCTACCACAATGCGCGTCTGAGTTTGAGCTACCCCTGGAATATTTGCTATCTGTACTTTCAGGGGTTCTGGAGCCCGTTTGAGAGAGGCAAAAACCTGAGCAAAATGATATTCATTGTAATAAGTATTCTGTGTCAGAGTCAGAGAGGTATAGGCACTCCTCGCCATCACAAAGCTAGCAATACCACAGGCGACTACAAGTGCGATCGCAATTACCTGTCCTCTCGCATGCCATAAGTCTCTAAATAATTTGCGATCGAGGGAATTCATATTTTAGTGTTAATGAATCAGTTGAGATTGTAAAGTATAAATATAGTAAACAAGGTAAACTTTCACAAGGTCTATATAAATCAATTGTGAACAATATCTTTTCAGTAGAGTGGTAAGTGTCATGAAAGTTAAACAATTAAAAATAAATTCTTTTCGAGGAATTAGAGATTTGACACTAGACTTTGATTTAAATGAACCTACTGTATTTATTGGCATTAATGGAGTAGGCAAATCCAGCATTCTTGATTGTCTAGCTATTTTATTATCTTGGTTTACCGCCCGTATTCAAAATTCACAGGGTTCAGGTAGTCATTTTACGGACTCAGATATCAGTAATCAAGATCAAGAAACACACAATCAAATTACAGTTTATACATCTGATTTAAATACAAAAGAATTTTCTTGGTCTTTGACAAAGGTAAAAAAAGGAAAAAACAAAAAAACTAATAGCAATCTAAGTGATATCAAGTTATTAGTTGAAAATATACACAATAAACAAGAGACTGATTCTCAAATATCTTTGCCTTTACCTGTTTATTATCCAACTAATCGAGCAGTGCTTGATGTACCTTTAAGGATTAAACAAAAACATTTATTCGAGCCTATTAATACTTATGATTCAGCATTAAAAAAAGAAACAATAGATTTCAGACGCTTTTTTGAGTGGTTTAGAAATCGAGAAGATTTAGAAAATGAAAATTATAGACACAATCCAAAAGCAGAATCAGATAGACAACTAGAAGCTGTTAGACAGGCTATTTATCAAATATTAGAAGGATTTTCTAACTTAAGAGTAGAACGTTCCCCTTTGCGAATGACCTTAGAAAAGAAAGGGCAAAAATTAATTGTCAATCAGCTATCTGATGGTGAAAAATGTTTATTAGCAATGGTAGGAGATTTAGCACGAAGACTAGCAATTGCTAATCCCGCTTACTCAAATCCATTAGAAGGAGAAGCAATTGTTCTCATTGATGAAATTGAATTACATCTTCATCCACTGTGGCAAAGAAAAATTATTTCAGCACTTAAAAGAACTTTTTCTAATTGTCAATTTATTATTACAACTCATTCACCTCAAGTATTAAGTTATATTCATTCTAAAAACATTTATTTCTTAGAATTAACTAGTGAAGGAATGATCGCTAGACATCCGCAAAGCTCTTTTGGCAGAGATAGTAATAGTATTCTAGAAGATATAATGGGAGTCTCAGAACGTCCTGAAGAAATTAAGCAAGATATTCTTAAATTATTTCAACTAATCAATGAAGGAAGCTTGAGTAATGCTCAACAATTACGTCAAGAGATTGTTGATAAAATAGGCTCTGATGA
This sequence comes from uncultured Pleurocapsa sp., assembly GCA_965365755.1. Classification (GTDB taxonomy): domain Bacteria; phylum Cyanobacteriota; class Cyanobacteriia; order Cyanobacteriales; family Xenococcaceae; genus Waterburya. The sequence goes on from CBDUCX010000360.1 coordinate 2,106, forward strand.
ACCAGAATTAATCAAAGCTGCTACTTCAATTCGACGTAGGGAGATATTAAATAGTTGAAGCATATCAATAAAAACCAGCCACCACAAGATTTTATTAAATGGAAAAATCAAGTCAATGAAGATTGGCAACCAACTTGGAATATTTTTCAAAACCCACAAAAATGTTCAGTTCATAAGTCATTATTAAAAGAACAAGGTTTTATTTGTTGTTACTGCGGAAGAAGAATTAATCTAACCGATAGTCATATAGAACACTTGAAACCCAGAAATCAATATCCAAATTTAGCATTGGATTATGATAATTTTCTAGCTTCTTGTGAAATAGATAAGGAAGAACCTCCTCCTATTCCAGTTCATTGTGGACATAAAAAAGCTGGGTGGTATGAAGAAACTCTAATGGTTTCTCCTCTGGATAGTAATTGCGCTGATTTCTTTCGCTATACAGATGATGGACAAATATTACCAACAACGGATTTAACTAAGCAAGCAGCAGCTAAGGAAACTATTACAAGATTGGCTCTTGATATCAATAAACTAAAAAAGATGCGCCAAAAGGCACTTGAAGGAATTTTAGACGGTATTGATCCGCTAAACAATAATGACATCAAAACATTAATTCAGGGGTTTCAGCAAACTAATCAACAGGGAGAATATGAGGAATTTTGTAGTGCGATCGCCTATGTTCTCAGACAATATTTATAATTGATTTACTGATGTAAAGCGATCGCCATTACCTGTCCTCTCGCGTGCCATAAATCTCTAAATAATTTGCGATCAAGGGAATTCATGTCTCAGCTTGAAGCAATTAATTGGAATTATATCCCTACTTAAATATACTAGGATAAAAAACTATTACGATAGCGTGAGAGTTAAATGATAGTCGGTACTACACAAGCAGCTAAAATTTTAAAAATTTCTCTTGTTCGGAGAAAGAATTGATTAACTCTGATAATACGCGATCGTAAATTATCCCAGGGTCTTGTTGCTCTTCAGGAGTTAAATCATAAAGATCAAACAACTCTTGGTAACTATTTAAACGAGTTTTCTTTCCCCTAAGATAATAAAAAGCTGCGGGATTGTAATTAATAAAAGGTCTTTTTGGTAACTTAAACTTATCTATGTAATGCAAGATACAACCATGACTAGTGGGAATTCGCATTGCACCCAATTCCCCATAAGTTCCATCATTAAAATAATGAGTCTTAATCCTTCCTCCTAAACGAGAATCAGACTCTAATAAAGTAACTTGGTGATTTACTTGACTTAGTTCATAAGCACTAACTAGTCCTGCAATTCCACCGCCGATAATCCCAATTCTTTGGCGATTTTTACCCTGATCGTAGCGACTAAGACAACCAGGATGACGATACAGGCGCTCAAAAGAAAAAGGATAATCTAACTCTTGTATATGACGATAAGGATTATACATTAGTTAAGGGAAATCCAAAGTTTCTAACTGTTGCCAACATAAATACAGCGCACGAGGAACATGAAAACAACCTTTCCATTTACCACCCTTGAGGTTAAGCAATATTTCTCCTCGCCGATTTAAGTAGCCAAACCATTCGCCATACTCAGAGTCCGCAAAATGATTCCAGGTATAATCATGAACCCGATTAAACCATGACCAACAGTCTTTTCTACCTGTTAAATTAAACCCCATCAACAATGCCACTAAAGTTTCGAGATGCACCCACCACAACTTTTGATCCCACTCTAGCTGTTGGGGAGGATGTCCCTGGGCATCCAGGAAGTAGTAGATGCCTTGGTATTCTTTATCCCAACTAAAGTTGAGGATATTGAGTATCACATCAACCGCTTGATTAATCAAATGAAGATCATTATGACGGCTAGCAATATCCATGACAAACCACATTGCTTCGATACCATGACCAGGATTAATTAATCTCCCATCAAAGCAATCTAGATGTTTTCCTTCAGGGGTGATGTTTTCATAAATCAATCCTGTCTCATCATTTCGGAAATCTGCCATCACTTCCTGTACTGTCTGAGTCAAAATTTCTTCTAGGGTATTACTTGGGAGTAGCCAATCCATTTCTAGGGAGAGATTCGCTAAAATCATTGGTACTGCTAGACTTTTGAGCGATCTCGTTCCTGGATAAGCTTTGTTGTACTTACCTTTAGGATTACTTTGACGACGCAATACATTATTATAAGCTTGGAAGGCAATTTCCTTTCCTTCTGCGGAGGAAGCAGCGAGTGCATATTGACTAAAAGCCATCGCGGCAAAACAATCAGAAAAGATATTATAAGGCTGAACTAAAGGCTGTCCTGCTCGATTTAAAGCAAAATACCAGTTACCCTGATCATCTCTACCATGTTTGCTCAGGAATTCTGCCCCATTCCGTGCAATATCGAGCCATTGTGACCTTGGTTCTAAACGATTATAAAGCATCGAATATGTCCATAACTGACGGTTTTGCAGCCAGATAAACTTATCCGTATCGTAGACATTTCCCTCCCTGTCTAAGCAAGTAAAATAACCTCCTTGTTCTCGATCAAGAGAATGCTGCGACCAAAAAGGCAAAACATTATCAAGTAAGGTGCTTTTATATAATTCAGCCAGACTTTTAAATTGGTTCATCAGATTCTCAATTTAACTTAAATCAATGCCATAAATATATATATAATGTCCTTCTGAATGCCATGGCGATCGCATTACTCTTGATCTCCAAAGTCATACAATAAAAAAGGAAACCTCTATCCCAGTAATTTGGCAGGCTTCCTCAACTGATAAAAATCTTATTTTTAGTATAGCAATGTCAACTACATCCAGTAGCGAAATTCAACAGCTACAAGAATTTATCAAGGAAAACTTTAATAATCTAGATCGCAAGATAGATAAAGTTCAAATTGAGTTGAAGGAAGATATCAACCAAGTTAAGTCCGAGCTGAAGGAGGATATCAACCAAGTTAAGTCCGAGCTGAAGGAGGATATCAACCAAGTTAAGTCCGAGCTAAAGGAGGATATCAACCAAGTTAAGTTCGAGCTAAAGGAGGATATCAACCAAGTTAAGTTCGAGCTAAAGGAGGATATTCACAACGTTGAAAAGCAAGTTATAAAAATTGAATCAGATTTAGAAGCTATGGATAAGAGATTAAGTAATGTAGAAACTGCTATTCAGAAAATACCCGAAATAACTGAAAAGTTTGGCGAACTTAAGAATTGGCGACAAACAGCTTTTATTATCATTGCC
>CBDUCX010000361.1:0-5315 GCA_965365755.1 uncultured Pleurocapsa sp.
AAAGGAGAGTGATAGCGTTTAATGCCGTAACGGGATGCTACTTGATTCCAGAGGTGTATGGGGACGCGGAAATAGGTAACTCGGTTAGGGGTCTTTGGTGGGGATTCGTACTTAACTAGTTTCCCATTGTTGCTATTACGAGGCGAATCTGGCTTGAAGCGACCCCATGCCATGACATCGATCCAGTTAGAGTCGGGGTCAAGTCCTGCGATGTACCAGCCTCCATGTTCGAGATGCTGATAGCGTTTGAGTAATTTATCGCGCAGTCGTCCATCGTTACGACGATCTTTGTTTGGTAGAGCGTACAGGAGGTAGTCGTGAGTGGTTAATCCCGATAGGGAAATTAGGTTAAGAATTGTTAATTTATGGTCAACGGAGCTAGATTGCCATTCAGCTAGGTGATGGGGCTGAATCGGATGAGGAGAATTTTTGTCAGCACTATTTAAACCTTCTGGCTCAATCATAAAGCTCTTTATCCCTTGTGTAGTGGGGTTCGTGCTTCCAGAATGCCAGATTAATTAAACTGCTTTTTGAAAACGGATTAGTCTTATTAGACTACTTAGGAGTGTTTTCAAAGCTGAAATCATTGCAGAGTAAGGGTTTCAAAAACGAGTTGTCCTGGGATACTAGAGTTTTTGTCCTGGGATACTAGAGTTTTTGTCCTGGGATACTAGAGTTTTTGTTTTCAAGCTTAAAACCTTACACAGCAATACTTTAACACCTATTATTCTACTTTTTTTTTTGAAAACAAAAAGTTTTTTGAAAAAAACTTGAAAACACAGCGTTTTCAAAAAATCAAAAATTAGTCAATTATTTTTAATATCTGTCTTAGTTTAATTTCCATTGCTTCTGATGGAGTTCGTTTACCTTTTTCCCAATACCCAACTAATGTCTGTGTAACTCCTAGCCATCCCGCTAGTTTCCTTTGACTCCAGCCCTTTGCATTTCTACCTTTTCGGATTTGCTCGCTGGTTATTCCAGTCACGGGTGTTATCTTCTTCTTCTGTTTTGAAGAAGGTAGTTTAGGCTTAACTTTTTCTGCCAGTAATTCTGGTATTGGTTGAGGAGGTTTAATGGTTATCTTGGCTTGTAGTAACCATTCAATAATCTTCATTTTTCTAGCATCTGCTGGCTTTTTCAATTTGCTTCCAGGTTGCAGCCACTCTGGATAGGATTCATCAAACTGAATTTGCCAATTAAGTTTTTTGAGCAACTTTAAAGCATTGTCCCAACGTTGTTTGAGGTCATAACCTCTGCGTGTATCATTACGAGCTTTATCAATTTTGGCGTGAGGTAGTAGGTGTTTGAGTAAAGTTTCAACTTGGTATGTTCCCGATGTATGAATTCTGCTGTCCATTGTTAGGTGAATTGCCAGTCTCAACGCCAGTTCATCGTGGTAAGGATCTATCCTGAGAATATCTTGAGCCAAATAGCCAAATTGATATAAAGCTTCTCTGAGTCTGCTACCTGCTTTATTAAGAAAACTATGGAAGATTAAACCAGGCTGTACAGTTATGTAGACCTCTTTGGGTTTTTCTACCTTTCCTTCTATGTTTAGCTGTCCTCTAGGATCTACCACCACGTTCCACATTCTTCCTGTAGGGGTGCTGGCATCAATTTCGCCTTTTCTGTTTCTGCCTTCTATCCAAACAGACTTTACCAACAAGCAATCTAGGACAAAAGCAGTCTTAGCAATTTCACTCAACTTCTGATGAACTGGCAGATCGGTTCTTTTATCCCAGCCCAAATATTCGATTACATCGCTAGCTTTGAGACTAAATTTACCCGACCAAGGTGTAGGCTGCTTCATCGTGTGTGCAGCGAAAATCAAATGTAGTTTTACTGTATTAAAACCAAATTTGTCGATGATTTGCTCGGCTTGTTCCCAAGGAAGTACTTCAATATCGCCAGGATTGCTGATGTAATGTTCGATATAGTTATTAGGATTGCCTTTTGCTTGATGCTTGAAGATCGCAATTCCATTATTATCTTTATGCCACAAATCTTTTCTAATTTGAGCTAAAGATGCACTGCCAAAAGCAGCAAAGCTAGGAACGGCTACTACAGCATTTGCTAACCTTGATTCGGTCTTTGGTATTGGTTTATTTACATTGTCTTTCTTTAGTCCCAAAATCTCGTCTAAATCTTCAAGAGTAAGCTTTTTAAAATTTAATCTCTCAAAAATAACTGAAACTTCTCGCTGGGTAAACTGCTGTAGAAATAATGAAACTTTTTGTTCTAAATTAATCGCTCTTACTTCTTGGTAATTTTGAGGAGAAATTTTGGCGATCTTATCTGAGGTTAGACTACCTAAAGTTTCTTCAATATTTTGCTGTATTCGAGCGATTAATAATGCTATTTCTGGCTGATAGGTAAGTAGTTCGTCAGCAGCGTGCGACCAAATTTTGGCTGATTCTAATTTAGGAGTTACGCTGCTTTCTATGTATTTGACTATCCGCTCTAATTCTGCTGCTTCGAGATGTAGATCGAGCGATTTACTTTCGCTCTTATAGTCGCGAATTATTTTAAATGGCAGAGGGGGATTCTTACGTTTAACTTGCGTCTTATTCCAGTTAATTTTGAAAAGGTGTTTGTACAGCTTGATTAAGTGAAAAGCTAACTGATCTGCTATTGAGCTATTAAGCTGATAATTTTTCTTTAACCATTTAGCAATCTGCTTAATTTGTTCTGATCTCAAATGACTATTATCTTGATCGTCTTGATCGATTCGCTGAAGATTTTGTTTTGGATCTGCTGACAACTTAAAAGCCGGGACATATTTAAGTATTTCCGTTCCTTCGTTAACGACATCTACACGCTCACGCTCCTGCCAATAACTTGCTGGATCAAACTTAAAGATGTCCAAATCTTGTTTTGACATAGTTTTACTACTAACAAATTGTTCAATCATTTTATTGCAGCGATGGAGGAGTAAATCCTAACAATCAATATATTATTCATGTTAGATTAGACCTGTACAGCTTTGTGTCAGGATATGATTCCCACAACAGATTCAATCGCCTATACTAATGCCAGAAATGGACTTGCATCTTTACTGGATAGAGTTAGTAAGAACTCAGAAATTGTCATAATCAATCGTCGAAACAAGCCAGATGTAGCTTTGATTAGCAAGGAAGAGTTAGATAGTTTGCTAGAAACAGTCTATCTATTACGTTCTCCTGCAAATGCAAAAGAGCTATTTAAAGCCATAGATGAATCCAAGCAGATGGATGAGGCGACAGTTGAACCTCAATCTGTAAAAGACTTGTGTGAGGATTTGGGGATTGTCAGAGAATAAAGCCTGGAGTCCTATTTTTCCCCCTACCTTCCGAGAACATCTGCTTTGGTGGGCAAAGAAAGACCCTGGCAAAATCAATAAAATTTTAGATTTGGTCGAGATAGTTTGCGAGCAACCATTTAAAGGAATTGGTAAGCCAGAACCCCTCAAATATGTCGATTCTAATATTTGGTCGCGACGCATTAATTTGGAGCATCGTCTGGTCTACCGTATCAAAGACAATCGCATTTATTTTTTACAATGTCGCTACCATTACGATTAAACGAAGGCAGAAGTTCGAGGGCAGAGGGCGCAAAGGCTTAAGCCGCATGCAGGTCAATGGTTCTTCTGGGGATGCGCGACCCCAACCGAACCATACAACGTATAGACGATGGGGAATTAAACCCAAAAGGGAATAAGGGTAAAGGGTGCTTAAACCTTCTGCCTACATGCGGCGAACTATGCGCCTTTGTGCCTCCTGCCCTCTGCCTTCAAGGGCGAAGCCCGTTAAAGTTCTAATTGATTCCGTTTCTTCTGTTTTCGTTTAGATGGCTGGGGTGAAGGCTGGTTGAGATTTTTTAGCCTTTGTAAATATTCATTGATTTTGTCTTTAATTAGAGGTTGTGGTTTTTCAATAACCTCCGAGCGTAGCGAAGCCATGCCGTCAGGCTTATCGCCTTTGAGTAACCAAGGACGTAACTCTTTTCTCACCTCCCCCAAACTTAAATTACGGTGATGCTGTACAAAGTCAATAATTGTCCCCTGATCTTTATCATCCAAGAGCGAAAAATAAATACCGTGTCCCTGGGTATTAGTAACAATTACAATCTTGTCTCCTGAGTTATGACGCAGCACTGCGCTATTGGGGCTAGATTCTCTTATCAGATATTCATATCCCTGGCTTTGAGCATAATCAACGAGATTAATCTCGATTTTAAACCGTTCCAGTTGCTTGACTCTCTTTTTCTTTAAAGATTCTCTGATTCTTGAAAGATTGAGATCAGTTTGTTGTTGGATAAATTCAACTTCTCGATTTGCCCGTTCAATCCCTGTACTTGTTTGCTTAAGTGCATCACTTGAGTACGAAGATGCTTGTTCTGCTTCTCTAGCCGATTCATGTCCGAGCTGTATTTGCTCGACAGATTTCTCATATCCTGCTTGTACTGCTGTGCTAGCTCTGAGAGTGCGGTCATCAGTCTGTTTTCCAGTTCGCTCATTGTCTACTCCAATTTCATACAGGGTTTTCCTTGGCATTGCCAACCAGGAGTCAGAGCCGAGTTGGGGGGGAGAGTCAGAAATGTTCCGTTGTCCGTTTGAGTGATAGTTATCCCCCCTGTCTCCTCCTGTATTAACTTCAGAGTCTGTTGTTGCTGTCTCAACTCGATTACCTGGGAATTGATTTTCTTGTCCAGATAATCCAATGTCTCCTGTCTCTCGGTTATCCGACTCGATAAGTATTGCGTCATCCCCCAACTGCCGACGAAGATACCCAGACAAAGGCTCAATCCCACTGTGGCTGGGGTGAGCCAGAACTTGCCCAGCATCAAGCTCAGAACCAAGTTTTGACGCTCCATATCTTTTTTGATGGTATTGAGTGCGGTACTGGTAATTGCTTCTAATTCTTTCTCTAACTTCAAGTAACTCTTTTGAGTCAACCCCTGAATTACTTGTCTCTCTTGTTCTAATTTCTGTTGTAGCCTGGAATTCAGGTCTAAATTCTCTTTCATAAAGTTCTCCTTTTAATCGACATCCCTTTTTCATTTCGGAGTTTTTTACGGTGATGTAATCTTTACCAGTCCTAGTAATCTCTAGACCTAATTCATCTTTAAATAGATTGATAATGTCATCACGACCCGTGATCAATCCGCACGCGACTCTCTCCATTACGTACTCAGTCAGGAGTTTTCTTGTATCGGCAAGGGGTTCTAATCCTTTGGCTTTTCTATCAGCATTAATCAAAGCCTGAAAACCAGGTTCATAAATTCTTTTTCTCGCTGGATCATCGGGTCTAGCCCATTCCTGAGAAATGTTCCATTTG
>CBDUCX010000362.1:0-5312 GCA_965365755.1 uncultured Pleurocapsa sp.
TTAGTTGTTAGTTGTTAGCTGTCACTTGACAAAGAGGTTAATTAGAATCCGTGCCACCTAATTCCTGCTCTTGAGTTAATTCCTGGACTTGAGTTGATTCCTGCACTGTTTCTGATTCCAGCACTTTTTCCACAATAGATTTTGTCATTGCCTCTTCTGAATCATTAAGTTCTAGTAGTTTTTTAGCTTCGTTGGCAGCTAAGGGACGAGCAAACCAGAAGCCTTGCATATTGTGACAGTTTAGGCTACGTAGTAGTTCTACTTGTTCTTGAGTTTCTACTCCTTCGGCAACTATTCTCAGATTAAAACCTTTCCCTAACTCAATTAATGCAGTTACGATAGCTAGATCTTGAGGACTATCTGTAAGTTGCTGCACTAAAGAACGATCTATTTTCAAAGTGTCAAGAGGAATTCGCTTGAGATATTCTAAAGCGAGAAAGCCTGTGGTCAAGCCATCAACCGCAATTTGCACCCCCAAGGCTTTGAGTTGATTAATTAGGTGTCGGCTGTGATCTATATTATCCATCAAGGTTGCCGCACTAATCTCTAATTCGAGTAAGTTAGCTGCCATGTCCGTTTCTGCAACTATTTCGGCAATTTTTTGGGGGAGATTTGGCTGTTGGAATTGAACTAGAGATAAACTGACAGTAATCTTCGATAATGGCAATTCTTGAGTTTGCCATTGCTTATTCTGATTACAGGCGGTACGAATTGTCCATTCGCCAATGGGTACAATCAATTTAGTTTTTTCCGCTAGCCTAATAAAATTTCCTGGTGCGACTAAGCCTAATTCGGGATGTTCCCAACGTAGTAAAGCTTCAATCGCTTCTACTTTGCCATTGTTAACGTTAATTTGCGGTTGATAATAAAGCTGAAATTCCGATTTTTCTATGGCTTGCTGTAGTAGATTTTCTAACTCTAAAGCGACTAATGCTTGAGAGTTAATCGCATCGTCATAAAATTGATATCCATTCTGATTATTATAAGCGCGTTCCAAGGCAGTATTAGCACTGGCTAATAAAATTTCAGGATCAGTTCCATCCTGGGGATAAACAGCAATTCCCATTGCACTATCAATCGAAGCCTGGGTTTCTCCCAAGGAAAAAGATTGCTTAATTGATTCTTTAATCCGTTGATTAATTTTAGTTATTTCTTCGATATCGTTGACTTGAGGCAATAACAGAGCAAATTTATCTTCTTGCCAACGAACAACAGCATCTCCTGCACGTAAACAGGTACTTAATCTTTGTTCTAATGCTAATAGTAATTTGTCACTATTATTTGCTCCAATGCTAACATTAATATCAGGTAAAAAATCTAGCTTACAAAACATGACTGCCAGAAGTTTTTGGCTTCTTTTAGCATTGGCGATCGCTGTAGATAATTGCTGATTAAATAAATCCCTTTTAAATGCCTGGTTTGTTGCTTGAGATGAGATTTCTGTTGAATTAGTTGCTCTGGAATTAATAATAAAGCAAATTTTTTCTGATAAACCAGATCCAATTAAACTTACTTTAACTTGACTTTTGACGATATTACTATTTTTTCTTAGCCATAAATATTCCCCTTCGAAGGTATTTTGTTCGGCAATTACTTTACGTAAAACTAGAGCCAATTTGTCAGATTCTGCGACCACCTCATAAATATTCATTTGTAATAATTCATCATCAGAATAACCCAGCAATTTACTACAAGCCAAGTTAGTTTCAACGATTTTTTTGGTCGCTGATTCGACAATAATTACTCCTTCAGAAATTTGCTGAACTATCTTACTGTAAATAGATTTAGCCTGCTGTAGCTCAGCTTCGATAATCTTTTGATTACTAATGTCAGTAATGTAGTTCCTAATTACTCTTTTTTCAGGTAAATAATGGGCAGTTTGCCAAAATGTTTTATTATCTATCTGAATTTCTCGGGTAATTATATTCTCACCACCTTGATGATATTGAGCAATTAAATTATTTAATAGAGGATGATTTAGCTTTTGGTGATGAATATCTTTAAAGTTAACAATACCTGCTGAATTTATATAGGTAATATTACCATACAAATCTATTTCAACAATCGGCTGTGGGCTTAGTTCCGCTAATGAATTTTGTTGCGAATATTCTACAGATTGATTACTTCTATAGGTGGTTTTTCTCTCAGGAGAAACTACTGTTTCTTTATTAATAAATGTATCTCGAACGACTACATCGTTACCAGCGGAGGAGGCACTATTTAATTCTACATTTCTTGGTGTAGAAGAATTGTTCAGTGGCTCAGTGGAAATTTTATATCTTATTGAGGCATCTCCACTAAAATGAACCACATCTCCAGACTTTAATTCATGAACTAAACCTTTTTTTCCATTGATATAGATACCGTTTCGGCTTCTATTTCCCTGTAAATCTCCATCTAAAATCCAATAGGAAGATTGATTAGTTTTAACATCCGTTCTTCTGAGAAGAGTGGCATGATTACGTGAAGTTTTTTGGCATGAAAGAACAACATCATTACTAGAATGACGACCAATAGAGTAAGTAGCAGCATCCAGCTCAATTTCTTTTACAAAAGAAGGATCTTCAATTACTAATACGTGGTGTAGCTGATCTAAACTGTCCATTGTCTGATTTTGATTGTAATTTGTATCCATACTGTTGTGATCATCACTTAAAGAAATATTTTAAGTAATATTTTTGTAGTAATTTTATGGAGATGATTTAGGCGGAAAAAATATTGTTCAGGCAATATTAGTTAATTCATCATTAACTACAAGACTATATAACGTTAAATATCACTTTTACTTATCAATTAACGATGCTAGCTGCTGGTTGGTTCTATTGTTCCCTAAAGTAGTTGTAAAGTATCAGTACAAGTTAAATTATTCCCCTCCATATTACTCATCAGAATTAATAATCGGCAGTAAAAAAGCAGTGAATTTGCGGTTAGATAATCCTAGACTTGAGACATAGGCTGGGATCGATGAAATAATTAATTAATCCATGTTGGCAAGGGTTTGGAGCGCAGCGATCGTCGGTATTGACGCGATTAAAGTAGGAGTGGAAGTCGATGTTTCTGGAGGATTACCCAAGATTATCGTTGTTGGGTTGCCTGATGTGGCAATTCAGGAATCTAGGGAAAGAGTCAAAGCTGCGATCAAAAATGCTGATTTTACCTTTCCTGTACGAAAAATCGTGATTAATCTCACTCCTGCCGATCTCCGCAAAGAGGGCCCTTGTTTTGATCTGCCCATTAGTGTCGGTATCTTAGCCGCATCGGAACAAGTAAATCCGCAACTCTTAGGAGATTATCTATTCTATGGCGAGGTTTCCCTAGACGGCAGTTTAAGACCAGTATCAGGAGTCTTGCCTATTGCCGCCGCCGCATCCAAAATGGGTATTGCAGGGCTAATTCTTCCCCTGGGTAATGCTCAGGAAGCAGCAGTAGTTAAGGATATTAGCGTATATGGATTTAGCAGCTTAGGACAAGTAGCTGATTTTTTGAATCAGCCAGACAAATACCAGCCTGTCGTTGCCGAAAATCCCTTGGAAAAAAAGCAATCTCTGGGACGGATAGCAAATCTCAAGGACGTTAAAGGACAGCTACAGGCAAGACGAGCTTTAGAAATTGCCGCAGCAGGAGGGCATAACCTTATTTTCGTCGGACCTCCCGGAAGTGGCAAAACGATGTTAGCACAACGCCTCCCAGGAATTTTGCCCAGTCTTTCCTTTGCTGAAGCACTAGAAGTTTCCCAAATTCATTCCGTTGCTGGATTACTAAGGGATCGGGGGCAGTTAATCACCCAAAGACCTTTTCGCAGTCCTCATCATTCAGCTTCAGGGCCATCTTTAGTCGGCGGGGGGACTTATCCTCGTCCTGGTGAAATATCCCTAGCTCACAAGGGCATATTATTTTTGGACGAACTCACGGAGTTTAAACGCAACGTACTGGAATATTTACGCCAACCTTTAGAAGATGGTCAGGTAACAATTTCACGCACTCGTCAATCAGTAGTTTTTCCTGCTCAATTTACTTTGATTGCCAGTACAAATCCCTGCCCTTGTGGTTACTTTGGTGATCCGATTCAAAACTGCACTTGTTCTCCTCGGCAACGGGAGAACTACTGGAGTAAGTTATCGGGACCTTTAATGGATCGTATCGATCTTCAGGTGGCGGTAAATCGTCTTAAACCAGAAGAAATGACCAGACAAACTAAGGGAGAGGATACATCAACTATCAGAGAAAGAGTCATTGCTGCCCGAAAATTAGCCGAGCAAAGGTTTGAAGGGGAAGTAGGAATTAGCTGTAATGCAGAAATGCGATCGCACCACCTCAGAGACTTTTGTGTCTTGGATGAGGGTAGTCGCAATCTCCTGGAGGGAGCAATACGTAAACTCGGTCTATCGGCACGGGCAATGGATCGCGTCTTAAAAGTCTCCCGTACCATTGCTGATTTAGCAGGCGATCGCCATTTACAAAGTAATCATTTGGCAGAAGCTATTCAATATCGCACCATTGATCGAATGCAGTAATTAAAATTCATTGTGTTCTATGTAGCGCAAAGCCCAATAAATTAGTCCCATAAAAACGAGTAAGCCAATTAAGATCATGCCAACTAAACTGTTTCCTGCTTTAAAGCAAAGAACAATCGCACATGAAATAGGAGCTAATAAGACAATTGAAACTACACTCAGCTTGATAGGAGTCCAGCGGATATCTTTCCAGCTAGTATCGATTTTACCTTTACCTCCAATAATTGGTACTTGTGCCTCGTGAGATTTTTTTGTGCCTCCTCTAACTAATCTGTTTGGTAGATTATGTCCTTTTCCTTTCATAGGGAGTAAGTATTAGATTGATTAAAATTTGGATTATGGATATTCTCTGATGGTCGGCAAAAAATGCTCTATTCCGCAATCAGGTTAGCCATTTGACAGTCATAATGACACCATCCTTGTGAAGACAGTTATCAATACTTATAGTATCTTGATGTAAATTAACTTATCTTTACCAAATAACCTAATTATTTTATTGCTCAAAATAAAGTTGCATGAAGATAGATGCGATCGCCTTAGCTAAGAAAATTCAACTTAAATTGCAAACATATCGGCATGAACAGCAGTTTTCTCAGATTGCCAAACTGATTACTTTTGCCTTTCAGACAATTCCCAGTGAATATAATCAACAAATTTTCGGTTATATTCCCCAGATATTTCGGCAAGTTATCTTAGAAGATCCTTGTCAATTACAGGAACAAGACTTATTTGTTGGGGAACCAGTAGTTTATAAAATCTATTATCCTGAGCGCCAAAAATTATACGGCATTCCCTATT
>CBDUCX010000363.1:0-5289 GCA_965365755.1 uncultured Pleurocapsa sp.
ACTGTCGCGAGACTTTCGGTAGGCGCTTCGCGATCGCTTTTTAATAAGATTTTTTATCTCATCTACAACAGATGATTAGAGCGAACCCTCAAGTTCAGAAATGGCATCTGGTAATGGACTGCTTAAATATCCATCAATCAGAGTCTCTAGTTTGTTGGGTTGCATCCACTGAAGGAATTCCCAGGGCAACATTAGGCAAAAAAGGTCAGTACGGTATTCTTCAGTCAATGGAAACGAGGGCAGAATTTCTGAGTAATCGAGAGCATAATGTTGTATTTCATTACACACCAAAGCACTGTTCTTGGCTCAATCAGATTGAGATTTGGTTCAGCATAGTAGCGCGGAAACTTCTCAAACGCAGCAGTTTTCTGAGCGAGGGAGACTTAGCAGCTAAGATTCTGGATTTCATTGTTTACTACAATGACAAGATGGCAAAACCGTTCCAGTGGACTTACAAGGGTAAGGCTTTAACAGCATAATGGTTGTCTTATTTTCGCCCACGTCCACTAGCAAAATAGAATTTGATTAAGATTTAACGCTTTAGTCAGTGTTCAATTCAGCCATTGCTCTAAAATTAGCGAAATGGAACATCGATAAAGATTAATGACTAAAACAGTAACTTCCACAGCAACAGAAATTAAGGCAATATTCGATCGCATTGCTCCTATCTATGATCGCCTCAACGATCGCTTGAGTTTGGGACAGCATCGAATTTGGAAGTTAATGGCGGTTAAATGGACTGAAGCCAAGTTAGGTGATCAAGCTCTAGATATTTGCTGTGGTAGTGGTGATTTAGCTTTATTATTAGCTAAACAAGTGGGAGATTCAGGAAAAGTTACAGGACTGGATTTTGCGGTTGAACAATTGGCGATCGCTAAACAACGACAGATGACAAAATGTCCTACCGCCAACCTAGACTGGCTCGAAGGGGATGCCTTAGCTTTACCTTTTGCAGATTGTCAGTTTGATTGTGCCACCATGGGTTATGGGTTACGTAATGTAACTAATATTGACCGCAGCCTCCAAGAATTACTTCGGGTACTAAAACCTGGCGCTAAAGCAGCAATTTTAGATTTTCATCGCCCTGAGCCTGGCTTAATGTCTAGCTTTCAACAGTGGTATTTAGCTAATATTGTGGTGCCAATTGCTGAAGAAATGGGGATGAAAGAAGAGTATGCCTACATCAACCCCAGCATTGAGCGGTTTCCCGCAGGTGCAGAACAAGTTAAACTTTCTTATGGGTTAGGTTTTAGTCAGGCTGTTCATTATCCACTGATGGGAAGCATGATGGGTATATTGGTTTTAACGAAATAAAAGAGAGAGTCCTCTTTTGAAAGAACGATAGAATAGTAGATACAATTAACTTGCTCCTTGTCTCAATCTTTATTGTCGATTCAACATATTGCTTTGGCACTAGCGGATCTCTGGATATTCTTTGTTCCCCCCATTGCGGGAAGCATTATTGGCTATTTCACCAACGATATAGCAATCAAAATGCTGTTCCGTCCCTATAGAGCTATTTATATTGGCAAGCGTCAGCTTCCCTTTACTCCTGGTCTAATTCCCAGCAATCAAGAGCGTTTAGCGCAGAAAGTCTCCGATACAATCATGGGTTCACTGTTGACCCCAGGAGAATTACACAAGTTAGCTCAAAGGTTATTAGCAACTGAGCGGATCGAGAGCGCAATCCTCTGGCTTTTGAAATTGGCTCTAGATCAGGTTAAATCGGATCAAGAGCAAAAGACAGCCAAGATTCTGGGTAACATTCTCCACGATTTGTTCAGTCAATCTTTACCTCGATTGTTAAAGGTCTTAGCCAGAAAAGAAGACTTTTTAGAAGCCCAAATCAATCAAATTTTCGATCAGATCCTGCTTAATTTTCAACTAAAAGATGATCAAGCTAAGAAATTCTCTGATTGGCTATTAGGTTCGGTCGTACCCCCTGATACAATTCGTCGGGCGATGATTGATTTCTTGAGCGATCGCAATATTCAAATCATCGACGAGGGTTTTCGAGAAAAAACCAGTGGTACTTACTGGGTGGTGGCGAATCTATTTGGTTTACGTAACAGTCTCCTCAGACTCCGCTCTTTTTGTATTGATGAACCAGATATTACTAATGCCAGACTAGAAGAGTTAAGTTTCTCGTTGCAAATTCGCGATCGCATTAAAAATTGGCTGACTAATCTTTCACTGCAAAATCTACCCGTCTCTACGGTCAGACAACTGCGTAAAACTGTCCGTGAAGCAGTACGCAACTATGTCAGGGAAGAAGGAGGTAATTTAATTTCAGGTTTAGGAGACTCGGTAGAATGGGAAAATTTGGCAACCTTGATCCTCAATCGTCTCCAATCTTCACCGACAGTTAGCGATTCACTAGAAGTAATTAGCCAAGAATTGGCTCTGGTATTAGACCGCTATCTAGAACAAGACCTAGAAAAGCTGGTGGCTCAAGCTATACCGATTCTCTCCATCGATCAAGTAATTATTGACCGAGTTTCCGCTACTTCTCCCGAAGAATTAGAAAATGCAGTCCAGGGAATTGTCAAGAATGAACTTCAAGCGATCGTCAATTTGGGAGGATTATTAGGTTTCGTTGTCGGATTATTGCAAACACTTTTGTTGTTTTTTAACTGAGGTCACAAAATTGGCCAGAATTTTTAATCCATTGTCCGAAGACTTTTCAGGATGAAACTGTACTGCTACTAAATTATCACGAGCGATCGCCGCTGTGACAGTTTGTGAGCCATGGGTTACCATCGCGGAATTGAGACTTGGATCTTGAGGCTCAACATAAAAAGAGTGGACAAAATAGACATAAGGATTTGGGGGTAAATCTCGCCATAACTCATCTTGTGGCTGAGTGAGTTCTAGTTGATTCCAACCCATCTGGGGAATAGCCAGATTAGGTTCGCTTTGGAAGCGGCGCACCATACCAGGAACAATTCCTAATCCTCTCTCAGTCCCCTCTTCTGAGGCATCAAATAAAATTTGTAAGCCCAAACATATACCCAGAAACGGTTTACTACGTGCCGCGCCCTTGATAATTTCTTCTAAATTAAGCTCTCTTATGTGTCGCATGGCAGGGTCAAATGCTCCCACCCCAGGTAAGACAACCGCATCCGCACCCAAGATATCTTGAGAAGAATTAGTTATTTTAGCCACTGCACCTGCTTTCTCCAAACCCTTGCAGGCGGAGTGAAGATTTCCCATTTCGTAGTCAATCACGGCTACGTTAACCATCTTGCTTTCCTAGTTTTAATACTTCTGATCAATATCTTAAACAACTTTGTATTATTTCTTCTATCCTGAAATTTTCAAATAAGAGTAAATTAAGCAGCTTTAGAAACTTTTCTTTACAGATTCATTGGCTTTGGAGCGACTAGCAAATGGTAGATTAGTAGCTGTCAGCAACGCCATATCGAAGGATCTCAAGAATAGTCATTATGACCAAACAACACCGTATTACTTTACTTCCTGGGGATGGTATTGGCCCCGAAATTATTTCAGTAGCGGTAGAAGTATTGGAGGCGATCGCCTCGAAACACGATCTAGAGTTTAAGTTTACCGAAGCTTTGATTGGTGGTGCAGCGATCGACGAGACAGGAGAGCCTTTACCAGAAGCAACTTTAACCGCCTGTCGTAATAGTGACGCGGTATTGTTAGCAGCGATCGGGGGCTATAAATGGGATAATTTACCTCGTCAGCAACGTCCCGAAACAGGATTGTTGGGTATGCGGGCAGGGTTAGGGCTATTCGCTAATCTTCGACCAGCAACCATTTTGCCTCAATTGATTGACGCTTCTTCACTTAAACGAGAAATAGTGGCAGGGGTGGATATTATGGTGGTGCGGGAATTAACTGGGGGTATCTACTTTGGTCAACCCAAAGGTATTTTTGAGACGGAAACGGGAGAAAAACGAGGTGTGAATACCATGGCTTATAGCACCAGCGAGATTGATCGCATTGCTAAGGTTGGGTTTGAAACTGCTCAAAAGCGCAGGGGTAAATTATGCTCGGTAGATAAGGCGAATGTGCTAGATGTATCCCAGCTATGGCGCGATCGTGTTACGGCAATGGCACCGGATTATAGTGATGTCGAGTTGAGCCATCTATATGTGGATAATGCCGCGATGCAATTAGTCCGCGCTCCTAAACAGTTTGATACTATTGTTACCGGAAACTTATTTGGCGATATTCTTTCCGATGCTGCGGCGATGCTTACAGGCAGTATTGGGATGCTGCCCTCCGCTAGCTTGGGCAAAGCTGGTACTCCTGGAGTATATGAACCTGTCCATGGCTCAGCCCCCGATATTGCAGGACAAGATAAAGCTAATCCTTTAGCACAAGTGCTTAGTGCTGCCATGATGTTGCGCTACGGTTTAAATGAGCCTAATGCTGCTATGGAAATTGAAACCGCTGTTAATCAAGTCTTAGATCAAGGCTATCGCACAGGAGATATTATGTCTTCAGGAATGAAGGCGGTGGGCTGTCAAGAAATGGGTGAGATTTTACTAAAATTGATTGGTTAATTGAAAGCAAGATCAACACCTGAGTCCCCCACGTTGGCTTACTTTCTGTGAAATAACCAAATGTGCTAGCATATACAGCGACTACGGGATGTGGCGCAGTTTGGTAGCGCACTGCTTTCGGGAAGCAGGGGTCGAAGGTTCAAATCCTTTCATCCCGATACCTCGCAAACCTCGGTATCCTCTTACCACATGATTTTGGGTCTAAAGCCCTGTCGTTCTACGACGGCTTTTGATGTAGTATTCATGGTACAATTGGCTCATGAAAACGTATAAATTCAAGTTGTACAAAACCAAGCAAAATAGATGTATCCATTGGCAAATAAATGCTAGTGGCAGTATCTATAATCATTGTATTGCTTTGCATAAGCGGTACTACAAAATGTTTGGTAAACACTTGAATGCGTACAAGCTTATGAAGCATATTGCCAAGCTAAGAAAGCGGATTCGGTATTGGCAACAAGTAGGCTCACAGGCTGTACAGGATATTTGCCAGCGAATAGACAAAGCATACAAGCTTTTCTTTAAGCAGCATAAGCGAGGAACTAGACCACCTAGTTTTAAGAAAACTAGAAAGTATAAAAGTTTCACGCTTAAACAGTCTGGATATAAGTTTTTGTCTGGCAATAAAATACGCATTGGCAACAGAGTTTATAAGTTTTCAAAAAGCAGGGAAATAAAAGGGAAAGTTAAAACCTTAACTGTTAAAAGAAACAACCTGGGTGAATTGTTTATCCTGGTTGTAACTAATTATGTCGAT
>CBDUCX010000364.1:0-5262 GCA_965365755.1 uncultured Pleurocapsa sp.
TCTCTGGTTTAAGTCCAGATCTCGATCTGGAAATATCAGGGTCAAGTAGCGATCATCTAGTTCTCGACAGCCAAAACTCCGATCTCAAAGTGGGAGTGGGAGTTAATTTCAATCTAGATTACGGCAGTCTTTTGACGGCAATGACTTCACCTTTTATCAAAAAGCAATTTATTAACTAGAAACTTAAAACAACAATAAAAATGAATAAAAAATTCCAAAATCCCGCACTTCAAGAAGAATCGATAGGGGAACCTGCATTGATTATTACTCCTAGAGAAAATGAATCTCTTTTTAGATGGATCAAGAGTACTGGTCGATTTATGCCCAGTCAATCAGATCGCTTTAGCAATGATAAGGAAATGGATGAACTAGAAGATATCCTAGCGGAAGATGAAGACAAAGATTTAGATGAATAACTGCTGTTTAAGCAAGCTTTATAAGCCCCGCAGGAAGCAGGTCAGTTTTGTAAGAACGCTTGAACTATGTAGCTAATTCACCGACAGTAACCCTTCCTTATCGTAGCTATAGTTCACTTGTATCGACATATTTGACATGCTCCCACCCCGCAACGGACTGTCTCGCAATATAGTTGCAATACAGACATGCACCTAAAGGTGAGAAAATCCTAGAAATTGTTCAAACTAATGAGTTAAAAACAATGTTAAACATTGTCTGATTTTAAGACATTTAAGACAATTAAGACAACTTATTACTCTGCTCAAACGTTCACTTAAACACGATGTCAAATAGCAGGGTAAACGCAAGAAAATTTAGACCTAAGAAGGGTTAGAATGAAAAGGAATTGAGGCATTAAGAACTTTCAACAAATAGCTTGAATCCATGCTGGCTCGTCTTGCTTTTTGTCGAGTGCTTTTCTTGAAGCTCGTTTCTTGATTAAGTAAATTAATGCTCCATCGCTTGAGCAAAGCGATATTTTCAGGAGCAAAGCCATTACGAATGCGACAGGCATCTTCTCCAAAAGTCACATCTAAGACCCAATGGAGTTGGTTCTCAATTGACCAGTGTTGTCGAATAGCTTTGCCTAATCTTTGAGCATCTGGTGGTAGAGAACTGAGATAGAACATTACCTCCTTTTCGGTTTTATTCCACAGATGACGTGTTCGTACAACTCGAACTATGGTTTGTAAACCTGACCATTGGGCTTGTTTGTATAAACCTCCCATTTGATTGAGTGGTACTGCTGTAACTTCTCTTTTCTCACGACGATGATGTCCTGATTCGACTCGGACATCATGAGTATATTTTATGCCCTGAAAGTCAGAGGCTTGGGCAGTTTTAAACCATTGCTCCACTTCTTGGTATAAAGTGGGATGATTCGCTTTGAGCGCCAAAATATATTCTGCACCTTGAGCCTGAATCCGATGGGCAATTTCCGTTTGAGTACCCATCGCATCAATGGTAATAATACATCCAGAAATGTCTAACAGTTCCAGTAGGGCTGGGATAGCAGTAATCTCGTTAGTTTTAGACTCCACTTTGACTTGTCCCAGAAATAGTCGATTCTCCGTTGCCCATGCACTGACTAGATGTAATGCAGATTGTTCACTATTACGGTCATAAGAACCTTTGACAGTTTTTCCATCAATGGGAATGACTTGTGCGCCTAAATCTTCTATTACGCTGCTCAACCAACTATTGAAACTTTGTTCCAAGGCAGCAGGTGATATTCTCTCGAATAGTCTCCGATAAGTATCCGCTGTAGGAATTCCGAACGGTAGCTTTAAGAAACTAAACAACCAGGGTTCATGACTCACTCCATAAATTTCGATATCTTCCCAACCTTTAGCTCCACCAATCGTCGCTAGTATGGCAATCATCACAATACTCATGAAAGGATGAAGAACACCTTGCTTTCCTCTAGGATCATCTAAGTTTTCAAAATGTTTGCTCCATTGTTTCTGTATTTGCTCACAATCTCTGGCTTTTAGCGCTGAAGAGTTTTTAGTCCTATTCTTTTGAGACTTCTTTGTTTTGCCGAAATCTTTAGCCATTGAAAATCCGATTAGAGAGATAGATTTCAACAGCATATTACAGCCTCATTTTTCTTGCGCTTACCCTGGTTATTTCAGATGGTACATAATACCTTTCATTACAATCAATCTTTTTTCTCTTGCCTAGATCATCTTCAATAGATATACTGCTAAAATCTCTAAAAGTCATCAGATCGAATGAATGATTCTCGTAGATTGCATTTCCTTCTTGGGCATGGGAATCAAGAAAATCTTTGACAGAGTGAAATAGGGGGAATAAGCCGTTTAAAGTAGTAAAGATTAATAAACCATTCGATTTCAAGGCATTAGCAGCATTCTGAAGAATTTGAAAATTCATTTCATCGGTTTCCATCAGCGGAAATGCTCCTTCACAAATCATAATTACTAAATCAAATTCAGCTAAAAAAGGTAAATTTCTGGCATCATATTGATAAAAATCAATTGACAAATTTTCCTCTAATGCTTTTTCTTTTGCGCGCTTTAGTAAAGATACTGCTAAATCAATACCAACAACTTGATATCCTCTTTTAGCTAATTCAATTGAGTGCCTTCCCGTTCCACAACCTATATCTAAGATTCTGCTACTTTTAGCATAATTAATTTCTTGTTCGATAAAATTGCACTCGCCAATTGTCCCCTGTGTAAAATTTTCTCTGTCATATTTTATTGCATAATTTTCAAATAACTCTTCATACCATTGTTTCATTTTTTCTATGTCTTAATAATTTGCCAGAATAAACCAAACTTTTCTGCTTAATTAATCATTTGCCAAAACCTCGTTGTAAAGTTCCATATATAATTTACTTTGTTTTGCTAGAGTAAACTTCTCTAAAACTGTAGCTCTTGCTTGCAGCGACAAAAAATTATCCTCCTGGGTTCTTTTTAATACCCAATCTATGCCTGAAGCTAAATCCTCAGCATCTAAATATTTGGCAAGATAGCCATTTTTTTTGTGTTCAACAATATCTTTTAACCCCGTCGCATCAAAGCAGACTACGGGAGTTCCACAAGCCATCGATTCAATTGCCGTTTTACCAAATGCTTCTTCTAAAGAAGGAACAATTGAAACATCCGCAGCTGCATAGGCACGAGATAGAGTATCTTGATCGTTTAAAAAACCTAAATATTTAATCGGCATTCCTAAATCAGGAGGATTCTCTGGTTCATAAGCGCCAAAAACTAATAATTCAGCTTTTTCACTCCATCCACTGTGAGCTAGCTTTTTCAAGGCAGAAATTAAATATGCAAATCCTTTTCTTTTGCTTTTAATAGCATTAATAGCGCCAAAGGTAATAATTTTTTTATCAAGAGATAAGCCTAGAGTTTTTCTCGCTTCTGTTTGAGAGATAGGTGTAAATTTAGTTTCATCTAGCGCATTAGGAATCACCACAATTTTATTCTGACGAAAAATGCTACTTTTTCTAGCACATTCTGCCAACCAATGACTAATAGCAACGACAGTAATATTTACTTGTTGATTAACTTGCGATTTTCTTTGCCACAGTTTTCTGGATAAATCTTGCTCAACATGAGAATTAAGCTGATAGCAACTGCCACATTTATTTTGATATTTTTGGCAATGACCAAAATAGTGACAGCCACCTGTAAAAGCCCAAGTATCTCTTAATGTCCAAACAATCGGCTTATTAAACTTAAGTAGGCTTTCTGGTTTGAGAAAGCCCGCATTGATCCAATGCAAATTAATAATATCTGGGTCAAGTTTGTTAATTAAATTTTTGATATTGAGAGAACCCCAAGCAGGAGAAAAGTAATGTTCGGGTTTGATCTCATAGTTAGTCAACGCAAGTTTATCTAAAAAAACTTGGCTGCGACAGTAATTTCTTTGTAAAAACTTTCTAGGTTCTAATACGCTTAATTTATCGTTAAATTTTGTACCAATAACCGTCGGATCATCGCTAAATTTCCGTGCCACAATCATGGTTGAATCATGACCATTATCGATTAAGCCTTGATGAAGCCAATATGCACCTTTGGAAGCGCCACCATCAATATCTCTTGTGCTTAAATGTAATATTTTCATCGGTATTTTCTTGGCTTGAGGAACTTATTGGTAAATCTCATGGCTAACCTCAGCCCACATTTTTTTGCTTAATTCTTTTTGTTTACTAGATGCCAATTTAATTTTTTCAATCAACTTTTCTCTCGTTTTTAGATCACTAATTAGGCTTACTTTACCTAAATTGCTCTTGTAATTATCGCTTAAACTAATTAACAAATCACTACAGTTATAATCTTCAAACAGCATCTCGTATTTATGACTCCAGCCAATCCCCAGACAAGGAGTTCCTTGAGATAAAGCACTAATCAATCCATGAAATCGAGAAGCAACAACAAAGCTACAGTTACCTAAAATGCCTTTAAGCACGAGAGAGTTATCTTCCTTAATTACAGCAACTTCTTGTTCTAGGTTAGATTGGATAGTTTCAACTAGCCTGTCATCTCCTGTTTCATGAATCAAAATAAAAGGATTAAACTCATTTTTGCTCAGATATTTGATACTATCAACTACAAAATTGAGATACGTTTTATCTAATCCATCGGCAGTTTTATCAATCATTCTATAGTTGGGGATGATGCATGGTCTACCAGCTAAACTATCAAGATAACTTGGTTTTTCTCCTTGAACTAAATTAGTAAAATCAGGAGCGACTCTCAGTTTGTCGGTTGATTTAGCAACTTGATTAATATATTCATAGGAAATACGGTCTCTAGCAAACAATAAATCAACACAGTCCATCACCTGATTAAAAGCAGCTTGGATAGCTTCACTAGTAAAAGAACCAAAAGCTTGAGGTAATAGAATTATTTTTTTTCCTTGTTGCTTCCAACGAGTAAATTGTTTTAGTTTTTTACGAGTTGCTTCTACTCCCCACTGATCGCTAAAACAAAAACCTGAAGCATCTAAAATAACATCAATTTCTGATTCTAAAGCAAAGCTTTTGCTAACTCTCAACGGCTTGGGTATAGCTCCAGAAACAACACTAAATACGTTCGTCGCCCAAGGCAACTTTCTTGATTCTAACCAAAGCAAATGACCCACATCCGATTGATTTCTTTGGGCAAAAGTTCCTTCTCTAAAAGGCAAATAACAATAATTATTGGCACTCCATTTACTTACCTGTTGGTTAACACCATGAAGCATTAATTCTGCCCCTTTATTGCGATAATTGACCCCTGTAATTAACACTTTCATCTTTAGCCATACCTCCTAATGATATCAAGGGATTTT
>CBDUCX010000365.1:0-5249 GCA_965365755.1 uncultured Pleurocapsa sp.
AATTTTTAGCTTACTAGAAGGAGAAGAACGCCCCACAGTAACGAATAGTATTTTCTATGACAATCAGGGAAATGCGATCGCCAATGAGGGTGGTCTAACGGTTGTCACTAATAGTATTGTTCAGGGAGGTTATGCCGGAGATGGTAATTTAGATATCGACCCTGCCTTTCTTGATTCTGAAAACGGTGATTTACGGCTTGCTAGTAGCTCACCAGGGATTGATGTTGGCAATAATGAGGTTGTAGCCGATCCCGATCCCACTAATCCACCTCAAGATATAGTTGGTAATCCGCGTATCTTTAACAATACAGTTGATTTAGGGGCGTATGAATTCAATCCAACTTCCAATGACTCTCCTTTATTAGAAAGAGAAGAAGTTTTATCAGAAGGAGAAGAAGTTTACCGCTTTTTTAATAGCGAGCTGCAATTACAGTTCTATACTGCTGACGAAGCAGAAAAAGATTCGATTTTGAACAATTTGCCTCAGTATGAATTAGAAGGAGTTTCTTTTATTGCTGCACCAAATCCAGGAGAGCAAGACATTACAGGAATTAGTCCTGTTTATCGTCTGTTTAACTCAGCTACTGGAGTGCATCTTTACACTATCTCGGAAGCGGAAAAAGATTCTGTGGTGGCCAATCTGCCTAACTATACCCTAGAAGGAGTTGGTTACTATGGTTACGATACCCAACAAGAAGGGACAATTCCCTTATATCGTTTTTACAATCCCAGTTTAGATGCCCACTTCTATACTCCCTCAGCCGAAGAAAGAGATTTCTTTGTCGATTCTCCAGACTATCAGCTAGAAGGGGGCGGTGATGGTATTGCTTTTTATGTTGAGCCAGTAACAGATATTTAGATTAAATCAAAGTAACATTCTGATTAAAAGGACTTGCTGTATATCTCCTAGATTTATACTTATAATTCAACTCTAATATTTAATCAAATTTGAAGTGAATTATCGTAATCCTGCACCAACTGTCGATATTATTATCGAACTTATTGATCTACCAGCAAGACCAATTGTCTTGATCGAAAGAATGAACGAACCCTTCGGCTGGGCAATTCCAGGCGGATTTGTTGATTATGGAGAATCGATTGAAACCGCAGCGATTAGAGAAGCAGCAGAAGAAGTCAGTCTAAGAGTAGAGCTTGTCGAGCAGTTTTATGTTTATTCAGATCCCGCAAGAGATCCACGACAACATACCCTGGCGATCGCTTTTATTGCTACTGCTAAAGGGGAACCTGTTGCTGCTGATGATGCTAAAAACTTAGGAGTATTTAATCAATGGGATTTGCCGTCGAATCTTTGTTTCGATCATGACCGCATTATGCAGGACTATTGGAACTATCGTAACTATGGTTTGAAGCCAAGAATCAAGTAGTTTTTGCAGTACGATCAATAGCTGATCTGTAAAGTAACTGAAGCTCTAACTGTTTGCTCTCCACCAACGACAATTGTACTTGCCCCTGACTGCGCGGCAGAAAATTCCCTACTAGCAATAGATCTTGGTGGGCGAACTTGGGCGTGGTCAACCTCAATATTGACGATTTCTTTAGAGGTAAGATCAAGAGCTTCTAAAACAACACCTGCCCGATCTTGAGCATTAATACTTGCTTGACGCAAAGCTGCTTTTTTAGCAGTAAAAATTGCTTCAGGAGTGGCGGTAAAACTTACTCCATCAACGCGACTAGCTCCTGCTGCGACGGTTTCATCTAACAAGGTGCCGACTTGCTCTAGGGGAATCTGAAAGCTAACCGTATTAGTGCCAATGTAACCAACTAAAATTCTGGCACCATTACCTTGATTACTTCGATCATAATTGGGGTTTAGCCTTACCCCCGTAGTTTGTAATTGGTCAACATCTTGGGAACGTAGCAAATCCACTACCGCTGAAGTCCGTTTGGCTATTTCTTGTTGTACTTCCGTAGCTGTTTTCCCCTGAATTTCTACTCCTAGCCTAACTTCCGCCAGAGTGGTAGCGATCTTTTCCATGCCATTCCCAGTTACTGTCAGCGTTCTGAGTAATTCTGGTTCTGCCATAACTGGATTAATCAGAATCAAACTGAGAAGGTTGCTGATGATCAGCAATGTACCGAAACGTTTATCAGGAATTATCAACTAACTTACTTCCTAAGTGTAAATAACAATTCATTTGAGTTCAAAAAAGGTTGGGTAATTAGATCAGCCCAACCTATTACTTAATCCAGTTTAGAAGAATTTGTCCTCAAGATTAACTAATCTGTAATTGGCGATCGCCAAAACTTCTCTAATTAGCGGGATAACAAACCCCAACACCACCTAAACCACAGTAACCATTAGGCACTTTACTTAAATATTGCTGATGATAATCTTCAGCATAATAAAATTCAGGAGCATCAATGATTTCCGTAGTGATCGGGTCATAACCAGCTTGGCTTAATTCTTGCTGATATTTTTTCAAAGAAGCTTCTGCTAACTGTTTTTGCTCTGGGGTATAGGTATAGATTCCCGAACGATATTGAGTCCCGCGATCATTGCCTTGACGCATTCCTTGGGTGGGATTGTGGCTTTCCCAAAATACCTTGAGCAGTTCTTCATAGCTAATTTTATCTGGGTCATAGACAACCAAAACTACCTCGTTGTGTCCCGTCATGCCAGAACAGACTTCTTTGTAGGTAGGATTAGGAGTATGTCCCGCTGCGTAGCCAACTGCTGTGGTATATACTCCTGGCTGCTGCCAAAATTTTCTTTCAGCACCCCAAAAACAACCCAAGCCAAATACTGCTTGTTCCATATTTTCAGGAAAAGGTGGCTTAAGAGGATTACCATTTACGTGATGCTTTTCTGGCACCGGCATTGCTTGGCTGCGCCCTGGTAAAGCTGCTTCAGGTGAAGGAATTGTGGCTGGTTTGCCTAAACCGAATAGTCCCATAAAAATTATTATCTAGCCTTTGTTAATTTTTTTTACATTTTTTACGCTCTTCTCATTTTAGAAGAATTGTGAAACTTTGAAATTCGGCTAACCCTACTTTATAGTTAGTGCTTAGGTTTTAATTTTAGACTCAAGCTTGATTGTTGTTCCTTGTTTGCTTACGATACTATAGCCAGAGTGTGGCTATATCAATAATTAACTAGCAATAATGGTCAAGTTTTAGTTAGGAAAAATTTATGAAAATTCTAGTAGTAGAAGATGACGAGCGCATTAGCGATGCGGTAGTGGAATACCTGAGCGATCTGCACTATGCTGTGGAAGCGGTTTACGATGGTCAAAGTGCCTGGGATTTACTGGATGTATTTACTTACGATCTAGTGCTGCTGGATGTCATGTTGCCCGAAATGGATGGAATTACCCTCTGCCAGAAGCTACGCAAAAAGGGCTTCGATATTCCGATCCTCATGTTGACGGCGAAAGATACTCTGGAAAATAAAATTGACGGGTTAGATGCGGGGGCAGATGATTACCTGGTTAAGCCTTTTGAGCTAGATGAGTTATCGGCTCGAATTCGTGCTTTACTCCGCCGAGGAGCAAGCAGTTTACCACCTGTCTTAACTTGGGAACACTTACGTTTAGATCCGAGTAGTTGTGAAGTGTTTTATCACGATGAACTCTTGCCTCTAAGCCCCAAGGAATATAAGCTGCTGGAATTTTTCCTGCGTAATGGTCGTCGCGTATTTAGTCGCGCCCAGATTTTGGAACATCTTTGGTCTTTTGAACAAGTTCCAGAGGAAGCTACTGTCAAAGCTCACATCAGGGGTTTACGGCAAAAACTAGAGGCAGCAGGTGCGCCTCACGATCTAATTGAGACTGTTTATGGTTTAGGATATCGTCTGAAAGAAGAACCGCAACAGGTTAAATAACTAGGTTAAATCATCATAATGTATTACAGCTTGCGATCGCGCTTGTTGCTCTACTATCTTATAGTCATGGCAGCTATTTTAGGTATTTTCGGCTCAGGGGTCTATGTCGTTTTTCGACGTAATTTATACAAGCAGTTGGATAAAAAATTAGTCACCCTAGCTCAATCTGCTACTCCCTCTTTTGCCGCAGTGCGCGACCGTGGTAGTAAATATCTTAATCAGGTGGAGGAAGTTCCTTGGCGTGATATTTTTAATCGGGATCAGCAAAGTTTGGAATGGTTTGATGAAAACAAAAAATTACTTGGTCGCAAGGGATTAATCCAGCTCGGTGTCCCCCCAGAAGTAGGTACCACCTTTATCAAGCATCCCGAAAAAGGTAAAGAGTTTCGGACTCATACTCTGTCTATGTTTATTCGTAGAAATGGTGAAGCCGGACCCCCGACTTTGGTTGGCTTCATTCGAGCTACTCAATCTAGCGAGGAAATAGAAGCAGCAGAATCAGAACTATTTTGGATCTTTGTTATCGGCGGCATGCTAACGTTGATTTTAATTGGTTTAGGTGGTTTCTGGCTGACTACAAAAGCAATTGAACCCATTGAAGCGAGTTTCCTACAACTCAAGCAGTTTACTGCCGATGCTTCCCATGAATTACGGAGTCCCCTCACCGCAATTAAAGCTTCAGTGGATATCATGCGTACCCATCCTGAGCGAGTTCACCCCAAAGATGTTAAAAAGCTAGAGGCGATCGCTGGGGCGACGATTCAAATGAACGAGATGTTGGGAGATCTTCTGTTTCTCGCCCGTGCTGATGCGGATTCAGATTTACCTGTCAACGAGCGCAAATTAACCCCCGTATTGCTCAATCAAATTCTGCAAAATTGTTCTGTTTTGCTTGAGCCTTTAGCGAACGAGAAAAAAATTGTCTTCCAGTCTAAATTTAGGGATGAACTCAAGGTATTAGGAGATATGCCCCAGCTGTCTCGCCTTTTCTCTAACTTATTAGAAAATGCGCTGCAATATACCCCAAAAGAAGGTCGAGTCAGTTTAGATCTATATCGACAAAATCGTTATGCCGTCATCAGCATCCGTGATACAGGTATTGGCATTGCTCCAGATCAAATTGATAAAGTTTTTGACCGTTTTTGGCGAGCTGATCAAGCCAGAACTAGCCGAGAAGGTGGTACTGGTTTAGGGTTGGCGATATCTGAGGCGATCGTTAAACGTCATGGAGGCAAAATTTCTGTCACCAGCGAGCTCAATATTGGCACTTGCTTTTTAGTGCGTATTCCCATTGCCGACAATCGGCGATCGCCCATTACTAAAGGGGGAAAGCCAAAGTAGAGGAAGTAAGACAATTGAACATGAAATCAGCCCGCACTCTCAGTCCTCGGCTTTGCCAGGGCTGAGT
>CBDUCX010000366.1:0-5214 GCA_965365755.1 uncultured Pleurocapsa sp.
GAATATCGCTCTCTTGTCCATGACGAATAACTCTGGCAGTTTTTGCCTGTAAACCCATTAATTTACGAATGGCTTCGGAAGTTTGTCCTTTGGCACGATTTTCCAATAATCTTCCTAAGAGAACGAGGGTAATAACGACGGAGGCTACTTCATAATAAACTGCGACTTCCAGCCCTTGAGATTCTAAGACTTGGGGAAAAATAGTTACAAATAGAGAATAAAAGTAGGCTACAGCAGTCCCTAAAGCGACTAAGGTGTCCATGTTCGCAGAATGACGTTTAAAAGCTTTCCATCCTCCCACAAAGAAGGCTTTACCAACCCAAAACTGTACGGGAGTTACTAAAATGAACTGCACCCAAAAATTCTGTAACCATGCAGGAACCCAAGAGAGTTCTAAACCTGTCATCATGGGCAAAACGCCAATTATTAGCAGTCCACTAATAATAGAACCGACGATGACTTTACGAGTTATCTCTTTTTGTTCGGCAACTCTGGCTTTTTTCTCTGCATCCTCTTCTTGCTCTGATTCGGCAACAGCCGCATAACCCGCCTCGGTTACTGCTGCTTGAATTCTGTTTAAATTTGTTTGTTGAGGATTATAGGTGACTGTAGCTTGAGAGAGAGCAAAGTTCACATTACATTTAGTTACTCCTGACACTTCTTGAATAGCTTGTTCAATGCTAGAAGCACAAGAAGCACAGCTCATGCCTTTTAATCTTAGATTCCGTGTTTCCATAGTTTTCTCCCGTGATGGTTAGGGATGTTTTTTTTACCGATCCAGGCAAACTTTAAACTGTCCCCTGAGCTGCCTCATTTCTCTTAAAATCATGGTAATCTCTCTAGTTGACTAGAGAGTCTGCTCGCTGAAACAAAAGTTAACTTGTTTCTAGTTCCAGCCACTAAGAATAAGAAAACGAGCGGCATTTAAGCATTAATCATCAAATTACCCATCATGCCTAAATCCTCATGGTCGAGAATGTGACAGTGATAGACGGTTTTACCTACAAAATCGCGGAAGGGAATGCGAATGCGGACGGTTTCTCCCCTGGGGACTAGCACTGTATCTCGCCAAGCAGGTAATGATTCTGGTTGACCGTTACGACTAATAACTTGAAAAGAATTGACGTGAATGTGAAAAGGATGATCCATTACTCCCGTATTGGTTATTTCCCAATCTTCCACTGTATCTAGTTTTACTTCAGTATGAAGGAGATCGCCACTATAAGGCTCGTCATTAATCAAAAAAGCCATGCCCACGGCGGGA
Organism: uncultured Pleurocapsa sp.; assembly: GCA_965365755.1. Taxonomy (GTDB): domain Bacteria; phylum Cyanobacteriota; class Cyanobacteriia; order Cyanobacteriales; family Xenococcaceae; genus Waterburya. The sequence continues at coordinate 1,265 of CBDUCX010000366.1, forward strand.
CTCATACCGTGATTGAGTTCAAAATATCTTACTGTCACGGGTTCTGGTAATGCAGAGATAGAAGCAAGTTTGGTGGGGAGAGGAAGAGGTTCGACAGCAGATTCGTAATTAATAGTCGCTAAAGCGATCGGCATATCGCGATCGTATCTGCCCATCATGTCTCTACCACGCATCATACCACTACCCATCATACCCATACTGCCTCGGTCATAGGGTAAATTAAGTAAGCGATATTGTCCTGGTTGTTTGTCTCCCTTAACTAGAACATCGGCTCGTTGTCCTGGCGTCAGTAGTAATTCTCTAACTTCTATTGGTTCGTTTAACGTATTTCCATCAATAGCGATCTGATAAAAAGAATGGTCTTCTAAAGCCAGTCGATAAAAACGGGAAGTAGAAGCATTAAGAATTCGCAAGCGTAATAATCCCCTAGCAGGTAAAGAAAAGCTAGGATTTATGTCCCCATTGACTACAATGACATCTCCTTCTCGTCCCATCATCAGAGACATATGCATCGAGGATGAAAGTCTTCCTCCTTCATCTAAAGAGAAGTCTTGCAGTACCAGAAATTCTTCTTTCGCCGCTTTAATTTCGGGCATTTCGTCTAGCTCACCGCGCACGATAAATAAACCTGCCAAACCTCCAAATAACTGTTCGGCGACTAAACCGTGGAGGTGAGGATGATACCAAAATGTTCCTGCTGCCTGATTTTGAGCAATATCGAATTCATAATTAAATTTTTCTCCTGGGTTAATACGCAGGAAAACGTTATCCGCACTACCTGTAGGGGGAACGTGTAACCCGTGATAGTGAAGGTTAGTAGGTTGGGAGAGATTATTGGTAAAGTGAAGGCGAACTTTATCCCCTGGTTTGGCTTCCAGGCGGGGTGCGGGAATTTGCCCGTTATAGGTTAACAGATATGCCTGTCTACCACCTAAATTTACGGGACGTTCCCTAGCTTCTAAATCCAGTTCTAGTAAACCGTCGCTGCTTTGGTGAATAGAAGCAAGATTAGCAGATGATTGTGACAGGGGTTGACTAAAAATAGTTTCTTGACGCAACCAATTCCCGACTAAAGCTATTCCCGCACCAGCAGTGCCTAAAACAATAAACTGGCGACGGTTGAATTTAACCATGATGAATTCGGTTAGAAAACCTACGGAGTTCAGTAAGATTGATATTCATTAAATACTTCGACTTCTCCCTTGTCGTTAAACGCCAATACTTGAAATGGTTGTTTCATATCTCTGGCTTCCATTCCTGGTGTGCCGATGGGCATTCCTGGTACGGCTAAACCAGCTAGTTTGGGTTTTTCGGATAGGAAACGTTTAATATCATCGGCGGGGATGTGTCCTTCCATTACATAACCATCAATAATGGTTGTGTGACAGGATGCTAATTCTGAAGGGATATTATGTTTCTGCTTTAAGGCTTCAATCTCTTCTGTTTTGATATCTTTAATTTGAAAGCCATGTTTTTTGGCATGTTCTATCCAGACACCACAGCAGCCACAAGAAGGGCTGCGATACACGGTCATTTCTGTTATTCCTGAATAATCTGGCTCGGTTTCTTTGTCCCAAACGCTAGCTAAAGCAACTGCATTATGATCCTTGGCTACTGCGGAATTAGTACTAACGATTTTGTTTTGATCTGGAGTCGAAGTAAGATACATTGTGCCACCGACAACAGTGGCGATCGCGATTGAAGTAATGCTTATTTTAGATAAGAGTTTTGACATTATTAATTCAACTGATAATTAATCTTTTATAGTATTTTTATCTTAAACTCTCTAGTCTGGTAGAGAGTCAAGTTTACCTAATATCAGTTAACTTTCAAAACACGACTTAGCTGTAACTTTTAAGATTAAGTGGGCTCTTGCACGCTTTTGGTGAAACTGAGATCGGGCGATCGCTGAATCATCTCTTCAGTTAAAAAAGGATAACTTTCATTTTGTTGTCCTCTCCAGTCGGCGATCGCTAACAAAATGAAAGCATCAAAAGCTAGAACTCTGATTCAGTATTCAGAATCGAGTCCAATTCTTGAGTTGTGGCAATTCTAAAACTTAACTTCTCACGAAGGAGCTAAACATTACACAAAAACCGCTTCTTAAGTAGCTCGTGACTAGCACGACCATACATTTGGCGTTTGAGCATCTTGAGACGATTGATTTGTCCCTCCACTTGTCCATTACTCCAAGAAAGAGTCACCCCATTTTTGACTGCTGCCCAATCTTCTTTGAGACTTTTCGCAAAACTTTCTAAAGCTTTGATTTGACAGGAGGAAGCACGCTTATACCAGTCCTCTAATTGCTCTGGTTGTTTTTGGCGAACTAAATTGGCAAAACTTTGAGCTAATTCAATCGCCAGATTTAGATTAGGATGTTGTTGTTTGAGCAGAGCGATCGCTTCAGCATCAGAGTCACTTTGTTCGGATGGTTTGCTTAAAATCAGCCTCACCGCACGACGTACCGTAAATAGAGATTTTTTCGGTTCAAAAACTTTAGGTAGAGGCTGATTGTTTTTCTTCTCTCCAGTTTTTAATCCTTGAGCATCACGGAGACGGCGAGTATAACCAGCTACAGTGGCATAACTACCTTGATAACCCTGCTGTTGAATTTCTTGCCACAGTAATGTCGCATTGTGGCGACCATTGTTCCATTGTTCAAGAAGATATTTCTGATAAGGAGCAAGCAAACTGCGTCCTCGATCACTTCGTCCCTTTCGTTCGGGAAAAGTAGCAGCTTGAAGAAAGCGAAACACTTTCCTCCTACTAATTCCTAACTCACAAGCAATAGCATTTTTGGTCCAACCTTGTTGGTTTAAAGCATGCACCTGCTCGTATTCTTTTAATCGTTTGTTACGGCGAAAATCAGCTTGCTCGATGGTGGCTTTAGTTTGAGGTGGTGGTGGGACAGGATTCGCAATAATCTGCTCTTCTGCGCTTATTGTACTGGCATTAATGATCGCTTCAACCTTTTTTAGCAGCTGATGATGCTCGTTAATAACTATTTCTAAGGGATTGCTTAAATTCTCTAGTAGATGAAATCGGTCTGCTACCTGAATCGCTTCGGGACAACCTTGCTCTGCTCCTTGTTTGTATGCTTTAGCACGATCTCTAGAAATTATTTCTACACCAGGATTTTGTTCTAACCACTCTGCTAGAGTTGAAGCTTTACGATCAGAGAGTAAATCTATGGGTTGATGTTTCTCTAAGTCCACCAATATTGTGCCGTAAGTCTTACACTTACGATAAGCCCAGTCATCTAATCCCAATACTTTTGGTACTTGATATGATGGGGTTGGCGTTTTCATCACTAACCTTAGCAGAGTTTGGCGACTGGTGTTTACCCCCAAATGCGGAGTTAAACGAGAACCAGGTAATCCTCCGATTGCCAACCCGATTTTGGTCAATTGACTGGTTAATCGCTCCGTTTTCCTTCCCCAAGGGGGTACGATTGTGGGCAATCTCTCGGTAAAAACGCGACGCTTACAACTTTTGTTGTAGCAGAAAAATTTCTTGGCAAGTAGCTCTAAGCATACTTGATAACCACCCCAGGATACATCAGCTACAGTACGCTGATAGCGACTGTGAATTCTCCCTGTTTGAGCGTGACAAATTGGACAAGCTGTTTGCTGAGTATTGGTTTTAACTTGAATGGTTAGTTGATTTTGTTCTGAGCAGAGTTGACAATCTATTAGCTGAAGGCAAAAAAATTCGGTAATAGATGTTGTAGAAGTAAGTTGAGATTATTCTGTTGCTGACTTTCGCACATAAATAATTACGTTGGTTATGCTTCAACTATTTACTCACAAAATTAAGCTGAATGAACACCATTTGCTTCTGAGGTTGACCGCCAGCGATCGCCCGATCTCAGTTTCACCAAAAGCGTGCAAGAGCCCAACAAGCTCAAGACGATTATCAACAGCTCAAGAATAAATAGGAGATAGCACCAT
>CBDUCX010000367.1:0-5176 GCA_965365755.1 uncultured Pleurocapsa sp.
TTATCTTTAGACTTGGGTAATTTTTATTAATTTATTTAACAAGCAATTTGGAGGAAAATTCCAGTGGCTAAAAAGACTGTCGCGAGTTTAACAGAAGCTGATGTCTCAGGAAAGAAAGTATTAGTAAGAGCTGATTTTAATGTTCCCCTAGACGATGATGGCAATATTACCGACGATACTCGCATCAAGGCTGCCTTACCGACAATTAAAGACTTGACTGGTAAGGGTGGGAAGGTAATCCTATGTAGCCACATGGGTCGTCCCAAGGGTGAAGTTAAGGAAGAATTGCGTCTGACTCCAGTTGCCAAGAGGCTTGCCGAATTATTAGGGCAAGACGTTGCTAAGTGCGATGATTGTGTTGGTGATGCTGTAGCTGCAACCATCAACGCCATGAGCAATGGTCAAGTTGTTTTATTAGAAAATCTGCGTTTTCATAGCGAAGAAACGAAAAATGACCCCGAATTTGCCAAACAGTTAGCTGCTAACGCTGATTTATACGTCAATGAAGCATTTGGTACTGCTCACCGTGCTCATGCTTCCACGGAAGGGGTAACTAAATATTTGAGTCCTAGCGTTGCTGGATACCTAATCGAGAAAGAATTAGACTATCTTCAAGATGCGGTAGATAATCCCAAACGTCCTTTAGCTGCAATTATTGGTGGTTCCAAAGTTTCGAGTAAAATCGGCGTAATTGAAACTTTATTAGACAAGTGTGACAAGCTTCTGATCGGTGGTGGGATGATTTTCACCTTCTACAAAGCTCGTGGTTTAAGTGTGGGTAAATCTTTGGTAGAAGAAGATAAATTAGAATTAGCTAAATCCCTAGAAGCTAAAGCCAAAGCACAGGGCGTAGAATTGCTATTGCCTACTGATGTAGTTGTCGCTGATAATTTTGCCCCCGATGCTAATGCGAAAACTGTCAGTATTAATGATATTCCCGAAGGTTGGATGGGATTAGATATTGGCCCCGATTCCATTAAAGTATTCCAAGATGCCCTAGCTAACTGTAAGGCAGTAATTTGGAATGGTCCCATGGGTGTCTTTGAATTTGATAAATTTGCTGCTGGTACAGAAGCGATCGCTCATACTCTAGCAGGTAAATCTGATGCTGTTACCATTATTGGTGGTGGTGATTCTGTGGCTGCGGTAGAAAAAGTTGGTGTGGCTGAAAAAATGAGTCACATCTCTACTGGTGGTGGTGCAAGTTTAGAGTTACTAGAAGGTAAAACTCTACCTGGTATTGTGGCTTTAGATGATGCGTAAGAATAGTCAACATTTAACATTAAACATTTAACAGTATTCAATGATCAATGTTTAATGATTTTAGCCTGTAGATTAACTTTGGTTTTTCTACAGGCTTTTTTTGCGTTACTAAATCGGCGCGTGAAAAGTAAAATTGTTACTTTATAGTCATGTTAAATAGAAACCATGTAAAGAATAAAAGCTATAATATTTCGCTGCAAACCCTTTGAATTCTGACTTCCATTACAGATAAACCTAAAACAATTAGTTGGAATGACTATATCACTATCAATTTCAGGCTTTAAATCAACGACGCCAAAATACGAATCTTTGTTTATTTTTTACTTGTGATATCTTGTCGGGAATAAATTGTTCTCTCAGCCCGATATTTTCATAATCACCAGTTAAATCAATAAAACTAAATGATTGCTTACTATCCTTGGCGATCAAAAATTGCGAATTAGGCAGAGCATATATTTTCGCATCAACTGCTTCAGCAAAATACACAGCAAAGGGAAAAACAAGAGTTGGTTCAAATTTAGTTGAATGCTGCCAAACAGTGTTGGAAAAGTCATCTCCTCCAATCCATCCACCATCTTTGACTTTAGGAAATAAACGAATTAAATCTATACTGATACCTTTAAGTGTATGATCTCCATCGATATAGGCAAAATCAAGTTCACCATCGGCTATCTTTTCCACTACTTCAGTTGTCTTGCCCCGTAAGACAATACGCTTCTCAGATGCAAAATCAGTTTTAGATTTAGTTTCTGAGAGAAACTTCTCAAATATGTTATCGTCTTTGTTTGCTGGTTTATTCCAGTCGTCTAAGTGACGCCAAGGATCTATCATGTAATATTTTTCTATTGAGTCACAGTTTTTCAGGAGTTTGGCAGCAAAATCTCCTTTGTAAACTCCGAGTTCAGCTAGATTTTTGGCCTTGATTGAGTTCAAAAAATTGATCCAGAGTTCAAATCGAGAGTTTGATTGCTCAATGCATTTTTCAACAATCTGTTGAGTCATTTTATTTATATAATCCTTTTGGGATGTTAGAGATAGACTATCATCAGGGTAAAATCCCACACTACAGCAGTTTACCAATAATTTTGACTCTAAATTTCCCCGTCTTTGATGCGGTTATCTTTGCACTCAATAGCTTGGATACTTTATCTGTAACACAAGGACACAATGTAATATCAAGCAGGATAATATCCTTGTCGTCTTGAGGATAAACGAAGTACGTCTTCAGATTCAGCCAATTCTCTAGAAATAAGACAGTTTTGTATCGGTAGTTTGGTTTCGAGAAATATTTTAATTATATAAATATAAATATCTAAATGTTCGTTACTCGTTACTTGTTACTCTAGCTGTCCGTAGTATTACTTAAATTTAGACCCTCTCCATCTTCAGTTTGAGGAGTATGTTAAAGCTAATAAATGTTCTAAGCTTCATCCAATGTTTAACTAAAAAAGTATAATTTTGCTTGAAACTTTACAAATTATAAAAATATTTCAGAATATACTTAGTCCAATAAGTTTATAGAGATCAGATATCGTTTTAAAATTATCGATACTAATTAAGTATTCCCTTAAATAGTGGTTTTATTTAATTGTGATTTTTTCAAATTGCGCTATAAATCACTGATCTATTAAGGAAACTTTATGACTTGAATATAATAATTAATATGGTATTTACAAATAATAAATTATTGGGAGAAACACTGCAACAAGCGGGTTTAATTACTAATTCACAAATACAGGTGGCATTAGTTGATCGAGAATATAATCAGGAACTTCGCATTGGAGAAATATTAGCAATCAGGGGATGGATTGAACAGCAAACTGCCGACTTTTTTGCAGATGAATGGCAGTTACTCCTCGAACAGCAGAATAAATATCCTTTAGGTTACTATTTAGAAAAATCGGGATTACTTACAACAGGGGAGATAGATTTAGTTTTACAAGAACAAAAAAAAATCTGGGTTAAATTTGGTTCAGTTGCGGTTCTTAAAGGTTTGCTTGAGCAAAATACTCTTGATTTCTTCTTAAATAGTTTGTTTCCTCTCAGATCAGCAGAATCTCCCTTTGTAACTAAAAAATCGATTCAAAAAAGCAACAAGTTGGCAGAAGTAGAAAATAAGATATCAGATCAACAAACTAGCCCACAAATTGATTACGATGACATTCCTTGGATTCACTAAGAAAGATTTAACTGGTTTTATATCTGGGATAAATTATTCTGTTGAGAAACAGACTTAAAATTAGCAATGATTTCTTCAATCATCACAATTTGTTTTGGACTTAAATCGCTCACATCAATGACTTTATTTTTCATCACGGTTTGGCTGGTGTGGTGAACAATGAGATACTTTTATTATAACGATAGCGATCGCACTCATCATGTCAAAAAATAGCGATCGCTCTCAGAAGATGCAGGGGAGCAGGAAGCAAAGGGAGTAGGGGGAGAGAGGTTGATTGTTGTTCCTTTGACTTCTCCAAAGTTAACTAGGGCGATCGCATCTAAAAATCGTGATCGCTTAAATAACTGACAACCGATCGCACTTAATAGCAATAGTCAATTAAGCATAAAGTAAACGACCTTTAGGAACAGGGATATCACGACCCAAAGATTATCTTAAAATGAAACAGCGATCGCTTTACTAGAACAAAAACCCTATAAACTTCACAACAAACGCGATCGCAGAAGTGCAAAGCTTTGAGTTATAATACCCTTTAGCTATTTTAATAAAAATAGAACTATGAAAGAAGTTACTCAAATGACTGTGACATTCTCTCAATGCTAACTCTGCAAGTATAGCGCGGGACTTATATGCGAAGCGGTTATCCGCAGGTGTATCCTTTAGGATAGCTCCCCGAACCCCTCAATAGTTAAAAACCAATGATTACTTCTGAACCCGTCATTTTAAACCTCAAAAAAGTGGGCTTAAGTGATGAACAATTCTATCAACTATGCCAAACCAATGAGTATTACCGACTCGAACAAACTGCCAAAGGAGAATTACTGATCATGCCCCCTGTTGGCGCAATAAGTGGCAATCGAGAATCAGATTTAAACGCAGATGTAGTCATTTGGAATCGTCAAACTAAACTGGGAAAAGTTTTTAGCTCTTCTACTATATTTAGCTTACCCAATGGTGGTAGACGTTCCCCCGATGTCGCTTGGATTGCCAACCAACGTTGGTCGGCTTTAAGCTCAGAAGAACAAGAAAGATTTGCGCCGATATGTCCTGATTTTGTCATAGAATTGCGATCGCGTACTGATTCCTTGAGCCAACTCCAAGATAAAATGCAGGAATATCTCAATAGTGGTTTAAGGTTAGGTTGGTTAATTAATCCCCAAAATCAACAAGTAGAAATCTATCGTCAAAATCAGCCGATGGAAATTGTGTCATTACCCACAAGCTTATCAGGGGAAAACGTTTTACCAGGATTTATTTTAGAGTTACCCGTTTTCTGAATCAATCTTAGGCAGCACCTAGCCGAGCGCATATTTCCCCTCATCATCATAGCCAGCGCGATCGCCAATCTCTTCAAACTGACAATAGTTTAAAATGTAGGTTGGGTTGAGGCACAAAACCCAACGCCTATAAGCTTTTGTTGGGTTTCACTGTCGTTCTACCCAACCTACCAAGTCTACAGTGCGATCGCCGGGGGGTTTCCGATACCTGGCACCCTGGCAAGGTCGAGGCACAACGAGACTTTGACTTTTTGGGGTTAGTGGTGGAATTTGGATTTGGAGTGGTAGGGTGGGCATTGCCCACCTTACCTAGAAGTTGAACTCCAGTCAACAGCTTACTACCCCAGTAACATCGGGTTGGGGTCTTCTTCTTCGGTTTATATCTTTGACAGAAGCCTTTATACCCATATTCATCAGCCCCACAGATGAAGTACCTCTGAAATGAGAATCAAAGCGT
>CBDUCX010000368.1:0-5168 GCA_965365755.1 uncultured Pleurocapsa sp.
TAGTCTCTTAGACTAATTTTCTCTTTGCGTCCCTGTTAATTAGTTATATATATAAAGCGATCGCTATGGCAATAAAAAAGCAATTCTCCAGTTTTGAAGACCTATTAAAAAGTTCCGAACTTCCTGTATTAGTAGATTTCTATGCAACTTGGTGTGGCCCTTGTCAGATGATGGCTCCCATTTTAGAACAGGTCGGAGCTAATTTGCGCGATCGTCTCCAGATAGTTAAAATTGATACCGATAAATATCCCAATCTGGCTTCCAAGTATCAAGTTGAGGCGTTGCCTACTTTGGTTCTGTTTAAAAACGGTCAGCCAGCAGAAAAAATAGAAGGGGTTCATCAAGCACCGCAGTTAATTCAGCATTTAAGCACTTTGGTTTAATTCCTCGGTAGTCATGCTGTACATTAATTAACACTTTATTTGTCATCTTAACAAATTAGTGTCATCTGCTTCTTTATAGTCTGAAATCATTACAAAAAATAGGCTAGAGATAGTTTTGACATACTAAATCACTCTAAAGTGCCATCTAAATGAATTAACAAATTAGGTGACATTTTCCGCATTTGTAACAAATTAATTGTCACTTATACGAAAGTACCTTTTTTCAGCTTTTTAATCTTTATTAACAAGTTGTTTGTCACTTTGACTGTAAAATACTTATATGTTGCAATTAAACATAAGTGTGAAAATGACAAATTCTATTGAAAGTGAAAATTCAGTAATAGAGCAAGAATCAAACGAAGTTATTACTGAATTAGATGAAGAAGCGCAGTTAAAACTGGAAGTTATTCAAACTCTACTTGAGCCATGCGATCGCGCTACCTATGGCAAAAGGTTAAGAGAAGCAGCAGAAAAACTGGGCAAATCGAAGAGAACAGTCCAAAGACTGGTCAAAAAATGGGAAGAAGAAGGTTTAGCTGGACTAACTCAAAACAAACGTTCTGACAAGGGCAGTCATCGAATAAATGATGAACTGGAGAAATTTATTCTGAAGGCTTACCAGGATGGTAATAAAAAGAGTAAAAGAATGACTCGCAAGCAAGTCTATTTAAGGACAAAGATAAAAGCTCAAGAGTCGGGTCTTGAAGCTCCTTCTCACATGACTATATTTAGATCAACCTTGAAAAGCAAGAACTCTGTTTGCCTATCATGAGCAACAAGTCAGGTACTACTAACTAAGTTATATCTCTTCCCCAAGGAGGAGGATCTCTCCAAGGAATTGGAGAAAAGTTTGCCCCCGATCTTCATTCTGGAACTGGTAATTTTACAGTTCCGATCGCTTTACCTTCGGGTCGAAATGGATTTCAGCCAGAATTAAATCTGGTTTACAGTACTGGAAATGGCAATAGTCTCTTTGGTTTGGGTTGGGGATTAAGTGTTCCTGGGGTGATGCGTAAAACCTCTCAAGGAATTCCACGCTATGACGACGAACGAGATACTTTTGTCCTTTCTGGGGCAGAAGATTTAGTGGCCGTCAAACAAGTGGAGGGAATTACCAGCTATCAACCTAGAACTGAAGGTTTATTTGCTCGAATTGAGCATTATCAGCAAGGGGCGAATGACTATTGGCAGGTATGGAGTAAAGATGGTCTGATTAGTTTTTACGGTACACCTCGGCCAGAAGATTCAACGAGTGATTGGCAAGATCCAGCAGTAGTTTATGATCCTATCAACCCAAGACATATATTTAGTTGGAAGTTAAGTAAAACTGTAGACCTGTTTGGAAATCGCATTGAATACGAGTATGACCGCGAGTTTGCTATAGAAGATAATCACAATGGTACGCAACTATATTTAAGCAGAATTCGCTACGCTGACTATAACCAAGACCAGTTCTTAGTTGAGATAAAACTGGAATATGAAGAGCGACCCGATCCATTTTCCGAGTATCGAGCTGGGTTTGAAATGCGATCGCTCAAAAGATGTCGCCAAATCGAAGTATATACTCATGCGGAGCGAGAAAGATTAGTCCGTAGTTATCAGATGGTTTATCTCGATCGCCGAAGGGATTTGGATAATCTACCTTTAAACGGAGTTTCTTTACTAAGTCAGGTTAAGGTTATTGGTCATGATGGGGAAGAGACAGAAGAGTTACCACCACTAGAATTTAGCTACACCAACTTTCAACCACAAGGACGAGATTTCTTTCCGATTCAGGGCAGAGATTTACCAGGGCGATCGCTTTCTGCCCCAGAATTAGAACTAGCCGATCTGTTTGGTAACGGACTGCCAGATATTCTGGAGATGAATGGGACTGTGCGCTATTGGCGCAACCTGGGAAACGGTAAGTTTGCTTTGCCCAGAGAGATGCCAGATGCTCCTGCTGGTTTGCATTCGAGGCGGCATTGAGAGAGATGGGCAACGAGAAAGTCTGGGTTACGATATTGCTAATGGTCGAGGTTATTTTTCTTTTGCCTATGCTTTGCCAGAATCGGAAAGTGGGAGACTACCTTCTAGATTATTCTTAGAAATCCTCAACTCAGATGAGGAAGAGATAACTCAAACTACAGTTACTATTCCCACTAATCCAGAACAAATAATTCAAATTCCCGTTGCTGTAGCTATTGCACCAGAAAAACCTTCGCCTACTTTAACCCAAGTAGCAAATTTGGCTCGCGTACAACTTCCAACTCAACTACTAACAACTTTAACCAACAAAGGAATTAGAACTTTAGGGGATCTCCAAAAAGCTGGGGGTCTTAATAACATCCCCTCAGCAGAGCTTTCAAGCAATTAGTCTATCAGCAAATTGATAAACAGCTTGGAATTTACCAAGCCTCTTTTAATGGTTCTAATGATGATCAACTGGCAATATCAGCTCTTAAGCCTATTGCTCCTCGGATAACTGGAATTTTCAACACTCCCGAACAAATATCAGAAGCAGAATTACACACCAGACGGGAAGAAATTCGTAAAGTATATGAAGAGAATCCCCAAATTTCTCAAACCAACCGTGCTTATTTAGACGAAGCTTACTATTTTGTTCCGATATTTCTCGCTTTAAAGCTTCAACAACAAAGATATTATCAAGCAGCATTAAATTGGGAGCATGTCAGTTTTGTAAGAACGCTTGAACTATGCAGCTAATTTATCGACTGTAACCCTTAACACCCGTAACTATAGTTCACTTGTATCGACATATTTGACATGCTCCCATTCAAAACAGCCTGACCGAACTACCTAATAACTCTCTCGATACTGATGAGTTGGTAGCTAATAGCTGCGTCTTGCCAGCAGGAGGGAGAAACCAGGGGAAATTTATTATTACTGGTGGTGACAGTTTGCCAATACGTCCAGGGGATAATTTGCCTTCTAAGTATCCGACGGGAGAGGTGCGGGGTGCATCGGAGGATAAAAGTGTTTGGCAACCAGGAGATCCGATAGTCGAACCGCAAGGGGTTTATCGCTTGGCTAACGGTAAGTTAGTGTTGAGTCGCGAGTGTTCGCAGTAATAGAAGTAGGGCAAGCAGAACCAGAAATTTCAAATATGCCGATCGCTTTATCCATTACCCCGAACATTGGCGATCGCTTTTTGAAATATCTTTTGCCGATTTTGCGGTTTTTACTCGCCATTTCTCCGCTATTATCGTAGCGCGATCGCTCATTTCTTTTAGTTTAATTTCTCCTTCTTTAGCAGTTTCCAAGATTTCCTTTAATTCTGATTCATTAAGCCGATCTATTTTCATGATTATTCTGATAAACGTTTTTTGATAGTATTTACGATTATTTTAGCTTCTAATATCCGACCTAGTTGTTCCGATAGGTCTTCCCCAACTTCCTGTAACTCTTCATCAGATAAGCTTTTGCTACTGGAATATTTTACAGTTTCTTGAATTCGCTTTCTTGTATTTTCTGCAAACAAAGCATAATTGTTGAGCGTAGCAAACAGTTGAATTAGTATCATATTTTTTGGAAATGAACTAATTTTAAATCTAACGATTTCGATAGATTCGGATAATTCACCTTCAAGATTGTCAAGCTCATTATCAAGTTGTTTGATTAACGCATTAAGATTTGAGGGTAAAGTCATACGTTATATATTAGATGTTTTATTAATATCATGCGATCTCTTTCAAGCTTATCTGCTCGTTTAAAAATAGATTAATACACTTTTCTGCGATCATTCATCTAAAGCTGCACGATCGCACATCAATGCCAATAATTGCTAATCTTTGTTATCGGCGGTAAACTAAAAAAATATGGAGCTAAACAAACTATGAATATTTCCCTTACTCCCGAATTGGAAAGATTAGTACAGGAAAAAGTGGCTAGTGGCTTGTATAACTCAGCTAGTGAAGTCATCAGGGAGAGTCTGAGGCTGCTTCACGAAAGAGATCGGATTAGGGAAATTCGTTTAGAAGAATTAAGAAAAGAAATCCAAAAAGGGGTAAGTCAACTCGAACGTGGTGAATATGAAGTTTATGAAACTGATGAGTTAGAAACTTTAGTTTCCGAGATTCAGCGAAAAGGAAAAGCTAAAAATTCTCAACCAAAAGACTGATGGCGCGTTTTGTTTTAACTGCTGAAGCTAGACAATATCTTGACGCAATATGGCAATATATCGCAGCAGAAAGTGAAATTACAGCCGATAAGGTGATATCTGAGATTGTACAGCGTTTCTCTAGACTAGCTGATTTTCCTGAAATGGGAAGGGAGCGAACAGAACTAGCTCCATTCATTAGAAGTTTTCCTGTCGGTCGCTACGTAATTTTCTATCGGTCGGGAGAATTAGGCGTAGCAATAATTCGGATTCTCCACGGATCTAGAGATATTGATGGTTTATTTTAGCTATTAATAGCATATATGTTGTTTTTGAAGTCCATATCATTTTTTCAGAAAATTAAATACAGTTTTCTGCCAAGATACTTGCTCAAAGTTACTGGTGTGCAGGCGGATAAAAGCTAAACCTCTGACATAAATAGCAATTGAACCAGATTGTCATTCTCTCTATGCTGGGGATAAGCCAGTGAAATTACCGAGAAGCAACGAGAGAAGAAAGCAAATCATGAACCTTAATTTAAGTAACTTGAGCAGCATTGTGTTATCTAGATTACATTTTTTTGCTACCAACTTTATTGATGATTTATGTTGCTTATTACTTTCTCATTTAGCGGGACTTAAACAAAAATCAAGCCCAAACAAAGCCTAAACTGGCTTTATAAGCTG
>CBDUCX010000369.1:0-5165 GCA_965365755.1 uncultured Pleurocapsa sp.
GGCGACATAGCCAAGTGGTAAGGCCGTGGATTGCAAATCCATTATCCCCCAGTTCGAATCTGGGTGTCGCCTTGAAGAATATTAGAATAACTAGAGCTTATAGGATAGTTTTGAGTTGTGTGATTACGACGCGACCCCTAGCCGACCGATCTCGTCTTTAATTTCCATCTCAACTGATTCCCTGAAACCACATTGCTCCATAATTGTTTTAGGAATCCTAACTCCCTGGGAGTTACTTATTTTAATAATGTTGACTTTCATTATTATTTATAATAGTAAATACTTTGAAATATGTCTGATTCACAAGCGATCAACGAAGCTGTTGCCAATTTATACAACACCTATCCTTTTCCTCCCGATCCCCTTTCCGATCTTGAACCACCTGGTTATAATTGGCGCTGGAGTTGGACGGCAGCCTATAGTTTTTGTACGGGATTGAAACCCAAAACCCAAGATATTCGCATTTTAGATGCTGGCTGTGGTACAGGTTCTGGTACAGATTATTTAATTCACCTCAATCCAGAAGCAGAAGTAACGGCGATCGATCTCAGTGAGAAAGCATTGGCAGTGGCAGAAGAACGTTGTAATCGTTCGGGGGTAATTGCTAAACACAGTAAACCAGTTAAGTTTTTTAATCTCAAGCTAGAAGAAGCAACGAACTTAGAAGGAGAATTTGATTTTATTAACTGTGTCGGCGTATTACACCATTTACCTGAACCGACCAAGGGTATTCAGGCATTAGCCAAGAAACTAAAACCAGGGGGGATTTTACATATTTTCGTCTACGCAGAATTAGGGCGTTGGGAAATTAACTTAATGCAAAAAGCGATCGCCCTACTACAAGGAGACAAACGAGGAGATTATCGAGATGGGGTAAAAGTTGGCA
Organism: uncultured Pleurocapsa sp.; assembly: GCA_965365755.1. Taxonomy (GTDB): domain Bacteria; phylum Cyanobacteriota; class Cyanobacteriia; order Cyanobacteriales; family Xenococcaceae; genus Waterburya. The sequence continues at coordinate 887 of CBDUCX010000369.1, forward strand.
GAGAAATCTTTGCTAATCTTCCTGAGGATAATCGTATTTTGCAACAAGACAAAAAATTATGGTCTTTGGAAAATCATCGTGATGAATCTTTTGCCGATATGTATGTCCATCCCCAGGAGATTGACTATAACGTTGAGACTTTGTTTGATTTAATTGAGGCTTCGGGCTTAGATTTTGTCGGGTTTTCTAATCCTAAATATTGGCAGCTAGAGCGACTTGTGGGAAAATCTCCTGAACTGATGGATCGAGCCAAGGGGTTGAGCGATCGCGCCTTATATCGTTTAATTGAATTACTCGATCCCAGCCTCACTCACTACGAGTTCTTTTTAGCTAAACCTCCCCTGAGTAAAGAAGATTGGTCAAGTGATCAGGCGTTAAGTCAAGCCATTCCTGAATGTCATCCTTGTATGCAGGGTTTCCCTAGTAAAAATTTCCTCAACTTTGAATATCAAATGGAAAAGCTCTCTGATGAGGAATATGAGTTTATGTTGGCTTGTGAGGATAATAGCGAACAAAAAACGGTCAAAGATATATTAGCTGATTGTCAGTTAGATTTAGCGGGAGTGCGATCGCTTTTTGAGCGACAGTTAATTATTTTAAGTTGAAATCGTAGTTACTACTTTTGTTAGTTGGTTAAATCCCGAAGCTCTGATCGCGATCGCTTTCGTCAAATTGTTATTTATAATGTTGCAATGTTTTCCATTTGTCATGTAGTTCAAATTTTATATTCCTGATGGCTGCGTTGAACCTTCTAGCTGATCGAGTCGTTTCTTAATAGTTTCTGGCTGTATCGTACCGACACGCGATAATAGCACTGCACCAAGACCAAATAGATTGAGCATTAAAATTATCAATCCTCCGGCAATGGGAATTAGACCAATTACAGCAAAAATTAGCATGCCGATCAAGAAGGGAATAAAAGCTGTTTCTCTACGAGGCAGAACTTTCTTGCCAATCCATAGCCCAGTTGCGATCGCACCTAGCAAACCTGCCACAGCAAAGGCTAAATTAGCAATTGGAATTAGTAAAAAACCAAATACGCTACCAGCAAATAGAGCAACAAATAGCGTAATTGCCACGATACTACCTAAGCCCCACATTCCACTCTTAAACGGATGTTGGTTCATGGTTGCTGTGATGCTTTTAATATGACCAGGGAGTAGTAAGAGTAAGAAGATGCCAAAGGCAAAGACAACGATTAAGGAGACTAAAGAGAATAAGGCATTGGTCAAATAAATAGTGCCGAATAAGCCAAAGCGATCAACTAGCAGTTTAGCATTACTAAATATCTCAACTTCGTCTCCTCCAACCATGGCGCCAGATTCTTTGATAATCTGTCCCCCAATAGCAACAGCATCCCCACCCACGCGAGCATTTGGCTTAAGAACTATATTTCCCCCAATGGCTACCGCATCGTTGGTAACTTGCCCCTCTTGGAGAATAGTAACATTACCACCAACAGCCACCGCATCTGTAATTACTTGTTTTTCTAATACTGTGACATCAGTACCCATCTTAAAAATTTGAATATCGCCCTCACCTTGAGCAACGGCGACTCCGCTAATTAAAATCAATAAGAAAGTTGCCACAAAAGCTAAAATTAACGTTCTGATTTTTCGCCAACTCATTTTAAACTTCTCCTATAATTTGGTTAGTGGTTAAAACTTCATTTACAGTTTTCCTGGGAGTTGGATAGGTTTCTGCCGCGTAGCCTAAGCGTAGTAAAATTTGGGGATAGCCATTTTCAGGAAACAAGTCCTTTAAACACGAGCGCAATTGGGGAACTTCTATCGGTTGATTAAAGAAAGATGCCCATACATCATCGACTCTAGCTCTTAATAGTAAATGTGCTAAGGCTTCTCCAGTAGCTAACCAGTCGTGGGGAGTGTCTTCTCTGCTACCGATTAAGATTAAAACAGGTGCAGTTTCCACCAATTTTCGATCTCTGGCTGATTGAGGTTTACCAAGATCAAAAGAGCGGATCGCCAAAGAAATTAAAGGTGCGATCGCATCTAATCTTTGACTCATTCCTTGAGCATGGGCGGGTATACCATCATGACGAGAACTTCTACTAGAACGAATCCATTGAGCTAATTCCTGGCGAAATAAAGGATCTGCCATTTGGATGCGATCGCCTTGAACAATTAAATCAATAATTGCCTCACGACTACCTTCGGGTATAACTTGAGTCCTCACTTGTAGCCACTCCCCTTCTGAACAAGTAGCTAATTCTAGTTCCGATATTAAAGATGTAGGAAGCTGACAATTATCAAAAGGACGACGGTTGGTACATCTTTTAGGAATTGCCCGAAACAAAAAGTTTTCTTCCACTTTGACAATTCTTTTACTGCCTAAGCGAATACGTGCTAGTAAGTTGGGATTTAAAAGTTCGGGCAGAATTTCTACCACATCTCCATAACCAAAATGACGGATAGCAATGCGGAGATGAAATAGAGCTGTGCCACAACTAATAATCAGTTCGCGATTTTCTGGATCAACTATCGGTAGAGCGCGAGTTTTGTCAGCATATAATTCGATAGTATTATCAACTATTCTGAATGACCAAGGTTGAGTATTATGTCCCGATGGTGCTAATACTGCATAATTGAGTAAAAATTCCAGTTTTTCGGCAACTGTACCCTCAACAGGAAAATTATCTTCATTAAGTTGCCTGGGATTTGATATTGATTCGAGTTTCTGCTGATTTATAGCTAAGTTCATTTTTTGGCTCCATCAATTCAGACGATCAACTGTAGAGTCTCTGTTTTTGATCTTCTTTTAAAGTTAAACAATAAGTTTGAGGATATTGTGAGGCATTGTTCTCAATCTTGACCCTCTACAAAGGTAAGTTGACAAGTTTCTAGATCTGCGGAGCGATCGCTATATTTATATTTCTTCAATTACTCCTTCAGATTGATTGGCGATCGCTTTTAAGTCATCAATCATTTGCAGATCAACATCTTGCCAAAGTCCACGTTGGTGAGCTTCTAGCAGTCTCTCGGACATATCCCGTAATGCCCAAGGGTTTTTGGTTTGGATAAATTCTTGTACTTGTTGATCCAAGATGTAAGCTTTGGCGACACCTTCGTACATATGATTGGCAACGCAATTAGCTGTGGCATCGTAAGCAAAGAGATAGTCTACTGTAGCAGCCATTTCAAACGCGCCTTTATAGCCGTGACGCATTACTCCTTTAATCCACTTGGGGTTTACTACCCGCGATCTATATACTCTGGCTATTTCTTCCGTTAGCTGGCGTACTCTCGGATTACTGGGCTGGGAATTGTCGCCAAAATATACTGCGGGATTTTTCCCTGTCAGACTCCGTACCGCAGCAGTCATCCCTCCCTGAAACTGATAGTAATCATCAGAGTCGAGTAAGTCATGTTCTCGGTTATCTTGGTTATGCAACACTATTTGTAATTGCTGGAGACGACTTTTAAATGATTCAGGTGCTGCGCAACCTTTGCCACTGCCATCATAGGCATAGGAACTCCAGTTAAGATAAGCCCTGGCTAAATCTTCGTCACTCTGCCAATTTTGGGCTTCAATTAAGCCTTGCATTCCTGCACCATATGCCCCAGGCTTGGAACCAAATATACGATAACTAGCTCGTTGTTGCGCTGTTTCAAGATCGATTCCTTGTGCTTGTAATCTGACTTTTTCTGTCTGTACTTGATGAGCTAAGGGATTAAGATCTTCTGCTTCTGGTAAGTCGGCGACTGTCTGAGTTACTTTATGGAGTAAGTTAATCATATTGGGGAAAGAGTCGCGAAAAAAGCCCGATATTCTCACCGTGACATCGACACGGGGGCGATTTAAGACAGAAGTTGGCAGCACTTCAAAGTCCACTACTCGCCGTGAAATGCCGTCCCAGACTGGTCGAACTCCCATCAATGCCATAACTTGAGCAATATCGTCTCCTCCAGTACGCATGGTTGAGGTTCCCCAGATCGAAATAGCTAAAGACTGGGGATATTCGCCGTTTTCTTGGGTATAGCGTTCAATTACTACTTCTGCTGCCTTACTTCCCACTTCCCAAGCGGTTTCCGTGGGAATACCTCTAATGTCTACTGAATAAAAGTTACGCCCTGTGGGTAATACCTCTGGTCTACCTCTGGTGGGTGCCCCCGATGCACCACTGGGTATATATTTGCCGTCTAAAGCTTGAAGTAAGTTGAGGATCTCGCGATCGCTTTTTAGTAGATTTGGTAACAGGGTTTGTTTAATCCACTGGAGTTGTTTTGAGGTAGTGGGTAGTGGGTAGTGGGTAGTAGGT
>CBDUCX010000370.1:0-5127 GCA_965365755.1 uncultured Pleurocapsa sp.
GCGATCGCATATTTGCTGTAATTGGACTTGATGCTCCCATGCCCAATCTGCCAGTACTTCTAAGGGTTTAATCAGTTCGCGACCAAACGCTGTTAAATTGTACTCTGTCTTGGGAGGGACGACGGGATAGACTTTGCGTTTTACGATGTTGTCTGACTCTAGCCTCCTTAATGTTTGAGTCAACATTTTCTTGGAAATGCCTGGTATTTCTCTTTGCAACTCACTATAACGTTTAGTGTCTTGTTTCAGAACGTATAGCACTGGTAATGTCCATTTGTCGCCAACAATATTAATTAATTGACGTACAGGACAGTTCTTATTTAGCAAGGGTTCTTGTTGATCTATGGATACCATAGAGTAACTATATAACTAAATAGTACCTAGTTGCAAAAAAGAGTCTACATGAGTCATAGTAAGAAGAGGCTTAAATCTTAATATTTATTTATATTACTATGTCACCAAAAAGTGCAATCGCCAGTAAGATTCTCGGTGGATCTTTACTAATGCTGACTTTAACCAGTTGTGGCAAACAGCAACTAGAAGCCCAAGCACCACCACCAGCGGTTTCTGTAGAGATTAAAGATCTAGGCAGCAATAATGTTCAATCCAGCACAGAATTTGTCGGTAATTTAGAAGCCAAACAGAGAGTGGCTCTGGCTCCTAGAGTTGATGGGAGAGTACTAAAAATTGCTGTGCAGGAAGGAGATCCAGTTAAGCAAGGTGAATTAATTGTTCAGCTACAACTTAATCGGGAACAGGGTGAAGTTGCCGCCGCCGAGTCTGAAGTAAATATTCGACGAGCTAATCTCAGTAATGCTGAAGCAGAATTAAGAGTAGCCGAAGCTGAGGTTGCCAGTGCAGAAGCCGCAGTAGAACAGAGTCGGGCAGATTTGCGAGAGCAAGAAGCAGAGTTAGAATTAGCCAACACCAATATGACCAGGACTGAGTTTCTGGTGCAGGAAGGAGCGCAGTCACAACAGACTTTAGACGATCGCACTAGGGATATTAATGCCGCCAAGGCACAGACAGACGCTCTGCGTGCAGCGTTAAATTCCAGTCAGAAAGCTCTCAATGCCGCCAAAGAAAGAGTAGCCTCCGCCAGATCGGCGATCGCTGGTCAGCAAGCATCTCTGAAACAAGCAGAGGCGCAGGTAGGAGTGGCAACGGAAAATTTAGATTTTAATCGAATTGTGGCACCGATAGATGGCATTGTGGGTAATATTCAGCCCAAAGTAGGTGACTACTTAGAAGCGGGAGACGAAGTAACCAGCATTATCCAAGATGATGCCCTGGAGTTAAACATTGGTGTTCCTGTGGAACAAGCTGACCGTCTAGCCATTGGTTTACCCGTGGAAATTATTGATCGTCAAGGAAAAGCGATCGCCGAAGGAGATATTAGCTTTATTTCGCCTAAAACAGACCGCAGTAGTCAGGCGATTCTAGTTAAAGCAGCCTTGAATAACAACGGGAAATTAAAAGACGATAGCTTTGCCAGAGCGAGAATTATCTGGTCAGAACAACCAGGAATTTTAATCCCCACCGAGGCAGTATCTCGCATTGCAGGGAAGACTTTTGTCTTTGTTGCCCAAGAAGCCAAACAAGAAGATGGTTCCACTAACTTAGTTGCCAAACAACGCCCCGTAGAACTAGGAGCAATTCAAGGACAATCTTATCAAGTTATCTCTGGTTTAGAGTCGGGCGATCGCTTGATTACTTCTGGCATTCTTAATCTTGCCGATGGTACTCCCATTGACCCTGGAGAGGGAACCCTTACTAGCCAAGAAATTCAGCCGTAGAGTGGGCAAATTTAATTATCGGGTATTGATTAGATTTTATTGCTGATTTGCTCACCTTAGAAAACTACTAACTACTAACTACTAACTACTACCTACCTAATCAGTAACCCAAATGATCTTGAGCATCGCCGACACCTTTATTAAAAGACCAGTCTTAACGACGGTATGTGCAGCCATCATCGTGCTAATTGGGGGGATCAGTATTCCCATGTTGCCGATCTCTCAATTACCCCAGGTAGCACCAATCCAAGTTGAAGTAAGTTCTGCCTATATTGGCGCAGATGCGGAAACTGCAGAGACGAATGTTACCACTATTGTGGAACGGGAAATTAACGGTGTAGAGGGCATGAGCTATATGTCTTCTAATACCAGCAATGACGGTGTAAGTAATATAGTTGTTTCCTTCCCCCCAAGTACAGACCGCGATATTGCTCAAGTTAACGTCCAGAATAGAGTAGCCTTGTCCGAACCTCAGCTACCAGCGTCAGTGCAGCAGACTGGTGTAACCGTCCAAAAATCTTCACCAGATTTACTATTGGGTATTGCTTTCTATGCTAAGAATGGCGAATATGACGATCTATTCCTAAGTAACTATTTAGACCTTTATTTGGTCGATCAGGTGCAAAGAATTGACGGGGTAGGTAGAGCAATTATTTTTGGTGAAAGAAAGTACGCTATGCGTCTCTGGCTCGATCCTGATGCCCTAGCTGCCCGTAGTTTGAGTTCGCGAGATGTAGTTAATGCCCTGGAAGAGCAAAACATTCAGGTTGGTGCAGGTAGTATCGGGAAACAACCTTCCCCTGACGATCAGAAATTCGAGTTCATCCTCCGTGCTTCGGGCAGATTAACCAGTGCTCGGGAATTTGACAATTTGGTAGTGGGGAGAGGAGAGAATGGCAACCTGATTAAGTTAAAGGATATCGGACGTGCTGAATTAGGGGCGGAAAACTATGATACCTCGGCGGAATTCAAAGGTAAGCCTGCGGTAGGGATGGGTATCTTTCAATTGCCTGGTAGTAATGCTTTAGATGTGGGTAGTGCTGTTAAAGAAAAGATCGCCGAATTATCTCAGGACTTTCCCCCAGGAATGAATTATGAAATTGCCCTGGATACCACTGAGTTTGTCGAGGTATCGATGACGGAGGTAATTAAGACTCTGGTGCAAGCAATTTTACTGGTAGTTTTAATTATTTTTATCTTTCTCCAAGACTGGCGCACGACGATTATTCCGGCGATCGCTATTCCTGTATCTTTGATTGGTGCTTTTACTTTCCTGAATATTTTTGGTTTCCAGATTAATACCCTGACCCTGTTTGCCATGGTACTCTCTACAGGGTTAGTAGTTGATGACGGGATTGTGGTGGTGGAGGCGATCGCCACTAAGGTGGAACGGGGGATAGAGCCTCGTCAAGCTGCCATGGAGACGATGAATGAGTTAAGTGGGGCGGTAATTGCTACATCTTTGGTACTGGCAGCGGTGTTTATTCCCGTATCCTTCTTTCCAGGTTCGACAGGAGTAATCTTTAAACAGTTTGCCTTAACCATTGTTTTTGCGATCGCTCTTTCTACCTTTAATGCTCTGACCTTTTCACCGACTATGGCAGGTATTTTATTACGTCCTGCTAAGGAAAGAGGCGGTATTTTAGGCAAATTATTCCGTAAGTTCAATCAGATTTTTGACTGGATTACTACCAGATATACTCAGGCAATTACGTTTTTAACTAAAAAGTATGTCCGTCCCTTTGTCTTGGCGGGTTTTACTGCTCTAATTATATTTACCTACTTTTTATACAACCTCGTACCCACAGGCTTTATTCCGGAGGAAGATCAGGGTTATTTCTTTACCATTGTCCAGGCTCCCGACGGCGTATCTCTAAACTATACCCAAGATGTAATGAAGCAAGTAGGAGCTAAAATTGCTGAGGAGGAAAATATTCAGGCTTACTTTGCCCTGAGTGGCTTTGGTTTTGAAGGGAATGGTAGCAATCGCGGGTTTGTCTTTGGTAAGCTCAAGCCTTGGTCAGAAAGACCCCAGCCAGAACAGTCAATCTACTCAATTCTGGGTCGTCTTAATGGTTCCTTCCAAAGTCTGACTGGAGCTAGAGCCTTTGCCGTTAATGCTCCTCCTGTCAGGGGTTTAAGTACCTTCGGCGGATTTGAATTCCAGCTTCAGGATCGTCGTGGAGTACCGATCTCAGTGTTAGTGGAAAATGCCAATAAAATGATTGCTGCTGCTAACCAAAGACCAGAAATTGGTGCCGCCTTTACCCAGTTTGCTGCTAACACACCCCAAATTGAAGTTGAGGTATTGCGCGATCGCGCTAAAGCCCTGGGGGTGGAAATTGACGACATCTTTGATTCCCTTCAGTCCTATTTAGGTTCGAGATATGTCAATGATTTTGTCTTGGGACAAAGGCAATATCGAGTTTATGTGCAAGCCGATGGCGATTTCCGTTCTAATCCTCAGGACATTGAAAAACTTTATGTTCGTTCTGCCAATGGACAGTTAGTCTCTTTAGACACTCTGGTCTATTTAAAAGAGTTTACAGGGCCGCAAACCATTACCCATTACAATCTCTTCCGTGCAATCAAGATCCAAGGTTCTCCTGCCTCTGGCTATAGTACAGGTCAAGCAATTCAAGCCATGGAAGAAGTAGCAGCAGAGATCTTACCTGCCAGTTTAGGCTACGAATGGACTGGTACAGCCCTAGAAGAGAAATCCGCTGGGGGGCAATCAGCCCTGATCTTTGGCTTCGGTTTACTGATGGCATTCCTGGTCTTAGCTGCTCAATATGAAAGCTATGTCGATCCAATTATCATTATGTTGACTGTTCCCTTAGCAGTCCTGGGAGCGATCGCCGCTATTTGGTTTAGAGCTAATATTCTCCAGGCGGGCAGCATTTGGCCCGTAATTAACAATGATATTTATGTTCAAGTCGGTTTAGTAATGTTGATCGGGCTGGCAAGCAAAAACGCCATTCTAATTGTGGAATATGCTAATCAGCTTAAGGAACAGGGCTTAAGTACCGTTAAAGCAGCAATTAAGGCAGGACAAGAGCGTTTTCGACCAATTTTGATGACTGCTATCTCCAGTTTGGTTGGTTTCTATCCTCTGGTGGTCGCTACGGGTGCAGGGGCATCTAGTCGCTGGTCATTGGGAACTACGGTGTTCGGTGGAATGCTGTTTGCCACAGCTCTTACTTTGTTTTTAGTCCCCTCGCTGTATATTGTGATTAAAGGTCTGGAATCTTTACTTAAACAAGATAAAGACTCTGGGGGTTCTGGTGGCAATGATCAAAATAGTTCTAGTAATTCTCGTGGCGTAACTCAA
>CBDUCX010000371.1:0-5091 GCA_965365755.1 uncultured Pleurocapsa sp.
GGGCGATCGATACTGTCCCTTTAGGTGGTTTAGTAGGAGAAGATATTTATCTTGTCCCAGAAAGACTCCATCGCCTCACTGGTAGAGTTAAAAATTGGATTAATTTACGACATAAACCCACACCAGAAAGAAAAATAGCGATCATTTTGTACGGCTTCCCTCCTGGTTACGGCGCAACGGGGACAGCAGCCTTATTAAATGTCCCCAAGAGTTTATTAAACTTACTCCAGGCTTTAAAAGCACAGGGCTATAACGTGGGGGAATTACCCGCAGATGGCGAGGAAATAATTAAACAAGTTAAAGCAGCCGATGAATCCACCCCCCTTTCTGAGGTACAGGAGGGTTCTCAAGTTAATGTTCGTACCTTAGAAAAATGGCTGGGATATCTACAAACAAATAGAGTAGAAAAACAATGGAAGTCTCTCAAAGGTACAGGAATAAAAACCTATGGCGATGAATTTCAGATTGGCGGAATTCAACTAGGTAATGTCTGGATAGGAGTACAACCCCCATTGGGAATTGCGGGAGATCCGATGCGATTAATGTTCGAGAAAGACTTAACTCCCCACCCCCAGTACACTGCTTTTTATAAATGGTTGCAAAACGAATATCAGGCTGATGCAGTAGTCCACTTTGGGATGCATGGCACAGTAGAATGGCTACCAGGATCGCCTTTGGGGAATACGGGCTATTCTTGGTCGGATATTTTATTAGGGGATATTCCTAACCTGTATATCTATGCGGCGAATAATCCCTCAGAATCGATTTTGGCGAAGCGTCGGGGTTATGGCGTTTTGGTTTCTCATAATGTTCCTCCCTATGGACGTGCGGGTTTATATAAAGAGTTAATTGCGCTACGGGAATTAATTGGGGAGTATCGCGAGGATACGGAAAAGAATTATGCACTCAGGGATATTATTTGCCAGAAGATTGTTGATGCTGGTTTAGAGAAGGACTGTAAGTTTGAGGAGGGATTGAAACAGGGTATTGCTTTTACTTTCGAGAATTCTAAGTTATTTAGCAAGAATGTAATTAATCAATATTTTGTCCAGGTATATGAATACTTGCAGGTATTGGAACAACGTTTGTTTTCTTCGGGGTTGCATGTTTTGGGGGAAAAGCCTAGTGAAGAAGGATTGAGGTCTTATCTTGAGGCTTATTTTGATGGGGAGTTATCGGAGAGTGAGATTGATGGGGTAATTTCGCGCAGAGACGCAGAGACGCAAAGGGTTTTAGAGAATGATTCTGTTTTGTTTAGTAGGTTAAAAGAGGGAAAGAGAATTAAAGATTTATTGGCGCAGAATACCGACGAGATGACCAATCTGTTAAGAGGTTTAAATGGGGAATATATTCCTCCTGCGCCTGGTGGGGATTTACTGCGGGATGGGAGTGGGGTATTGCCTACGGGGAGAAATATTCATGCTTTAGATCCTTATCGGATGCCTTCCCCTGCTGCGTTTGCCAGGGGAAAGGAGATTGCTAGGAAGATTATTCAACAGAATTTGGAAGAGAAAGGTAATTATCCCGAAACTGTAGCAGTGATGTTGTGGGGATTGGATTCGATTAAAACAAAGGGGGAATCTTTAGGTATCTTACTAGAATTAGTCGGTGCTGAACCTATGAAAGAAGGTACAGGTAGAATAGTTCGATATGAATTGAAATCCATCGAAGAATTAGGACATCCCCGCATCGATGTTTTAGCTAACTTGTCGGGTATTTTCCGCGATACTTTTGTCAATATTATTGAGTTGCTAGACGATTTATTCCGACGGGCAGCAGAGGTGGAGGAATCGGTAGATAATAATTATATTCGTAAGCATTATCTAGCATTAAAAGTCCAAGGTGTGGAAAATGCTTCAGCCAGAATGTTTTCTAACCCTGCTGGTGATTTTGGCTCTTTAGTTAATGATCAAGTGGTAGATAGCAACTGGGAATCTGGTGATGAACTTGCGGATACCTGGAAAAACCGCAACGTCTTTAGTTATGGACGGAAAGACAAAGGACAAGCTAGACCAGAAGTACTAACGCAACTTCTATCAACCAGTAGTCAAATTGTCCAAGAAATTGACTCGGTGGAATACGGCTTAACGGATATCCAAGAATATTATGGCAACACGGGAGGTTTAAAACTAGCAGCAGAAAAACAAAGCGGAAAGGAAGTATCAGCCTCGTTTGTGGAAAGTTTTTCTAAAGATACTAACCCCCGTAAACTAAAAGACTTACTCCGTATGGAATACCGTACAAAATTACTTAACCCTAAATGGGCATCAGCAATGGCAGATCAAGGTTCTGGTGGTGCTTATGAAATCTCCCAACGCATGACAGCCTTACTCGGTTGGGGTGGTACAGCCAACTTTAAAGACGACTGGGTATACGACCAAGCAGTTGATACCTATGCCTTAGATGCCGAAATGGCGAAAAAGTTACGGGATGCCAATCCTGAAGCCTTTCGTAATATTGTCTCACGGGCGATCGAAGCTCATGGAAGGGGTTTGTGGAATGCGGATGAGGAGAAGTTAGAGAAGTTGAGAGATTTATATGAGTCTACTGAGGATGAGTTAGAGGGTGTTACTGTTTAATTGACAATTGATAATGGACAATTGACAATTAGTTAGTTAATTTTAACAATGCTGTGAATACTTATAATTTGACAGACAATCAAAAACAAGTCATCAAGTATATTGTTGAAGAAATTGAAAAAAATAATTTATCAGAAGAGTTTATAGTTAGTTGGAACTTCGAGGGAACAAAAATTTTCCCCGGTAACGGAAAAGAAAGAATTAATTTAGAAAAAAATTCTCAAATCAACATATCTCGTGGTGTCTTGGAAGCGTTAAAAGAAGCTCAGATGATTGTTTACACTTTTGTACATAACTCTCAAGATCACTATAGATGTACTATTACTGGCAAAGCTTATGATGCAGTACAATCTAACTTCAATGAGCCAGATACTTCATTTATAAAATACATTACACCTCTGGCTGATGTAAACAATTTAGATAATGAATTAAAGACAAGATGTTTACCAATTCTTGGTGCTGGTAGTTCCGATACGACTCTATGGGATTCGGCAGTTAGAACAGCAGGAGTTATTTTAGAAGAACGTTTACGAAAAAAGGGATCTATTAGTGACCCTAATATAACAGGACAAGGTTTGGTTAATAAAATCTTTAGTAAAAATGGAACATTAGCTAGTAAATTTACTATCGATTCAGAAAGACAAGGTTATAGAGATTTATATGCAGGAATTATAGGAGCTTATCGTAATCCTTCTGCCCATAGGCTTATCGATCCAACTCCAGAAGAAGGAGGTGCATTTATTATTTTTGTTGATCTACTATTGAAAAAATTAGATAATTTATGATTTTTTTATAAAAAATACAAAGTAATTAGTAAACTTAAAAGTTTACTAGATAGTATTGATAACTCGATCAGGATAAATTAATCGTTAGAGTAAAAATTAGGTTTAGAAAATATAATATATAATCTTCAGACTAGAAGTGCTGTTATGAAACAACAACCAAGTGAAAAAGAATTAAAAGAATTAGTGACAATGGTAAAAGATTTTGAAGCGCAAATTAAAGATCAGTCTGAAACAGCACGTAAAATTGCCATAAAATACAATAAGGTTATTAAAAAAAGTAAAAATCAGCAATAAGCTTGAATTACAGACTTTTGTTTTTGCTGTGAATTCAGATATTTGATAATTGTTGATCTCGATCACATTTTTACTATTCAATGCCAGGAATAATAAAGGTTAAAGATCATGAAAATCAATATGGTATCAAAATTATGACTTTTCAACCTGGAATTTTTAATCAAGGATTTGGCATTCATGTAGAAAAAGAGTTACGGAACTTAGCAGACAAGGAGTTACAGAAGTTAAAAGATAAATTGAAACCTAATGAGCATACTGCGAAGAATTCAACAACAGAAGAAGATTCAGTATTTTGCTTTAATACTATAGAAAATATAGAATTAATTTGTAACAAGTTTCATCAAGTTGCTCGACAAATGCGATCGCGCCACAACAACAGATCAACATTAAATATAAATGACGAGTACGACGTACAGGATTTATTTCACTCTTTGTTAGCTTTATATTTCGATGATATTAGAAGAGAAGAAAGCAATCCTAGCTATGCTGGCGCTAATTCACGCTCAGATTTTTTATTGAAGCCAGAACAAACAGTAATTGAAATCAAAAAAACTAGACAAGGATTAAATAACAAGCAATTAGGAAAAGAATTAACCTTAGATGCTAACCAATATCAAGCTCATCCTGATTGCAAAATTTTAGTTTGTTTCGTTTACGATCCAGAAGGAAAAATTAATAATCCCAGAGGTTTAGAAAAAGATTTAGAACAAGCTACTGATAACATAGAAGTAAAAGTATTTATTAGACCTTTATAAAATAGTTTTTCGTAATATTATTAAGAAGGGAAATCTAATATGATTAATATTTAGACAAAACAAACATTGCCAAATGACTACTAAAATCAAGCCCCAACAGCAGCGTCAAGTACTCTTATATCCTGGTGAAGATGGCTACTTTGTTGTAGAAGTGCCCAGTTTACCTGGTTGTATCAGTCAGGGAAAGACTCGCGAAGAAGCATTAGCAAATATAGAAGAAGCAATTTCTCTTTATATAGAAGTTCTCGAAGAGAGGGGGGAAATATTCCAGACGATAAAGTTGAAGTTGTATTGGTATGAGTAAGTTACCTGTTATTTCTGGAAAGGAATGTATTAAAGCACTGGAGAAAGTTGGCTTTAAAATAGCCAGACAGCGTGGAAGTCATATAGTTTTAGTTAGAGAAAATCCTAAAGCTACAGTAAATGATGGTAAAATACAGCCAGAAATTGCTAGTTTTTGGGGTGTTCGCTGAGAAAAGTAGCATATTGGTGTGTTCATGGAGACCCAGAAAATCTCGATAGCCTCAAAGGCAAGAGAATGTCAGGGAATCACAAAAAAGCTACAGATGAATACATTGAATTACTGTTAAAAACAATTGAACAAGAACCTTCAGAATTAGGATATGAATTTGGAAGATTGATGTTTCTCAAGCCGTCAGGGTAGAAAACTTAGAGGAC
>CBDUCX010000372.1:0-5073 GCA_965365755.1 uncultured Pleurocapsa sp.
AAATGCCCATCGCCCCTGGCCCAGTATTACTGGTATTCAATAAACTAGATAAGGTGAGCAGCGATACTCTTACCCAGGCGAAAGAAGAATATCCCTTGGCTTTATTTATTTCCGCTAGCGATCGCTTGGGATTAGAAACCCTGCGACAGAAACTATCTTTGTTGGTGGATTTTGCAGGAGTAGGGGAGTAATCAGTTAACAGTCAAATTTGTGTATTAGGTAAACAAACAAGTATTATGACTCAAGCTTTACCTCGACTAATAGAGTTTGCAGAATTTTTAGATTGGAAACCAGAAGGTAAAAGTTATGAACTCCATGAAGGTCTAATTGTAGAGATGCAACCGACAGGAAAGCATGAAGAAATTACTGGCTTTTTGGCTACTGAACTAACTCTGGAATACAGAAGACTAAAATTACCTTACTTTATTCCTAAAACCGCTTTGATTAAACCCACAGGGAAACAATCTGGCTATTCACCTGATGTCCTAATCCTAAACCGTTCAGTTTTAAACCAAGAAGAAATGTGGGAGCAGTATTCTACTGTCCAGCTAGCAGAATCTATTCCTTTGGTGGTGGAAATAGTCAGTACTAATTGGCGTGATGATTATTTAACTAAACTAAGAGACTACGAAGAAATTGGTATCCCCGAATATTGGATCGTAGATTATTTGGCTTTAGGTGGTAGACGCTATATTGGAAATCCCAAACAGCCGACTATTTCCATTTACCAACTAGTTGATGGGGAATATCAAATTAGTCAGTTTAAAAATAGCGATCGCATTGTCTCTTCTATCTTCTCTGACTTGAATCTTACTGCACAACAAGTTTTTCAAGCATTGGATTAATTGATTACAATTTGTCAATACGACACAAACTATCTTTGCTAGTGGATTTTGCAGGAGCAGGAGATTGATTACTATTACTGATTACTAAAATTAACAAGTTCCGTAGGTGCTTAAAGTGTTTCCTAATTCATCGACAACGATAGTGCGATCGCATTCATCTAGTTCAGGGAATTCCATAAACTGCAACTGTTTTATGAGTACTGCTTCAGGGATGCTGTGACGACGTTGATGATTGCGTTCAAAATAGACTGTCTCTGGACAGTGAAAGACTACCAAAGTAGTTAATGCACCATATTGACGACTGATACTAATCACCTGCTGTCGAAAATCTCGTCTAAGATTAGTGGCATCCCAGACTATCTTGCTCTGACTACGCAATAAAGTTTTTAGCTGTTCTTTGGCTGCTTGAACCACTTTACTATTTTGAGACTGATCCCTACGGGAATTAGCAATTTTGGTTCTTAAAGAATCGAGTGAAATAACTGTATGATCTTGGAGATTATTAGCAATCCAAGTACTTTTACCTGAACCACTAACCCCAAAAGTCAAGACCACTTGGGGAAAAGAATTTCGATAGGAATAAGAACGAGCAAGCTCTGATTCTGGGTCAAAAATCTTGCCTGTTTCGTAACGAGCGATCGCTTGAGCAAAAACTAAATCTCGGGTAACTTGATTCCAGTCGGCTAATTCGCGATTAAAATATGCTTTCCAAGCCTGATATTCTGCGCCAAAACGCTGCCAAGCTTCATACTCTTGAGCATATAACTCATACATTTCGACAATTTCTAACTGTTGCTCTTGATCTCTACATTCTCGCCCACGAATATCGGCTAATTCCAACCAGTAAAGTAGTTCTGGATCAGCTAAGCGAGCTATTCTTTTATATGCTCCTGAAGCTTTGTTTCGCCATCCCGCAGGAATATTGTGACTAATACTAGCATGCAAAGCTTTTACCCAAGCTCTAGAAGGATGATGACGACTATCTAAATTTTAGTTTTGTTAATCCCGACAACCCAAACTATATCTAGTTTCCACTCCCGTAGTTGGGTTAGTGCCTTCTGCTCTTTTACACATCAAAGCAACCTGATAACGATCTAAAATAGCTCCTGTAAAGTCAGCACCAGTTATAGTTGCTCCCTCAAAAATAGTACTAGTAGCCACGGCATCTTGAAAAATAGCGTTGGTTAAATCGGAATGCTCAAAAGAGACTCGATCCATTAAAGAATTGGTGAAATTAGAATCCTTGAGATTGGTATTGATAAAAATCCCTTTAGTTAAAATTGAATTACTGACATCCGAGCCTTCAAAGCTTGCCCCTCTAGCATCCGCCGCCGCAAATACCCCTCCAGCTAAATTTCGATGGGAGAAATCTTGTCCTCGTATTTCGCTATAGGTATAGTTTACGGCGCTTTCTTGGGCGATCGCAGGTGTGGCATCTAATAATACCCAAAGAATGGCGATCGCTATAATTAGTAATAAGTTGAGTAAACGCTGTTTAAATTTTGATAGGAGCATAAATAGATTAATTAATTAGGGACTAATTACGATACAGACTTCACTTTCCTTGATAGGAGCGGTAGTTTGTTGGTAAATAAAAGGCATCTTCTCCAATTTGGATAGTTATTTCTCGGCTTGGGGAATCTGATTTTGCCTCTAAGTAACCGAAACCCAGAATGTTTTGCAGGTAGTTAACTGTTTTTACCTGGCGACCATTAGCCACAATCTTGGTTTGATTTAATTTTAGCGGGATGTGTTCAACTAGATAAACATCTCGAAAATTCCGATATCTTAAATAGGCCACAACTCGCCTGCCTAACTCAGGATTGTTAGTAGTGTTTTGGATGGCAATTGGATGGTATTGAAAAGGATGAGTTTTGCTGCTGAAAATACCTGTAGTCGCAGCATGCTCACTCTTTTGCTTAATAGGTGGGGATTTAGCTATCTGATTACTGTCGGTTATGGCTTCGCCAGGTCTGTATCCTGGTAGCAAATCTACCCTAAGACTATCTGGATCTAGTTCCTTAACAAAATTAGCCAAAGATATTATTTCTGGCACAGATATATTTGTATCCAAATTTGCTTCAGTTTGGGCGATCGCTGTTTGAAAACTTGCTAAGTAACCAGGAATATTAAGGCGTTGACGAATTGTGGTAAAAGTGGTTTGTTGCCGTATTATTTGTTTCCGTTTATTGTCACAATCTTGGATTCTGGAATCGCAATCTTTGAGGGTTATTTTGCCACTGGCGGTCAATTCACGAAAAGTTTCTGGAGTAGCACGGATGTATCGATCAACAGTAAAATCTTTATGTAACTGCTTGATAGTCTGAGATAGTAGTTGCGTCCCACCAAGTTTATAAGCATCTTTAATTGTCCCTTGACCAAACCCAGGTATTTCTACCCTGCTATTAGTGGGAATATTAATTACCTGAGCCGAATTTTGCTGTGGTTTAACCTTGAGCAACAAAATAGCTTTGCTCTCCCCCACAAAAGTATCAGAAAAGCTAATCATTTGCTCGGCATCAGATTTTACTTCGAGCAGCAAAACATTAATCGGACGAGTTAAAGCTGTCTGCTTTGGTGATCTCCCATGGAGAGAAGTGGGCAGCTTTCGCGCAATAGCTTGTTCAACTGCATCGATTCTAGTTAAAGCAACACCAGCGATCGCCGAAGAAATTGCCGTAAAACCGATTATTACCCCCCAAAAAAGACCACGAGTACAGTATGACCAAAAAGAATGTTGCGACCAAAACCACAAAGGCTGATGTAATGGAGTACTCTGGTGTGAGTTAGAAAATTGTTCACTATCTTGATCGGCTTCCAGTAATTCGATCAGACTGAGTTGGTTATCCTGTCTGGCTTTGGGGATATGTTTCTGGTGCCAGTCAGGGTTTTCTTTTCTACGCGATCGCTCTTGATTCATACAAATTATGGTTGTTTTTTAGGCGGTGAGTTTTCTATATTTGAATCTTTTGATGCTTAAAATCTTAAATTATTAAAAATAACCGTAACTATTAGGTAGACAAATTTCTAAGTTAATAGTATCACCGTAATCTATGACCATTGTTTTACAGCAATCTGTCAATCAATAAAAATTGCAGACTAAATTCTACTCTCAAAGTCTGCCGTAATCATCCTAAAATGTCCTGCATCATATAGAAAAAAGTAAATGGAAACTCAATTAATTCCCATCATCCTCGCTGGCGGTAAAGGAGAGCGTTTTTGGCCGGTAAGTCGTCTTAAAAGACCTAAACAATTTTTATGCCTTGATGGCAGTGACCAAAGTTTATTGCAATCTACTGCCGAGCGCCTGTTAAATTTAGCAGGAGGCTGGGAAAATCTTTGGGTAATCACTTCAGAGATTATTGCGGATGGAGTTAAAGAGCAACTTCCTAATTTACCTGAAGCTAATATCCTGATTGAACCTCAAGGTAGAGATACCGCCCCTGCTGTGGCTTGGGCAACCTTAGAAGTAGCGAAGAAATATGGCAAAGATGCGATCGTCGGGTTTTTTCCTGCCGATCATTGGATCGGAGATACCGCAGCCTACGAAAAAACTCTGGAGGCAGCAGCGCAACAAGCAATTTCCGAACCATCAATTGTCACTTTAGGGATTACACCGAATCAGCCCGCCACAGGCTATGGCTATATTGAACAGGGAGAGCAAAAAGGTAATTTTAATGATCTCCCCGTATATAGCGTGACTCGCTTTACCGAAAAACCAGACGCAACTACCGCCCAATCCTTTATCGATACGGGTAAATTTAGCTGGAATAGCGGCATATTTATTTTTCAGGCGGGGGTGGTACTAGAAGAATTAGCCAAATATGCTCCTAAGATGCTCCAGTCACTATCAGAAAAAGGTCGTGATGCCTATGGTGAATTAGAGAAAGAAAGCATAGACTATGCCCTAATGGAAAAAACTCAGCTAGCCTGTGTATTACCTGCTAATTTTGGCTGGGATGATTTAGGTGATTGGAATGGAGTTGAAAGATTGCTCAAGGGCGATCGAGATAATGTAGAGATGGGTACTCACATTGGCAAAAATACTCAAGATGCCATTATTTATGCTGGCGAAGACGATGAAGTAATTGTCACTATCGGTTTAAAGGACATTGTGATCGTACGGGATGGGAAAGTAACTTTGGTAGTCGATAAAAACCATACTCAAGATATCAAACAGGTAGTTAAGTCCCTGCACGATAAACCAGAGCTTAAGCATTTGTTGTAG
>CBDUCX010000373.1:0-5064 GCA_965365755.1 uncultured Pleurocapsa sp.
CGGTGCTTGGGGATTGGTAGCACTAAAGCGATCGCCATCGGGAAAGAGCAAACTATTAGCCGTACTGGTGACCAACGAACCTCTAATATCCAAGCTGGCACTCTTGCCAAAGATAATTCCATTGGGATTGAGAAAAAACAGATTGGCATCCCCCAATACTCCCAGCGTACCCAACAAGTGGGAAGGATTACTGCCCGTGACTCGACTGAAAATATTCTCAATTACCGCAGGATTGGCAAAATAGGCTCCTCTGCCTTCAGCGATATTGAATTCTTGAAAACTATGGAAAAGATTTGAACCCCGAGCCACTCCCCCCTCAATTCGGTCAGCTTGCCCATTGAGAGGCGTGACCACAGAACTTTCAGTCCCCAGGGTATCGTCGGGGATAATTTGCGCCTGGGCAATATCCCCCAAGGCTGTGAGCGTCGCTACGCTGAGGGGAAACGAAACGACTCCCAGAAATTTACAATACCTAGAACCTCTGGTCATCTTCATGGCAGAAGCTTTCTCTTGGAAAGTAGTGATTATTAGGTTAGCTAGTCAGGCTGAAGACAAGGGCTTATGTACTTTCAGCTTGATTTTAGAATGAGCCTCTACCACGAATTATGCTTTAACATGGTTATACTCTAGAAAACTTGATAATTAATCGTAACATTTGGTACTGCTTATCAGGAGAAATAATCCAGTTCTTTGCTATTTTCCAACTTGCTTCTATTCTCTTAAGAGTTTCTCCAATAGGCGTTACATAAATAAAAGTAGCAATGCAATGTCCTAAGTGCAAGAATGATAAGGTTTAAACACTCATTGCAAATACCCATCTGCCAAGGCAGGAGACTTTCTCTATTTGAAAATTTTGATTACAATAGTCTATGTTATGATTTATTTTTAATTAAAAATTTCATCTCAGAAAGCCTATAATATAGAGCTTTCAGGAAAGTTTCCAACTTTATTGTTCGCAAATTAGTGCCTAATTAGGTTAGGCGGCTCTATAGTTTCCAACTTTATTTTTTCAAAATCAAATTTTATTAACGATAGAATGAGCTTTTGAAGCATCCAAAGTTACCAACTTTATTGTCTCTGTACATTTTTCTCTGTTTATCTTAGCATTACGATTAAAAGCATATAAATATAATAAGCCATACTCAATTATTTTTCAAGGCGATCGAGTATGGCTTTATTTCTTGTTAAGTAGGTGGACAGGAAAAAACTCAACTATGTAACAAAATATTTAGCTTGAATTAAATCGAAAACGTTCTACTGAGTAGTTCCCCACTACCGCTCTGGCTTCTACTCCTGAAATCACCTCGTAAGCGAGATCTAGCTCATCTTCAAACATCTTTCCTCCTAGCTCATGAGCTTTGAGTTGATGCCACTCGATTTCAATCGGATTCATTTGGGAGCAATAATCCGCTTAATCCGTGTTTTTGCCAACGATGTATCGTTTCTCTCACGGTTTGTCGATTACAATCAAAATAAGCTGCGATGTCTTCGACATACAAGCCCTGAGCCTGACTGCCTCAGCATGGAGGCTCTGTCTTTAACTCTTTGAGGTACAGTTTTAGCTGTTCTTAATTCTCGTAATGTTCTCTCTTCTTCTCCACTTAGAAAGATTCTCAGCCTTGCGCCCATTCTAGTTTTTCCTGTCAGTTTTTGAATCGACTTTAATTATCTTTACATACTTTAGTTTTTTTATCCCTTCCTACTTACCTGATGAAAAAGAAACTTGTTTTTGGTCATTTATCGGTGGTTCAACTCTCTTTGCGACTCTATTGTTATTAATTTGACATCAGGTATCTATCTACTAAACCCTGTGAATAAAAGAAGTTTACAACCTGGATTAACTTGACTGCACTGGATAGTTCGGCGTTCTCAGATTATAGAATTTGGATTATTATTTAACCACTTAAATTCTACATTTAATTGAATAATGCGAGCCAAAATGTGCATTTTCAACTCAGTAAATACATATAAAATTATAGACAATCATTGTTTTAAAAAAACAAGGAGAAAAAAATGGCTAAACAACTTTTATCGTTAAAGATCGAAGAGCTAAAAACAATTCGAGAGTTGTCAGAGCGAGAAATTACTTTAATTGGAGGTGGTCACGATACTACTTCAACACACTTAACTATCGGATGTCCAGGTAATGGTAGACCAGTTCATAAACATTATCCAGACGGTACTTCGGGTAGTATTTGTGTCTATGACGATCCCATCTTAAGAGTTGGAATAACAACAATAAAACAGTCTTAAACGACGAAATTAACCCCTGCTGCTTTCACCTTGACCTGAGAGGCAGCAGGCGATCGCATTACTCTAGTTCTGAGATGGAGGGATTAGTATGTCTAATTCCTGAGAAAAGTGACTATAAAATAACTCAAAAGAATACTGAATATTTTGGCACAGTAGTACATACTAATATTTAATCACCAGCACCCATGATAAGAAATCGTATTGAGGAATAACGGCAATGCTCAATAAAGTTGTAGAACAGAAAGCTCATACCATTCGGTATGTGTTGGTAGTGGGTTGGCTACTATTAATTCTGTCTCTATTTTTTGACCCCATATCCCAATATTTAACCGACCCTAATACTAATTTTTTCAGTCCTTTAAAAGATGAATTAGTTAACTTAGCGCAAGATCCTGATACTTGTGTTCGGGTTCAAGGAAAATGTCTGCCCGGAAATCCTTATGCTGCTGGAGCCAGAATTTTTTGGGGATTTATTGTGCCGATTGGATTTGGCATTGTGTTTGTCTTAGGACACGAATTTTGGCGCAGAATCTGCCCCTTATATTTTTTATCACAAATTCCCCGTGCCTTGGGAATGAAGCCTAAAAAGCAAATAAATCAAAATAAGTGGTTAACTGAAAATCATTTATATCTTCAGTTTGTGCTTTTTTTTATTGGGCTGAATATGCGGATTTTATTTGTCAATTCTGCTCGCCCTGTATTCGGTGGATTTTTGCTGTTGACGATCGCTGCGGCGATTATTATGAATCTATTTTATGGTGGTCGTAGTTGGTGTCATTATGTCTGTCCCTTCGGGATGGTACAGATGGTGTTAACTGGGCCTAGGGGACTTTTAGGTAGTGAGGCGCAAAAGCAGCCGCCGAAAACTATTACCCAGTCGATGTGTCGTACCTTCGATAAGGAAACTAACAAGGAAAAAATCACCTGTATTAGCTGTAAGTCTCCTTGTATGGATATTGATTCTGAGAAGGCATATTGGGAACAAATATACAAACCAGGTAGAAATTTAGTGCAATATGGTTATTTAGGACTAGTTTTTGGTTATTTTATCTATTATTTCTTGTATTCGGGAAATTTTGATTACTATTTCTCTGGTGCTTGGACTCATGAAGCGGGACAAGTAGGTAAAATCTTTAACCCAGGGTTTTATATCGGTGGTCAGGCAATTCCCATTCCTAAGTTGATTGCTTCACCCCTTACCTTGGGAGCGAGCGCGGGTATTTTTTATTTCGTTATTAATAAAATCGAAAAAATTTACGGTGCTTATCTCAAAAAACAAAATCCTGAAATTGACGGTAAAATCGTTCGACATCGAGTATTTACCATCGTCACTTTTCTCGCGGTTAATTTCTTTTACGTCTATGGTGGTCGTCCTGAAATCCTCCGCTTTCCCTTTATTGTGCAGATGATTTTTAATGCTTTGGTGGTTCTAGTTAGTACCCTGTGGCTGGTGAGAACTTGGGGACGTACCAATAGTCAATATAAAAAAGAAAGCATTGCTGATAAACTGCGTCGTCAGCTTAAAAAACTCAACCTCGATTTTCCACAAATCCTTGGTGGCAGATCCCTAGATGATCTCAAGGCTGATGAATTAGATTTATTAGCTCAAGTTGTTCCTCAAGTGACCAAACAAGAACGTATCCAAGTCTATAAAGGTGTTTTAGAAGAATCGATCCAAGCGGGTAGTATTGCCGCGACTAACAGTTTTAAGTATTTACAGTCGGTACGTCAGAAATTAGAAGTTACTAAAGAAGAACACTATGCAGTGTTGACTGAGTTGGGAATTGATGATCCTACTTTGCTTAAGTCCCCTCAAGAGTACGCTCAAGAAGACCGACTACGAATTGAAAGTTACAAAGAAGCGATCGCCTCTTTACTTCAAGAATTGGTTGACAGTGGCATTCCTGTTCATGAGGCAGTACAGACTAAAACTAAGCAAATTGCCAGCTTGAGAAACGAATATAACATCAATAAACAAGAACATATTCAAGTACTCAGCGGCTTATTTGATTCTCTCCGTCCTAAAGCAGAGAAGTTATTAGCCTTGTTACAGATAGAAAACTCCCGCTATCAAGTTATTAGTAAATTAAAACCCCACAGTAATACCCCTGTCTTCCTGTTGCTACGTAAATTGTTGTTAGCCAAACAACAGTTGATTGTCACCCCTTTATTAGCGGTATTAGAGCTACTGAATGATCAACCAGATGTCGTCCAGCTTGCTCAACGAACAGGAATTTTGGCTAGTGAGGCGATCGCCGAAGTATTTGCCGCAGAACCCCAATGGCGACAGCGTTTAAATCCGAAACTCTTGCAAGAATTAATGCCAGGTAGTACCGCTAGCACCCAGAAAACTCTAGTTAAGGATGGTAGTATGGCGAGTAGATTACATAGCGAATCTCTCTCCGCACAGGCAGTAGATGATTCTTTATTACAATTGTTACAGGAACCAAATCCTATTACCCAATCAGCTAGTCTTTATGCCCTAACTCAGCTCAATCGAGATCAAGGATTAGCCCAGGCTCAACAAATTAGCCAAAAACCAATGCAAAATGATTTGGTTAAAGATACAGCTATCAGTCTTTTGGGTCAATCCCGTAAACCTTCGGTGATTGAACAATTACTCAGTATGTCTGTTCAACCAAATTTTCAAAATATGACACCAGATAAATTATTGTCTTTGGTAACCCAAGCACAGCAAGAGCATCAAGATATTACGGAAATTGCCCGTCCTACTAGCTAACTCTCCAGAACCAGATTAATTATTGTGTAACATCAGTAACTAAAACTTAGGGTCGCCTTGAGTAAAGGTTC
>CBDUCX010000374.1:0-5058 GCA_965365755.1 uncultured Pleurocapsa sp.
GAGAATATTACGAATTAACGGCTGAAAAACGGTATTTAGTCAATGGAGCTATTGAAAAATTGATCATGGACAATTGAAGTTCTTCGATTGTCCATCTAAAAAAATCACCGAAACATACTGCTGACGGAACTAGCTTCATGAATACGCCAGATTGCTTCTCCTAGAAGACTAGCCACAGAAAGTACGGTCAACTGCTTAAACTTTTTCGATTCTGGAAGAGGAATTGTATTGGTAACAATAACTTCCTTAAAAGTACCGTCAGATAATCGGGAGACGGCAGGCTCCGAAAAGACTGCATGGGTAGCACAAGCATATATTTCTTTGGCTCCCTCTTGTAGCAATAATTTGCCCCCTGCGGACAAAGTACCTGCCGTATCAATCATGTCATCTACCAAAACTGCGGTTTTACCCGCAACATCACCAATCACATTCATCACTTCTGCTACATTGTGCGCCTGACGACGCTTATCGATGATTGCCAAAGGAGCATCATTCAGCTTTTTGGCAAATGCCCTCGCCCTGGCTACTCCACCAACATCTGGGGAAACTACCACCAAATCATCAAGATTCTTCGCGGCCAGATATTTCAGAATGGCTGGAGAGCCGTATACGTGGTCGGTAGGAATGTCAAAATATCCTTGTATTTGCGCTGAGTGCAAATCCATGGCTAAAACTCGGTTAGCTCCAGCTTCCGTCAGCAAGTTAGCTACTAGTTTGGCAGTGATCGATTCACGACCTGCGGTTTTACGATCTGCCCTGGCATAACCATAATAGGGAATTACTGGAGTAATTTGACGGGCTGACGCTCGACGACAAGCATCGATCATGATCATCAACTCCATCAGATTATCGTTACCAGGATTGCAGCAGGGTTGAAGCAGATAGACATCTGCCCCACGAATCGATTCTTGAATTTGTACATAAAGCTCGCCGTCGGCAAAGCGTTTACGTACCATTGGACCTAAGTCCATTCCGATGTAGTGCGCCACCTCCCTAGCAAGAGGGACATTAGCAGAACCAGAAAACAATCTGAGACGATTGGAGTCTGATAAGAAGGGATTCTGCTCCATCGACTGAGGCATCAAGGTAGTACTATGGCTCACGGCAAATATATTCAACTTAATTCAGGGCAATCTTGTTAGTCTAGGAATATTACTATATGTAATAATTCTGATTATGGAAAATACCAATACTAAAGTTCCTAGTTAAAAGTATAAATAGAAACAAATTCTAGATCATTTTAGCTTTTTTTAAGGTTAAAAAGTCTTTTTTGTTCATTCTTATACTAAATCTTTCTGGCTACATTGTATTTTTTTTGGCGAGGTTTAGCATCAGTACATCTCACCTTTAATAATATTGGTATTGTGAGAAGGTAATTATTGAAAAAAACTAAAGTTATCCAGGCTTCAAATTATGACATCATTACTAATTGCAGGCACTGATACGGATGTCGGTAAAACCTATGTCACCATTGCTTTAGCTGTTTACTGGCAAAAATATCGTCTAAATCAAGATAGTGGTGCTGTAGATCCTTTGAGTATCTTTAAACTACTGCAAACTGGAGTGGGAGATGTTGAACTATACAATCGTCTATTTGCTGAAGTTGAGGGGATAGAAATAGTGCCTCCGTTACGTTTCGATGCTCCTGTTGCCCCACCGATCGCTGCTGCTAAAGAAGGAAGAGTAATTGAATTAGGTAAAATTTGGCAAGATTTTACTGCTGCCGTGGAAAAGTCAGATTTAGTATTATTAGAATCTCTTGGGGGTTTAGGCTCTCCTGTAACGGATGAATTGACGGTGGGGAATATTGCCGCCGACTGGCGTTTACCGACAGTGCTGGTAGTACCTGTTAAGCTGGGTGCGATCGCTCATACCGTCGCTAATGTGGCATTGGCGCGCAGTCTCAAAATTGATTTGAGAGGAATTATCCTTAATTGCTCTCAATTGGAAGCGGTGGGGAGAATCGAAGATTTGACTCCCATTGACATGATTGAATCTTTAACCCAAGTACCTGTGATCGGGACATTACCTTATGCCAAAGATTGGCAAAATAGCGATCGCATTGCGCAAAAGGTAGCAAATTGGGACTTAGAATTAATTCTACCGACCGCAAAAAGCTATTCTTAAAATAAATAGGATATTTAGTTTAGCCTAAGAGATCAAATGTTTCTCCACTAATTCTTCTACCTGTTTGGGTTTCACTCTGTTATAACGGGCTTTATCTGGCATCATTACTAATGCTGGAGCTTTTTTACACTGTTTGAGACAACCAGTTTTTTTGATCTCTAATTGTCCGAGCAATCCGCGATCGCCTAAAATACTTTCTAGCTCTTCGTAAACCTTTTTTCCGCCCCGTTTCCAGCAGTTAGATTTTTGACAAATTAATACTTTTGCTTTTGATTTGAGCTGATTATCAAATACGGGGAGCAAAGAAACTGTCTTCGTTTTTGGTTTGACAGCCTGATTTGTCTCTTGAGGAATTAAGGCAACAGTTTGAGCTTTGTACTTCGTCTTACCTGTTTTGTCATCTTGTTTCGATGTACCACTGATCTCTAATTGACAACCGTTATTCAAGCTGGCAATTTTTCCCCTCAGCTTTTTGGGAACTTTGAGCCAATATTTTCCCTGTTCGGTAACTAACTTGATGTATTTAAGCTTTTTTTTCTGATAGGAAATTTTAGTTAGTTTCCCACTAAAGTGAAAAGGTGTAACTACACTACTAGCTTTGGTCATTGCTGTTAATTAACCCTGAGAAAAACTGGTTTTACTCTGATGATCGTATTGTATATACCAACAATTATCCAACCAATCAATTAATTGATGACGCTCGGCGCTGGATTGTCTGATCACGCTCCAAATTTGTACTAAAGTCGTAGGACTGTGTAAGTCTACCAATAAAGGTTCATTCGTCGCACATTGACAATCTATTCCTAATGCTTGTAATCGTCTAAACACATCCCACCGATATGCCCACTTGACTGGAAGTACTCGACTAGGCTGTTGGTTCTCAACTGAAAAATTGGGGTTTTCTGATTGGCGATCGCTCATTCTGAATGTCTTCTGTTTAAGTAGTTACAAATGGATAATCAATTTGCTAACTTATTGAGAATTAAAGTCAATTAGTTAGCTTGATTACGATTATAAACGCTAATTAACATTAATTGTCAATAGATATTCAAAAAATTTTTAACTCACTGCAAAAATTAGATAGTGGAAACAGAAGGTGAAGAAGATAGGGATTGTTTAGATATTGAAGGCTCGAAGCCAGACTTTTTCTGCTCCAACCAGAGTAAAACTAAGCTAGTAGTTACCAAAAAAGATCCCGCTAATCCAACCAGGTGTATCAAGTCGGGATTAGGATTAGAGGGTTTTTCAGGTAAATTAGGTTGAGTCAACAACTGTAGTAGGGGATAGATGGAATAAATATTTTCCCGACCCAAATCTAACTTAGCCAAAGTCGCTGCAAAAACTGTTTCCGCAACTTGCAAATCTCGTTGGAGATTGTCTATCTCCAATTGCCCTTGTGACATATTCCGTAGGCGGGCTTCTAAAATGTCGATTTGCGCTGATAGCTCTTGATTTTGAGCTTTTAAACCTTGCCATTCTGCACGGTTGTTGATTAAGTCTTGCTGTAAAGCTTCTCTAGTCACAGCGTTAGTATTAGAAGCAGCTAGATTATCAAGATCCCGATTTAACTGTTTATAGCGATCGCCTAATCCTACTTGTTGAGCAGCTAATTCCGCTTTTTGTCGACGCAAGTTTTCAATATTGTCCGTCAGGTATTTAATTTGTTCATCGTTGCTAATACCCGACTTTGCTCGATATTGAGATAATTTATTTTGAGCAGCGACTAACGTTTCCTTTGCTTTTGCCAAACTAGCCTGAGTTTCTGCTTCTTGTCTGGCTAATTCAGTGGTTCTTAAGGACTTAATTTGCTGAGTCATTGTCTGATGAAATGCTCTAGCTTTGGCTCTAGCTTCCTCAGCACTACTACCGTCAATTTCAAAAGCGATGATGCCGTTGGCTTCGTCTACTTTGATTTTTGGCTCTTGGTATTCTTCGACAGTTATGTTTACTAGTTTTGCTGCTTCTGCCAAGAGATCGGGACTAGTAGCGACGTATACATAGTCGTTTCTGGGGTCTTGAGCCGTTGATGGAGTCTGACCTCCTGATGCAAGGGTAGCTTTGCCGCCATCTGGTAAGACAACTTCCACCCCAGAATTAGTTTCCAGAATTTTCGCCCCCCACTGGCTAGTATAAGTAGGAGGAGTTAGCTTCAAATAGCCCAAGGCTAAGACCCAAACCAAGCTATTAAAAAAAACTCCCAGGCTCAAAAATTTGCTGAGTTTAGGCTGACAGGCTTTTTTATGCTTTGAGTATAGAGGAGTAGCCTCTGTGGCTAATAATTCAGGTTCACTACTATTTTGGGCGAGGGTTTGATCTGGGTGAAAATAGCTAATTACTTTAGCAGTAGCATTAGTTTGAGCAACCAAATGATTTGCTTGACAAACCTCCTTAACCGCTGCTGTCAACTGCTCGGCTGAGGTAGATTTGGATAAATATGCTCCTGCACCGACACGAACAGCCTGTTTCCCATATTCTTCGGTATAGTTACCAGTCAAAATAATGACTTTAATCTCTGGATAAAGATTGGAGATCATGCTTGTCATCTCTAAACCAGAAATACCCCCTGGCATTTCCACATCCATCAAGACAACATTAGGTTGAAGTGCTTTAATTTTTTCTAAGGCTTCAATGCTATTTTCGGCAGTGCCCACTACTTGCAAATCTGCTTTTGGCTGGAAATAGCTTTTGAGTTGTTCGACGATGACTTTCTGGTCATCAACTAGCAAAATGTTGATCATGAAATAGTGGGTTGAATAATAGTTGAAATTACTTAGTAACTTGACTTTACTTATGCTATTCAACTTTATTTGTAGAGACAAGATACTAATTATTATTTGTAAAAATCTTCATCTTAACTATAAATACGTAGATCGGTATAAATAAAATTGACGAGCGACCCCCTAAAGGGTTCAGCAGTTCCTTCAAGTCGGG
>CBDUCX010000375.1:0-5042 GCA_965365755.1 uncultured Pleurocapsa sp.
ATTACTTACCCTGAATCCAATAAACTTGTCCTAACATAACTTTGTACGGCTATAGCTACAGACAAGCCACGACTGCTGCCACTACCTTGACCCTAGAGGATCACATCCCCTCATTAATTTCAACGTCCCATCATTAATCAGAAATATTCAAAGTACTTACAGTAGTTTGTCCCGCAGCTATTGCTCTAGCTTCATCAGCGTCAACAATCGCTTCAGCTAAAGCTTGTACCGAACCAGCATCTGCTGTTGCTACTGCTTGTACCCCTTCACCCATGAATGATATTGCTTCAGCTATTGCTACTGCAACCGCAGAATTATCTCCTTTCTCGGCTGAACTTTCAGCTCTAGCCATCGATTTTCGAGCTTCTTGAAGTTTGGCTAAAACTAGATCTGCTACCTCTGGTGGGATTTCCCTATTGATAGCTACTGTTTCTACTCTAACTATTGAAGTATTTAATGCCTGCACTGCAACTGCAACTGCCAAAACTACTGATATATTCTCTTGAGCCTCTTGAGCGACAATTAGTTCAGAATGATTCAAGAGATTGTTGGCTGCGGGAAATGTCCGATTATTTGCGGCAAATGCTAATGCCTGACCTGAAAAAACCACCACCGAACCCATAATTAAGGCTGTGGCTTGATTAAAAATATTGTTTCTCATCTTCATCGCCTCCCATTTAAAAGTCTGAGAAGGTGCTAGGAATCTCTTTGTTCGACTAAATCAAAATCACCCAGCCACTTCCAATACTCTCATCCCCATAATTAAGGCTGTGGCTTGATTACAAATATTGTTTGTCATCTTCATTGCCTCCCTTAAAAGTTAGAGAGGGTGCTATGAATCTTTTTGTTCGAGTAAATTACAGGCGCACCCTCCCCCATCCGATCTCTGCATGAAGATTAAGTCTCTCTTTTCTGAGATTCGATTGTTCAAAACTTAGTCTTAAACGCCATCATCTCTGCAAAGAGTTTGTTTTTTGCTTAGCTAGCTACACTTATAGCAATGGCTTTAGCTTCTCCAGTTCCTGATTTTGCTTGAGCAATAGATTGTGCTACAGCTTCTCCTTCTTCACTGATAGCAAGGGATTGAGCTATAGCTTCAGCCGCACCAGTTAGTGATTCTGCGGCAGCCACAGATGTAGCAATTGCTGCTGCGTCTCCTTCTGTTAAAGCGGTAGATTGAGCTATGGCACTAGCATCCTTCAAAAGACTTGTAGCGCTAGCAAGTGCACTAGCTATGGCATCTTTGCCCCCTTTCGGAAGAGATGATGCTTGAGCAACAGCTAAAGCATTTTCTGTTAAACTTTCTGCTATGGCAATGGACTCGGATATAGCAGCTTTTTCCTCTGGCTCTACTTCTTCACCTTTCATGGACATATTCATCGACATACGAGCAATAAGTAGTTCGGAGCCGTCCAATACACTTGCATTTGTCATCTCTTGGTTATCAGGTGAGAATGCTAATGCCTGACCTGATAAAATCACTAATGAACCAACCGCTAAAGCAGTTAATTTATTGGCTGCTCTACGAAATAGTTTGCTTTTCATTTTTCTAGTCTCCTTTGTGTCTTTATATGCAACAAGACACTCCCACACCTCAGTTATTAGGTGTCTATTCCCGCTTTCAGAGAAAAATTACCTTTCGTTTATATCTACTTGTTTATATCTATGACAAAGCTTTCAGTTTTACCGCCAGTCGATACTTCGCAATTGTAGATTCCCAGTTGTGTTGAAGCACATCCTAACGCTAATTCTTCCCCGACTTGAGGGAATCTTATGTCAATTTCTTCTTGGATTCTAGTTAGTAAATCTTGTCGTAGCAGTCCAAATTCACCTAGTTCCCCCAGTCGATCAAACCTAGCTGTTAGTTCAATGTCGAACCCACCACTAATCTTTTCCGAGAGACGATCATCTAGTTCTTCAAAAAGCTTTGAATCTCCCAGACGGTTTATGCTGTTTAACATCTTGTTCCCCCCTGATTAATTTGCTTTCTATTCCCTGATTAACCTTTTGCTTGGGCGGTTCCAGAAAAGACAATCCCAAGATAATTCATTTGCATTCCTCACCTGGCAATGAATTATTTTATTTCTTAGATTACAAAAAATTACTCTATGAAAGACAGTGCCTTCTTGGTCATCAACCGCCTTATTGATAGAAACTTATCAGGTTTTGATATATTCTATCTACATCTATATGTTAGCTAATTCTGTACAGATGTACTTAGCGATTGGCTATATTCGATACATAAATTAACGGTTAATATCGATGTTTGCAACAAGTTTTTTATTAACTATATATGAGTTATAAATTGATATCCTCCCGCCGATAAATCGAGGGACTTCTGACGGAAGAAAGTTAAAACTTGGCGCTATTTTACTTGAGAGTCAAATTCAGTAATCATTTAACCAAAATAGTTAGATTAAGATCTGCAACAGATACTAAAACCTATGTCAATGAATAAAAGTTGAAAAGATAGAATAAAAGAAAGGTAAGCTACCAAGTTTACTTGGGTGGTCGGAGGTCACTATAACCTATTCAGAATTTGTTTGATCTCCGAGGAACCGAGTTCGATCAAGTATAGAGATAAAAAGATTGAGCTTTTGGTTTTGATGATCCAGGCAGGCTGCATGTGGCTGCGCTTGTTCCTAAGGTGTGACAATGAGATATTCTGTTGTCCGACAGCACTCTGAAGAAGACTGTGGTGCAGCTTGTCTAGCTACAGTAGCTAAACACTACGGGCGCACCTTCGCCATGTCTCGGGTTCGGGAAGCTGTCGGTACTGGGGCAAGGGGTACTACTCTGTTAGGGTTAAGTCGGGGTGCAGATGAGTTAGGATTCCATGGTCGTCAAGTAAGAGCTTCTGGGGAACTGATTGACCGACTCAACGAAGCTCCTTTACCAGCTATCATTCACTGGAAAGGAAATCACTGGGTAGTTTTGTACGGACGGAGGCGTAAAAAATATATCATTGCCGATCCAGGTATTGGCATCCGCTATCTTACCCGTCAGGAATTAGTCGGCGGTTGGCGCAACGGCGTTATGCTGCTGTTACAACCAGATGATAGTCGTTTTTACCAACAACCAAACGATAAAGTAGGTGGTTTTGGACGCTATCTGGCGAGAGTTTGGCCCTATCGCTGGCTGTTAGCCCAGGCAATTGCGATCAATATTGCCATTGGACTGCTCTCTCTCGCCTCCCCGATCATGATGCAACTGCTCACCGATGACGTGCTAGTGCGGGGGGATACTCAACTTTTGGCTACTGTGGCGATCGCCGTTATCACGATGAACTTGTTTAGAAGTGCAGTGGGTTTAGTCCAGTCTCACTTGATCGGTCATTTTGGACAGCGGTTGCAATTGGGGCTGATCCTGGAATATGGACACAAACTGTTGAGCTTACCTCTAGATTACTTTGAAGGACGGCGCAGTGGAGAAGTCGTCAGTCGGATTGCTGATGTCAATGCCATTAATACTCTAGTTTCCCAGATTGTCCTGGGATTACCCAGTCAATTTTTTATCGCCCTAGTTTCCTTGGGCTTCATGCTGTTCTATAGTTGGGAGCTGACTGTAGCATCCTTGGTAGCCTTTGTGATCGTTGCCATAGTTAACCTGTTGTTTCTGCCAGCTCTGCGGGCTAAAACCCGTAACCTGATCGTTCTCGGTACAGAAAACCAAGGCTTTCTAGTGGAAACCTTTCGGGGTGTCCAGGTACTTAAAACCACCCAAGCTACCCCCCAAGCTTGGTCAGAATATCAGACCAATTATGGTCGCTTGGCTAATCTGGCTTGGAGTACGATGAAACTAGGACTCTACAGTGGCACCCTCACTGGTATCCTTTCCAGTTTCACCAGTATTGGTTTACTTTGGTTAGGCAGCTACCTAGTGATTAATGGCACCTTAAGTATCGGTCAGTTGTTGGCTTATAACGGCATGAGTGGCAACTTCCTGGGCTTCTTGGGTGCAGCGATCGGTTTAATCGACGAGTTCATTACCGCACAGATCGTGATTCAACGCTTAACAGAAGTAATCGAGGCCACTTCCGAAGATGCCAATGAGTCTCAAAAACCTGATGCTGAAATTTCTGAAGCTGCCGATATTATCTGTACTAACCTCAACTTTCATCACGCTGGCAGAGTCGATCTCTTAGCAGATTTTTCTCTCACCATACCTGGGGGTAAAGTCACGGCTTTGATTGGCAAATCTGGTTGCGGCAAAAGTACCCTGGCAAAACTGATTGCTGGTTTATATTCCGTCCAGTCTGGCAATATTCGCTATGGCTCCTATAATCAGCAAGACCTTTCCCTGGAATTCCTGCGACAACAGGTGATGCTAGTGCCCCAAGAAGCCCACTTTTGGAGTCGCTCAATTATTGACAACTTTCGCTTTAGCTACCCCCAAGTTACCTTTGACCGCATTGTGGAAGCTTGTCAGATAGCTGGTGCTGATGAGTTTATCAGCGAACTCCCCGACAAATATCAAACGGTATTAGGAGAATTTGGCGCCAATCTCTCTGGTGGTCAAAAACAAAGATTAGCGATCGCCAGAGCCATAGTTACCGAGCCACCGATCCTGATCTTAGATGAATCTACTGGTTCTCTCGATCCAGTCAGTGAAGCGCAAGTATTAGATAATTTACTATCTCACCGACAAGGCAAAACCACGATTGTAATTAGCCACCGCCCCCAAGTTATCGGGCGTGCTGATTGGATTGTCATGCTAGAAAAAGGACAATTACAAATTCAAGGCACTCCCGAACAGTTACGCTCCATTGCTGGCGAACACTTAAACTATTTGGATAGCATTGCCCCACCAAAAAGAGGCTTGCTAGTCAAATCTAATGACTTTCATCCTAACGGTGGCTCTTCAGCCAGCAGTTAAGTACCTAAACGAAATTAACTACCCACTACCCATTACCCACTACCCACGAGCCGATAATCTAAATCCGTCCTCATCTAACTTTGTACGGCTATAACTCCCCATCCGATCATGCTAGAATCCCCTCAGATTATTTAAGCCACATCAGACAGTAAAACCGCACCAATTAT
>CBDUCX010000376.1:0-5042 GCA_965365755.1 uncultured Pleurocapsa sp.
CGGTCGGTAAGATTAGGATAGCGTTGTTGATACTGTTTTGCTGAATTTGAATTGCAGCAAAGAACCCGATCAAACTGATTTACCAACAAACGTTCGAGGGCAAAATAAGCCCAAGGAAATCGCCGCCACAGGATTCCCCCCTCACGACTTGCACCTTTCATGGCTTGTTCAATGTCATTCTGAATATGAAAAATCCTGCTGCCTGACCAATGAGGAGTGACCAGAGTTGGCTCTAGTCTATAGAATTGCATGAAGTCAGACGAAAAATTTTTTCCTAAAAGAGCCATTGTATACTTGAGCGTTGTGGGAATTAGACCTCTGACGTTATCGTTTTCTAGATATAGTAAGGGCATAAACAGAAATTCTCTGTCATATAACTTGGCTTTCTGCCACTCTCCGATAGCCATAGACTGATCGTTTCCTACTCCGACTAAACGTAGCTCAAATTCAGTTGGCAGGTACTTAATAATATATCTAATACAGGTCTGAATCCCACCGATGCTAGGGTTTAAAGGATCGAACTGATAAAAAATTGTTAGGATTGGATGGTACATAATAGTATGTCTAATAAAAACTGCTAGTCGATATAGTCTGCATGATGTTCAACTTATACGGACTATATTGAATAAGTGTGTTTTTTTTGACTATTTTTATCGACCAGGTTGAGAAATATCTGACCATACTTCTCAACCTGTTTTTTTTGCTCAAAATCCTTTGCAGGGCTAGATTCAGCTAAGCTATCAGGCTTTTCTTCAAGTGCTTTGATTATCGCTGCTTCTAGCAAAAACGGGCTGCCAGTAGGCAACAAACTACCATATTTACCAAACTTCAATATTTCGGCAGGGCCGCTAGGACAATTGGTAGCAACAATTTTTTTCTTTAAAGCTAATGCTTCAATCAGAATATTCGGTAATCCTTCATAAATAGAGCTTAAGACAAACACATCAGCTTTGGCGATAAAAGCATAGGGATTCTCTTGAAAACCAACTAAATCAACATCTCCTTGAAGTCCTAGCTTAGTTACGAGGTTTTCTAGTTCTCGTCGTTGTTTGCCTTCCCCTAAGATGACTAACTTAGCATCTCGAAAATTCCGCTTAACTCTAGCAAATGCTTCGATCAGAGTTGTGAAATCTTTTTGGGGCTTTAATCTCCCTGCTCCTAAAATTATGGGAAAAGATTTTTGCTCGAACCATGGATGATTGGTCTTTTGTTGCGCTTTTTCAAAAATATCTGCCGTTACAGTAGGGTTATAAACAAGCTTGATTTTGCTCTCTTCAGCTTTCATAAACTTCGTTAAGTCCGAAAGCAAGCCTTTAGATGGACAAATAATCAAATCGGCTTTTTTGTAAGCCATTCTGATTAGTGGATACATTAAAGCGCCAATCGGAAAAGGATAACCTTTTAGCTGATACTCAAGTCGATTAGCCTGTCTGACAACCAGCTTACTCTTGACACCTACCAATCTTGCTAGTGTGATTGCGCAAGCACTAGTGATGTTGTTGAAATGAATTGAGGAAAATAGAATAGCTGGTTTTTTGTCAATCAAGTAATTAGTTAAACCAACAACATTCTTAATCAAATTAAATCTAGAACTTCCTAGATCAATCAAATTTACTGCTGGGTTGATTCGAGAACCTATTTTACCCACCTTTTTAGCAGTGACTAAATCCACATCTAAACCTAGCTGTGCTAAACCTTCTGCTATTTTGAGTAGGGTTTTATCTGCGCCATAACCCTGAAGTAAATCTATATATATTGCTATTTTACCGAGGGAACTAGATTGATTCTCTGTGAAAGCAAATGTTACTGGGGGGTCATACAGCTTTTTATATACCTCCGTGTAGGTATGTTGATTTTTCAGCCAACTAAAGACTGTTGTTTTAATGGTCAATTTCACTCAAAGCTCCTAAATCAAAGAATTTGAACAACCCTTTGTCATTAATTTAAAATTAATTTTCAGTAAAGATTAGGTTAAATTTAGCAGAATTCACTTAGAATTGATAGTTAAGTTAAAGTTAAATTAATTATTTATTATATTTTAGTAAAGATTAAGTTAAATTCAGCAAATTTTCGCTTAAATTGAACGGTCGGCTTAAAGTTAAATTAATTATTTGTGATAAACAAAATACAAAAAAGCTCAATAAAAGCGGTTTTGTAAGTTTTTGGAAAACTAATAGATTTGAGATGAATTTAAACCAACATACTGTTTTGTTGACCAACTCAATTACTAATTACAACATTTCTGTAACAATTCAAGATCATGGAAAACCTTCAAATTAGTCTAGTCAGAACTTTTGACGATGTTTTTGGCAATGGAGAAATATCTAGTCCTACAGGGTTGGTGTTTATACCTAGTGCTAATGCTTTTCTGACTGTGCCGAATAATTCTTCGACCACTACTGCAATTACCTCTACTGAAGAAGAGGTAGACGCTAATCTTTCTATAGATCTACCTGCTTCGATTCAAGCAGTTAACATTACTTTCGATCCCCAGTTCAATCGTTTACTGGGTTTAAACCCTAGCGGTAACCAATTAATTGAAGTTCAGGCTGACTCAAACGGTAATCTCAGCCAGTCAAATCAAAATGAAATTGACGTTAAATCTTTGGGCATTCAAAACGCTAGAGGAATCAGTGCCGCTCCAGACGGAACTCTATATGTTTTAGATGGTGCAGCTAAGGAAATTCTGCGAATTGAACCAAATGCCGATGGCAGCTTTGAAGAAGCAACAGTTTCTCGAATTGAGATTCCCTCGGAAATAAACAATCCTAGGGGAATTGCTTTCAACTCAACTACTGGTACTCTCCATATCTCTAGCTTTCCCCAGCAAGAGTTGTTTGAAGTTGATCAACAAGGTGAAATAGTTGCAGTCCGCGATTTATCTCCATTGGGAATTCGCCAGCCAGAAAGTTTAGTCTTTGCTCCTAGTGGAGATTTAACAGACGATCCCAATCAATTAAGTCTGTATGTTGCTGATAGTGCGCCTAACTCTGGTGGAATCGTCGAGTTATCTTTAGACGAACCAGTAGAAGCATCACGAATACAAAGTTTTGCACTTACTACTAACCCACCTTTGGTGCAGACTATTGATACTTCACAGTTTTCACCGTCCAGTCCTGATCCAGCAGGGATTACTTATCTCAACTTTGACAACACTCTGCTAATTAGTGACTCTGAAGTCAATGAAAATCCTTTCTTTGGTACGGAAAATGGGTTTGAAAGTAGTTTGACAGGTAGCCTAATTGATACCTTCGATTTCAGAGATTTTTCGAGAGAACCGACTGGAATCACCTACAATCCAGCCAATCAACACCTCTTTATTTCTAATGATGATGCAGATGAGATAGTTGAACTAGATCCAGGAGCCGATCTGCTTTACGATACTGCCGATGATATTATTACTATTTTAGATACAAGAGCTTTTGGCAGTTTTGACCCTGAGGGGGTTACTTTTGCTAGCGGACTAGGAAGTCTGTTTGTTGCCGACGGACTTAACTCAGAAGTTTACCAAATCGCCACCGATGGCACGCTGATCAGTAACTTTGATACATCTAGTCTTGGGGTGAACGATCCTGAAGGTATTGAATACGATCCCAGCAGTGGTAATCTCTACATAGTAGGAAATCCAGTCAACACGGTAGTAGAAGTAACAACATCGGGAACTCTAGTAAATACCCTAGACATTTCTGCTGCTAATCCAGTCAAACCTGCTGGGTTAGCGTTAGGTCAAAATAGCCAAAATTCCGCCAATCTTAGTATTTACATTACAGATCGCGGAATTGATAATAACGCCGATCCCAACGAGAACGATGGTAAAGTATACGAATTTGATCTGGGAGCAGCACCCTCTGCTACTAACCAATCACCGATGGTTAATGCTGGCAACGATCAAACTATTACTGATTTTAGCGTCTTGTTAGATGCCACAGCCAATGACGATGGGCTACCCGCTCCCCCCGCAGCCTTGACTTATACTTGGAGTCAAGTTAGTGGACCTGGTACTGCTACTTTTAGCGATCCCAATGCCGAAGATACGACCGTTAATTTCCCCAACGGTGTCTTTGGCGAATATGTATTTAGTCTAGAGGCTAGCGACAGTGAACTATCGAGTAGCGACGAGGTGACAGTTACGGTGGTTGAGCCACCAGAATTTAGCACTATCTATATCAGCCCCGCTAACAACGGTAGCGTAAATGGTATTGCCTTTGAAGATGAAGATATTTTAGCTTTTGATACTGTTAGCCAAACTTGGTCGCTTTATTTTGAAGGTTCTGACGTAAGCTTAGATAGTAGCACTGGCGGTCCAGACAACTATGCCTTCGACATAGATTCAGATGGCAGTATTTTACTGAGTTTAAATAAAACTGCTACTTTGCCCGATGTAGGTAGTGTCGATGAAAATGATATTATACGCTTTGTTCCAACTTCTCTTGGCGATAATACGGCAGGAACTTATGAGTGGTATTTAGATGGTTCGGATGTCGAACTAACTGGCACTAGCGAAGACATCGATTCGATCGCATTTAATACTGACGGTCGTTTAGTAATTGGGACTAAAGGCTCATTTAATGCTACTGGAGTTTCAGGGAAAGATGAAGATTTATTTGTCTTTAATGCAACGAGTTTTGGTGAATCAACCAGTGGAACCTTCGAACTGTATGTGGACGGCTCGAATGTGGGTCTAGCGGACAATGGTGGCGAAGATATTAATGCAGCCTGGATTGATAGTAATGGCGACATTTATCTAAGTACTGATGGAGCTTTTGATGTTCCTGGTGCAACTGGTGACAGCTCTGATATCTTCAGCTTTACTCCCGACACTCTAGGCTCTGATACGAGCGGTACTTTTAGTTCCTTCTGGGATGGCTCAGAAAATGGATTTGGAGGTCAAAATATTGATGGTTTAGCTTTAATTTAGTAAGGTGACAGATAATAGATGCCCACTCCCAAAAGTCTGAAAGAAAAAGTTCTTAAAGGCGGTATTTCTCTGTCAATTAGACAATTATTTGTTGCGGGGCTGTCTTTGGTCAACGTGCTAGTAA
>CBDUCX010000377.1:0-5002 GCA_965365755.1 uncultured Pleurocapsa sp.
TGAGCCGAGGTTTTGGAAACTCCATCCTCAGCGAAGCAGGTTGGAGTAGTTCATTCTTTCAGGTAGTTGAGTCTGGATAGTATTTTGGCATCATAAATGCCTTCAGACCAATTTTTACCTGCTGTAATTTGTGCTACGCTCAGGTTTTCAACCCCAAAAAACTTAGTTTTGTGTAAATTGGCATCATTTAAGAGACACTCATTAAAGTTAACATCACCGAAGTATGCCTGAGCTAGATTAGAACGCACGAAATTTGCGCCGACAATATTCGCACCAACAAAGTCTACATCCTGTAATTCAGCCTCAATAAAATTCGTATAGCTGAGATCTGCCCCCGTAAGCTGGCTATTATTCAGGTTAGCGTTGGTTAGCTTGGTTTCTACTAAGTTAGCATGGCTGAGATTAGCATGAGAAAGATTAGCGTTACTCAGATCTGCTCCTGATAAATAAGCATGAGAAAGATCTGCTCCTGAAAGATCAATACCCCGTAAATCTGCTTCTGGTGCAGTAAAACCTCTTAGGGGAATGCGATCGCTATTTAAGTCCTGTAGAGCCTGCAATCGGGCGTAACTGTTTCTTAATCCGTGAGCTGAATCGATAGTTTTCCAGGCTTCATAGTGTGCCTGTTTGTCTCTTTCGGGTGCTTCGAGAAAAAATAGCCAAACCGCTACCAAAATGCTGAAGCCTTCGACAATATTTAATAATACCGACTGTCTAATCTGACAAAATAGCCAAGACTCATTGGGTAGACAAGTTTTCTCTGCTCCCAAAACCGCCTCAATTATCAAGATCAAGGCAATTAACACCGTAGTTCCCCCAATGGCAATCAGAATGCGATAAAAAGAACGTTGCAGTTTCTTATTGTTCTTATTGCTCATCATGACTAGTTCTCCTTTGGGGGAATAAAGGATGTCAGGTTTCAACTGCGGTGGAGATAGGTTCAATTCCTGCCAAGTTTAATATTTCGGGAATTAAATCTTCGCGCTTTACTGCCATTAAGTGTACTCCCTGACACATAGTTTGAGCTAGCTTAAGCTGTTCGGCA
The DNA here is from genome assembly GCA_965365755.1 of uncultured Pleurocapsa sp. GTDB lineage: Bacteria > Cyanobacteriota > Cyanobacteriia > Cyanobacteriales > Xenococcaceae > Waterburya. The sequence goes on from CBDUCX010000377.1 coordinate 1,046, forward strand.
GCAATTTTAACTCCTTCATCCAGTGGTTGCTCGGCGTTGGCTAAACGTTCGATGATGTCATCGGGTATATTGACTCCTGGGACATACTTATTGATAAATTGGGCATTTTTAGCTGACTTTAAGAGGAAGATCCCTGCCAGGATCGGTTTATCACTGACACAGGCAATTTGACCCATGAATTTATCCAACTTGTCAAAATCAGTAATCATTTGACTCTGGAAAAATTGCGCTCCCGCTTCTAGTTTTTTCTCAAATCTTTTCTGTAAACCAGACCAGCTTTTGAGTTGAGGATCAACCGCCGCTCCAGGAAATAGGTTTAGGGCATCATCGGGCATTGTCTTATCATTAAAATCAACCCCGCTATTAAGCTTGCCAATCAACTTGAGTAATCTGACAGATTCTAATTCAAATACTGGTCGAGAGGTTTTATGATCTCCAGCTTTAACAGGATCCCCTGTCAGCGCCAAAATATTACGAATACCTAAAGCGTAGGCACCCATTAAATCTGCCTGTAGTCCAATACAGTTGCGATCGCGGCAGGCAACTTGGCATACTGGTTCAATACCATGCTGATGCAGAATTACTGAGGCAGCTAAGGAAGACATTCTCAATACTGCACGACTACCATCGGTGACATTTACGGCGTGGACTCTACCTTTTAACTTGTTAGCTACCTCCATCATGCGGGCGGGATTTCCCCCTTTAGGTGGGGCTACTTCCGCTGTAACTAGAAACTCTTTATTTAAAACTGCTTGTTGAAAGTTATGGGACATGATTATTAGCTGAATATAGATATGCTCAAAGATAGGTTTAAAAAAATAAATTGTCGATTCAAAGGGGTGGTAAGAATCCTAAAGCATCTTTGACCCGAGCTAATGTCTGGTTCGCTACCAAACCAGCTTGACTTGCTCCTTCTCGCAAAACAGAAGCAAGATAGTCCCGATTGTCCATTAAGTCATAATATTTATCTTGAATTGGTTTGAGGGCTTCAACGGTAGTTTCCGTTAATAAAGGTTTGAATTGACCCCATCCCATATCCTGACATTCTGCTGCTACTTGCTCTTTGGTTTGATTGCTCAAAATTTGGTATAAAGTGAGCAAATTATGGCATTCTGGGCGCTCTGGATCGTCAAAAGTGAGTCCCTTAACGGGATCTGTTTTACACTTTTTGATTTTTCTTTTAATAGCATCGGGAGGATCTAATAATTCAATGCGACTGAGATCTGAAGGATCAGATTTAGACATTTTTTTCGTCCCGTCGCTCAGACTCATTACCCTGGCACCTGACTCGCGAATCATAGGTTCGGGTACTTTTAACACTGGTTGCTTTTTCTTGCCAAACTTGTCGTTAATTCTGCCAGCAATATCTCTAGTTAATTCTAAGTGCTGCTTTTGATCTTCTCCCACAGGTACTTTGTCCGCGTCGTAAAGTAAGATGTCTGCTGCCATGAGGACAGGGTAGTCTAGTAATCCTACACTGACATTTTCTCCCTGTTTCACCGCTTTTTCCTTAAACTGGATCATCCTTTCTAACCAGTTAAGGGGAGTGATGCAATTAAGTAGCCAAGCAAGTTCACTATGGGCAGATAGATGGGACTGAACAAAAATAGTCGAACATTCTAAATTAATGCCACTAGCTAAGTATACTGCCGCCATTTTCAGGGTGTTTTCGGCTAATACTTTGGCATCGTGGGGAACTGTGATCGCGTGGAGATCGGCAAAAAAGAAAAAATTATCGTAGTCCTGCTGTATTTCTACCCAATTGCGAATTGCACCAAGATAATTGCCTAAATGTAAATTGCCAGTAGTTTGAATCCCTGATAATACTCGCTTCTTGCCCATATTTTAGATGTAAAACTTGCTTGTCAATACTTGCCCCTTGCATACTCAAAACAGGGGAGTTTACCTTTGACAATTAGTATTACATGATTTTGCTTGATTCTACGAAAAGGATGAGGGCTAAATCGCTCAAGTCTGAAGGATAAAATTTTCGGGTCATTTTGAACTTTCGCTCTTGCTTTCTCTCTTTTTACGATACCCGTTTTGATAATGATGGCTTGGTAGATCGTTAATCGACAAATTGAAACCAAACTATTCTTATCTGTTCATCTCTTAAAATAACAGAAGAACCCTACAATCGATTGGAGAAATGCCTTGGCAACCCTTACCGACATTGGTCAACTAATCACAACAGATTCCCATAACAATCGTCCCGTTATCACAGGAACAAGAACATCTGTTCGGAGAATCGCTGGTTTATATAATCAAGGTAACAACGCTGAAGAAATAGCGAAACGATTGAATCATCTAACAATTACGCAAATTTATGCAGCTTTAACCTATTATCATGCTAATCGTCTGGAGATAGACCAAGATATACTAGCCGAACAAAATGCCTATGAAGAACTCGCCAAACAACATTATCAACCAACCCAAACCAAAAAATGAACAAAATTCGTCTTTATTTGGATGAAGATACAATGGATAGCGATTTTCTAACAGCTTTACGTCTTCGGAATGTGGATGTTTTATCCACCAAAGAAGCCCAAATGTTATCTCGTACCGATGAAGAACAATTAAAATGGGCTTTAGAGAATCAGCGCGTTGTTTATAGCTTTAATATTCGAGATTTTTATAGAATTCATACTAGCTGGGTTGAGCAAAGACAAGATCATTCAGGAATCATTTTAGGGTTTCAAAACTATTCTATTGGGGAGCAAATGCGTCGGATTTTAAGAATAATTGCCACTAAATCAGCAGAAGAAATGAAAAATCAAGTTTAATTTTTAAGTGTTTGGGGAGAATAATAGCCTGATCTTGTAGTGCGATCATCGCTTTGTAGCGATCGCAATTACCAGAATTAGAACAAGTAGAACAGTTGCACTAAAAACAATGATCAATTTTCAAGATCTTAGTTTAATTAAAAAGCGATCGCTTTTTATATTTTTAGATGAGAGCGATCGCAATATTGATTTAAGATTATCTCTTTCTATTATTCAGTATAATTAGTCTTCTATAAAGTAATCGAAATCTATTTTCTTTACTTCATATTTAGATATTGGTGTAACTCCCACGTCGTGTTCGATCATTAACTCAGTTAATCTATTACCATCTACCAAAATAATTTTGCTATCGATGCGAGTCACGTAATCAATTGCACCTTTAGTAAAGTTGGAGGTTGATATAAAAATTCCTTTTTTTGCACTCTGTCCCAGAAGCGCACCTGCAAATTTCTGTATTTCTGGTCTGCTAACATTATTTTCCCAACGTTTAGCCTGTATATAGATAATATCTAAACCTAATCTATCTTCTTTAATTATTCCGTCTATTCCTTCATCTCTAGATTGCTTTAATGCTTGACCTGCCTCTTTACGAGAACCTCCATAGCCCATACTTACTAATAAATCTATTACGAGAGATTCAAAAAAATACGGCGAGCATTTTTTAATTGCTTCTAATATTTCTTTAGCTAAATTTTCCTGTATTTTTTGGTGAGCTGCTTCTAATATTTCTTCTGGAGTTTGTGCGATAGTTATTTCGCCTATATTATCTACTGCGTTATCTTTTTTAACTTCTATAAACTGAACAAATTCATCATATCTTTCTAGAAATTTGGCATTTATATCTTGTGGCTTGCTAGATAATAGTTGATTTCCTCTTGATGTAATTGCAAAAAACCCTCTGCGGGGATAGCTCAACAATATTAAACAATTGATTAATTTTGAATTTTGAATTGAACTGTAATCTCTTTTGTCTGTTAACCTGAGTTCGGGATAAGCTGAAAGCTTGATTCTATCGTTGGCTGTAAATACTATTCTTTCGTAGAATGAGTAGCAAAATAGTCTTAACCCGAACTGACGTTCTGCTAGCATTTGAAGTGTGCCATTTCTGTTTCTTGTTATAGTATCACTACAAGCGATCGCCATTAGAACATTAGAACAGTTGTGCTAAAAACAA
>CBDUCX010000378.1:0-4958 GCA_965365755.1 uncultured Pleurocapsa sp.
ATCAGTTAAATAATTATCTCAAACCTCACGGGGTTTTCTTTGCGCCCAACCTTGCCCCTAGTAGTCGCGCCACTTTAGGAGGCATGATTAATACCGATGCTTGCGGTAAAGGCTCTCGTATTTATGGACGCACCAGCGATCATCTTTTAGAGCTTACTTGGGTACTAAGTAATGGAACAACGACTAGTTCCGTCCCTGTCGTTAGTAAAGATTTAGCTCAACTAACAACAAAAAGCGACCGCCTGGGACAAATCTATCGCCAGGTGGACGAGATTGTCACCAGCAAACAATCTTTAATTGAGCAACAGTTTCCCAAAATGCCGCGATTCTTGACTGGATATAATCTGGCAAAAGTTTACGATGCTCAAAGACAATTCTTTGATCTCAACCGTATTCTGGCAGGTTCAGAAGGTACTCTAGCAGTGGTTACAGAAGCTAAACTCAAGTTAACCCCCATTCCTCAATACAAAGAATTGCTAGTAATTCATTATGCTTGTTTTGACCATGCCTTACAAGCAGCTCAATCTTTGTTAGAGTTTAACCCTGCTGCTATTGAAACCATTGATGAAACTATTCTTAACCTAGCTAAAAAAGATGAAATTTATCCCCGCGTCCAAGATTTTATCGGTGATGCGCGGGCGATTAACCTGGTGGAATTTGTTTCAGAAAATCTTGCCCAACTTCAAGCAACCGTTAAGCAACTAGGACAAGAATTGAGCTGTAATACGATTGATTATTATCAAACTAGCTTACCAGAAGAAATTGCCTCCCTTTGGGAATTACGCAAGCGGGGTGTAGGCTTACTGGGAAATCGTCAAGGAGCCCGTAAACCGATCGCTTTTATTGAAGATACGGCAGTACCGCCAGTTAACTTACCAGCATACATTCAAGAATTTAAAGGGTTACTTAATGAATACAATCTTGATTACGCTATGTTTGGTCATGTAGATGTGGGTTGTCTTCATGTACGCCCAGCTTTGAATCTCCAAGTTCCCGAAGATGAAGTCTTAATTCGTACTATCTCAGATCGGGTTGTTGCTTTGGTACGCAAATATGGTGGAGTGATGTGGGCAGAACATGGTCGAGGTTTTCGCAGTGAATATACCCCGTTATTTTTTGGTGAGGAACTTTATCAAGATTTACGCAAAATCAAAGCCGCTTTCGATCCCCATAATCGCTTAAATCCAGGTAAAATTGTCACTCCTTGGGACAGTGAAGAGCAGGTTGTAACCTTAGAAGCATCCCTTAGAGGACATTTTGACCGCCAAGTCCCCACTGCTATGCAAACAGACTATGAGGTGGCGTTTAGTTGTAATGGCAATGGAGCTTGTTTTAACCTTAATCCAGACTATGTAATGTGTCCTTCCTATAAAGGAACATCAGAGCGTATTCATTCTCCTAAAGGGCGGGCTAGTCTCCTACGGGAATGGTTGCGTCAACTTGCCCTTAATCAAGAGGGGGATTTAGATGAATCGGCAAATATTCTAGTCAAATCTTGGCATACCTTGACTAAAATCATCGGTCAATACGATTACTCTCATGAAGTCTATGACGGTTTACATGGTTGTCTTTCCTGTAAAGCTTGTGCCAACCAATGTCCCATCCATGTCGATATTCCTAGTCTCAAATCCCAATTCTTACAACGTTATTACACTCGGTATCTGCGATCGCCAAGAGACTATCTGATGGGTCACATCGAATTTCTGACTCAATGGCAGGGCAAATTTCCCGTTATAACCAACCTGGTGATGCAAAATCCTCTCACTCAATCATTGCTGCATACTGGATTAGGTATTGCCTCTCCCCAAGCAGTAAGCAAGGTAACAGTTTCATCTGCTCTACACTCCAGAAACGCGCCAATCTGCGATTTTGATTCCTTGGCGAAAGCTAACCCTAATAATAGCGTTATCCTGCTGCCAGATCTGTTTACCAGTGTTTATGAAGCACCATTAGTATTAGCTACCTATGATCTATTCACCCAGTTAGGCTTGCAAGTATACGTCTTACCACCATTAGTAAGCGGCAAACCCCTCCATGTACTGGGATTTTTAGAGAAGTTTGCAACATTAGCGCGAAAAAATATTGCCTATCTCAAGGCACTTAGTCAGTTTGATATTCCCATAGTCGGAATTGAACCCAGTATGGTACTGACTTATCGTGATGAATATGCCAGTTTCCAGGGAGGATCTGCCCTCAAGGTTAAACTACCCCAAGAATTTCTGCTCGAACAGAGCGATCGCTTTGACCTATTGCAGCATGATAACTCTTATACTCTGTTAGGACACTGTAGCGAAAAAACCCTGGCACCAGGCTCTCAACAACAATGGCAACAGGTATTTAAATCCGCTGGCTTGCAGCTTAACACTATTGAAACTGGGTGCTGTGGTATGGCAGGCATCTATGGCTATGAAGTAGAACATTTAGCAACGTCGAAAGATATCTATCAACTTAGTTGGGGACAGCATTTGCCTACCGAACCCCAAGCCAGATCTAATTATCTAGCTACAGGTTTTTCTTGTCGCGCCCAGGTACAAAGGTTTGCAGGATGGTTGCCATTACATCCTTTACAAGCCTTACAACAAGAAATAACTCACGCAATCAAATCTACTGCCTAGAACAAGTAACCTATACCAGCTTAAAGGCTCACTAGTCTAACACAAATTTAATTATGCCAGAGGTCTATTAAGTACCTAGGGTTCATTTAAATATAAAACCGAAAACGAGATAGAGTAATAAAGTACTTACTCTTAGTAAAAATTAATAATTACCATGTATTATCTACCCCAGCCACCTTTTTTAGTAGCTATTGTAGGAGTATTCATCGCCGTAACTTGTGGCACAGCGTTTCAAAATCTTTTGTCGCAGAAGTTACGGGAATCATATCAAGATCCGCAAAGAGAAGGCTCGTTTAAAATAGAGCGCCAAGATGCAGCGATCTTTGCTACCTACTGGGGAATTTGTTTAGGAGTTTGGGTATTTTTAGGTGGGGGCTTATTAGTTCTTGGTTTTGGGATCATTCCCTCCTACGGAGTCTCTCTTCTATTGACAATCTTTACTGCTGCACTTGTCTGGGATCAGATTAATGATGTTTTTTCACAGTTAAAAGAAGGAGGCTCAAAATCCTTGGAATTATACTAGCATTGCCTGTCCATCTTCATTAGTAATCATGAAGACAATTAGAACTTATTTTAATCAGCACCACTCTTGTCGCCAAATCCAGAGGATGTCAGAATAAGAAGAGTTATTAAAAATAAATAAAAGTAATAAATAATTAGTAACTTAACCAACTTTATCAAATTGAATTCAGGAGAAAATTCTCATGGCTGAAGAAAGTAAAACTAACGGTAACGAGGCAAAACCAGCCTCTAGTAAAACCACATCTACCAGGGCTACTGCCTCTAAAAGTGGAACAACTAGTAAAACAACCACCAGCAACGCACCCAAGAAAGAAAGCAATGAACAAGCTTTAGCCCTGTCTACACAGAGCAAAACCTTACTACCTCAAAATCGCCCAATTGAACCCAGTAGTCTAGAGATAGTTAATACCTATTCTTCTGTCGGCTCAAATCGCCCTGTTGTCAAAGGAAAGGTAGAATTCAATAGTTCATTAGCTATATCTGGTAACCGTCCGATCGCAGCTAGTACTCTTCAGGTTAGCGAGACTTATGTTGTTATGGGAAATCGCCCTGTTGCTTCTAATGAATCAGACGAAACTGCTAGTTTGATGGGATATCTAGACTAAACTCTTTTGATGTTGATGATTTGAGCATTCTTCCGACGCGCATCCTACGATTCTACTGTAGGTGAATCGTTAGTTAGCGTCGGCTTTAATCTTGGGGGTTCATCCTGATTTTCTATGTATTGAAGAAGTGTTTCTATGTTGGCTCTGCCACCCACAGAAATAACACAATATGCCCGATTCCAAAAATAAGGCTTCCAGTAATAAGGTTTAAGATGCCCGCTGTATTCTTGTCTTATTCTGCGAGAGGAAACCGACTTAAGGTTTTTAATTAGTGATGCCAACTGGACAGTCGGCTCTGACTCGAAAAGACAGTGTATGTGGTCAGCTTCCCCTCCAAATTCAACTAAAGAGCTGTTCCACTTAATTAATAATTCTTTGAATATTTCTTCTAATCTTTCGAGCATTTCACCAGTTATACATTACATTTATGTCGATACTTGGTTGACAACACTAAATGATAATAAAGCCTATATGCACTGTGGTTCTTGGTTTTCAGCTTGCTATATAGTTGCGACACTAGTATAATCTTGATTATGGTAAAATCAATTATACGCACTGACAACTGGAATCTCAACCCAAGTACTGAAGATAAGATTTGTCTTCAAGCAACGGTTGATGAGTATCGTGCGTTTTGCAAAGCTCTTTCTTATGTGATTTTAGGTCACTGGGTTAGACTTCAAAACGCAGACAGTAAGTGCGCTGCAATTGAAAAACTAATTCATCAAACTAAGAAAAACTCCAAACCAAAGCACAAGTATTTTGTAACAAGGTTCTGGAAATTTCCGTCTTATTTAAGACGTGCTGCTATTGAATTTACCTGGGGTCAAGTTAGTTCTTATTTAACTAGGTATAGAACATGGCACTCAGGCATTAGAAAAAGAAAAGATGCCAAGCCTCCTATCTTCAATCCAACTGCTAACTGCTATCCAGTCTTATACGGTGGCAACCTAATCAAGTTCACTTCTAATTATTCTCATGCCAATATCAAAGTTTGGAATGGTAAAGACTGGGTTTGGTCGGATATACCGATAACTTCACTTCATAGTAGGCACAAGATAGGTAAAAGACTATCTCCTTACTTGGTAATAACCAAAACTAAATGTCATCTAGCAGTACCATTCAAAATCAAACCTATAGCAATTAAAGGTGAGAAAATATGCGCGATTGATGTTGGAATCAATACTCTGGCTACAGCAGTAATTGTCAATCAACACGG
>CBDUCX010000379.1:0-4947 GCA_965365755.1 uncultured Pleurocapsa sp.
AAGGGGTAGGTAGCGAATTTACGATCACTGGCAAAGGTGGTTTACCTCCCAATGTAAATGAATCCCTTAATAGCGAATCAGCACAAGTAGGATTAATTGAAACAGTTCCTTCTCAGCAGCAGAAAGTAGCAGCAAATAATATTCCCTCGAATAACTCAATACCAGAAGCTATACCCGCTCAAGGTTGGGTATTTAACGATCAAGGGGAAGTTACTTTAACCGCCTACTCAAATACCGACACCGAAATAAAACGTTCTCCTGAAGCAATACCTGATAGTTGTTCTGCACCTAAAAACAAATAAAATCTAAGTTATAAAAGCTAAAATTTGTTAATTAATATAGGGAGCAATAATAAATTTAATGTTTAAAGTCAGTGTTGAGGAAGCTGCTCATAACTTAAAAGCTTTATTGAAACGGGTAGCAGCAGGGGAAGAAATTATATTAGTCGAGCATGACAAATTAGTAGCTCGTCTTGTTCCACCATCAAATAAAGAAAAATTTTTAACTGAGATGAAAGAATTTCGTGATTCCTTAACTTTAATAGGAGAACCTTTAAGTCATACAGTAATCACAGAGCGTCAAGAGGAGCAATATTGATTTATTTAGACACCAGTGTTATTGCTCCTTTTTACTGGGCAGAACCTCTCAGCGATCTAGTTGAAGAATTAATGCGATCGCAATCTGAGCTAAATTTGAGCTAAATTTAAGTCAACTGGTTGAAGTAGAATTAATGTCGGCATTGTCTCGAAGAGTCAGAAGGAGAGAAATATCTCAAGCAACTGCTAAGAAAATAGGCGATCGCTTGTTCAATTTTAGGCTCTAGATCAATATGGGTTAAAATTTCTACAAGGAGAGTCTAGATTAGAAAAATCTATTACTGATAACTGATAAACCCCTGTGGAAATAACTTTTTTAGGTACAAGTTCTGGAGTACCCACGCGATCGCGAAATGTTTCAAGTGTAGCCCTTCGTCTGCCTCAACGTGCTGAGGTGTGGCTATTTGACTGTGGCGAAGGAACACAACATCAGCTACAGCGTAGTGACATTAAAAGCTCTCAAATAAGACGCATTTTTATCACCCATATGCACGGAGATCATACTTTTGGTTTGATGGGTTTGATTGCTAGCTGCGGCTTGGCTGGTTCAGGTCAACCAATAGATATTTATGGCCCTGAAGGCTTAAGAGAGTATCTCCAAAATGCTGCCAAGTATTCTTATCTGAACTTGGGTTCTCGCCTCAAGATCCACACTGTCAAACCAGGGCTACTTTATGAAGACGATGAATTCAGCGTTAGCTGCCAACTATTAAAACACCGTGTTCCTGCTCATGGCTATCGTGTGACAGAAAAAGACCGTCCAGGAATGTTTAATCTAGATAAAGCTAAGTCTCTGGGTATTCCTCCTGGCCCGATTTATGGCAAATTAAAACAGGGACAGATTGTTACCCTAGAAGACGGTAGAAAGATTAATGGTAAAGATCTTTGTGGTCAACCAGAAGTTGGCAGAAAAGTAGTTTATTGTACTGATACCGTATTTTGCGATGCAGCAGTAGAGCTAGCAAAAGATGCAGATGTCTTAATTCATGAGGCGACATTTGCTCATCAGGATGCACAGATGGCATTTGAAAAGATGCACTCCACTACGACAATGGCAGCCCAAGTCGCATTACTCGCTGGAGTAAAGCAGTTAATTATGACTCACTTTAGTCCTCGTTATGCCCCAGGAAGTCCAATTCAGTTAAATGATTTGAAACAGGAGGCTAGGGCAATTTTCCCTAATACTAAGCTGGCTTACGATTTCTATTCCTATGAGGTGCCGCGGCGTAGAGAAGAGAAGAAGCTAAAAGTTGCTGCTGCGGGGAAGAAGAAGTAACGAGTCCTAAAGGATACCGCTTCGCATATAACGAGTAATGAATATTGGATTCAATTTTTTTAAAATATTCGTTTTGTTTGAAAGGTAGAGAAAATTTATCTACAGTTTTAATAGTACGCAATTATGAAACGACAATTTTAATGGATAGAGATCGCCTAAAGCAAATTAAGCTCAAGCTAAGGGATAAGGGAATTTATCAACGCAAACTGGCAATAGATGAGTTGGCAACCATGTCTGCGGATCTAGCATTACCCATACTGAAAGAATTGGCTCAGGAGCGAGATTTTGCTTTACGAAAAATCGCTGTAATGGGTTTTGGTAATCATCCGACGGAAGAATCTTGGCAACTACTCCAGCAAGTTCTAGAAACAGAGCAAGATGCCAATGTGTTAGCCGAAACTGCTAATTCCTTATTTGAATTTGGCGATCGCTCGATCAAGCCTCTAGAGGAACTTTTTAGGCTCTCTGACAATTGGTTAGTAAGGCAAACGGTAATTTCGATTTTAGTAGATAGTAACAATCCGAATGTTTTACTTCAGGTAGTTAAGTTAGCAATTGCTGATGAAGATCAAATTACTAAAGAAACAGGAATCTTAGCTCTAAGTAGATTACTCCATGCACCTTTAAAACCGCAAGCATTAGAAATCTTTACCACTTTGGTAGAAGACAAGTACTGGCGTACCAGATGGCGTGCGGCGATCGCTTTAACTGCTTCTCAAGATCCCCAAGCTAGAGAATTGTTAGCCAAGCTGCGACAGGATGAGCATTATCGGGTAGTAGCTGCTGCATTAGAACAACCAAAGTGAATATAAGAAGGTTATTTTGTTGTTAACTATTTGACTGGTTTAGACTCATGAGAAAAGGGATACGGCATGGGGAGTAATCGCTCTCGTTTGCTCACATGCAGACAATATTTAATGAAGTACGAAGCTCTTTTAAAGGAGTTGACCATAAAGTATTCCATTGAATACCAAATAGAGGTTTTGCCCTTTGTGCCATTGTCCATCCTTGAGTAATAGCATTTAGATACTCTCCAGCAGTTTCAATATCATCAACCACTGCTTTCAGTAAGTTTTTTGCTATTAAAGCTAACCAGAAACGAGAGGCATAAAGCTGCGACACATAAAATGCTTCTAGCTGAATTTCTCCAGTTATATTTGTGTCACAACCTGTAACGACATGCCAAAGATCGTGGGTTTCTCTGATGTGAGCAATAAAAAACTGGTAATCATTATCACTCTTGCTAGTTTGTAATGGCATTAAACCATTTCTCGTCATGTGGTCGGCGTAAACGTAGCCTAGTGTATTTTCAGGCAAAGTAAGAAGTTGTTGCAGATCGACAGAACCCAAGCGAGGATGCTCCAGAAATGCTTGTTTTCCTTGTGGCGTGCGAGAAAGAAACTCGATGATCGTGTCTAATGTTTCAGCATTATTAAGAGTTTTGGAAAGATGAGCGACCGTCTCTAAGTCTCCATCAGGTGCTTTTACCATTTTGAAAAAGCTTTCAAATGCTTTTTCTTGCCACTGTTGTTCTATATCTGTTAAATTCTGCATCTCTAATTTTTATAGCTTACTCTCGTCATTCCTTTCTATGCTCTCATTCTTTCCTGCTTAAACTTGAATTCGAGAAAAATACAAATATAGCTGAACTTCCCCTTTGACCAAATAATTTGGAAACTTGTACTACTGCGATCGCCATATTCAGCAACGCCGATTCACGAATCGTAGTCATACGCTTTACTGGATAAAGCTTCGATTTGCTGTTGAATCCAACTGTGGTCAAAAATTGATTTATAAATACGGCTATGAACTCTCAGAGTTCCCTGTTGCTTAACTACCAGTCCTGACAGGAGTAATTCACTTTCTTCTGGGCTATTCACCGCAGCAATTGTACCTTGATGCCAAATTTGACTATAGAGTTCTAATAGTTGAATAGGCTTGTGTTCGTCGCTATTAAGGAGGCGATCGCGGATAGTTTTTAAATGTTCTGGTTCATCCTGGGCTTCCCAATCATTGATAATTTTTGTTTGCACTAAGTCCTCAATCCATTCTGCTTCTTTATTTTGAGGAATAGGAGTTGAAGAATCACGGATTAACTGACAAAGTTTTTGGGTTAGAAAAGGTTGACCGCCAGTCCAAGCTAATATTTCTTTGAGTAATACTTGAGGATTATTGATTCCCTCTGTTAATCCATTGAGCAACGGTTGTGCTTCATGTTCTTTAAAACCTTCTAAATGAATTGCCTGACCAATATTAAAAGGCGTTCTTCGGCGATCGCTAATTAAATCCGCAGGAGTTGCTACGCCAAAAAGAGCAAAGGTTAAACGTTGGTAATTTTGATCGAGAGTGCGTTGATTATAACAAGAGCGAATTAGGGCAAAAAAGTCATTGACAGGAAAGTTTAAGGCTAAAACACTATCTATTTCGTCGATAAAAACTACTATGTTGTTTAAGTCAGAATTATCTTTTTGAGCAACTTCAACTAATAAAACTTCTTCAATAAACTGACTTAAGCGTTGCACAGGAGAAATATTTTTTCTTTCATCCCACCAAGCTTTTAGTTTAACTTTTCTGATTAACCTAAAGCTGCGCCATAGCTCTACTGCCAATCCTTCGTACCATTGTTCGGGAGTGACGTTTTCGCTGCCAATACGAGTCATATCGATCGCGCCGCAATTAAAACCCTCATGACTCAGGTGGTCGATCATCCGCACCATCAGGCTGGATTTACCCATCTGGCGAGAATTCAAGATATAACAAAACTCTCCTTGCTTTAATGCTTTATAGAAATTTCGATCCGCAGAGCGTACCACATAGGTAGGTGAATCGAAAGATAAGCTACCCCCTACTTGATAGTCAAAACTTGAAGCTTGTTCCTCGTCTCTCAGCAACTCGTTTTCAAAGATTAGTTCTGCTTGGGTAGATTTAAGCACATCTAAGGTTTGTGATAGTTCTCTAGTGCGTTCTTCTACTCTTTGTTCTAAGGTTTGATAAAGCCTGGAATTATCAATAGAAATTGCCGCTTGAGCAGATAGGATATTTAGTAGTTCCACTCGTTCAGCAGTAAACGCACCT
>CBDUCX010000380.1:0-4943 GCA_965365755.1 uncultured Pleurocapsa sp.
GCAGTTTTATTATCTGATGTGGCTCAATTTGAATTATTTGGGAACTCATAACAGCCCCTTCTATCAGCACAATTACTTAAGTCCCGCTAATAAACTTTAACCAACGTCCCCATATACGGTAACTGCCCCGTACTAAATCCAACACGAAATAGGGTAAGGGTAGCCGATGCCAAGAAAACAATGGTATATATAGCCAAGAATAAGCTTTTTTTAAATCCGACCATAGCTGACAAGGTTCTGACTTTAAAAAGTCCGAGATATCAACTACCAATCCTTTTTCCTCTGACGATATCATTACGTTGCGTCCATGAATATCATGGGGATTGAGATTACGACTGCGGGCATATTCTAAAGCTAGATCGATATCTTTTATTACCTGGTTCGGAATTGCTAAACCTTGGTGCATCGCATCATATAAAGTTGTTCCGTATAGTCTTTGCAGCACCAAGAAATTATCTTGAGCATAAAAGCATTTTGAGAAAGCAGGATGGGAGCCTAAACGACGATAAACCTCCACCTCTTCTGACCAGCCTGGTCTTCCAGGGGCATAAATTTTAATAACTAAATTGGGGTAAGCAGAGTGATAAAATACAGCCGCATAGTTACCTGTGCCTAACAGTTGCCAAGGTTTTAAAACCTGATGGACTACTACAGGATGATGAGGATGAATACTGCTAAACTTGAGACTGGGAAGCAGCTCTTGATAAATACTGGTAATTAGTTTGTTTAAATCTTCTTTGTTTTGAGTCGATTGATAATTGTGAATAAAATCATCTGAATTTGACAAGATCATATGCAAATCACAATATATAGCTAAGATGGTCAATTTATTTTCATCCTAACGAAATTTTTAACATCAGAATTACAAAAATTAGTATTTTTGAATTGCGATCGCTCAACTATTTATCTCGCTTACACCGTTTAGTTTGGTGTGTAGTTAGAGAAAAACTTAATTGTCACTTTTCTCCTGGCGATCGCAATAATTAGTTATTTGATCAGACCAGATGACGGTAATTGAGATTTGTTTTTTGATAGCTATCGTCATAATGTTGTTAGTTTTAATTAATTGCAATTATTTAAAAAACAGCTCATAATATAATCATCTTCAATAATAATAAGTTGATTAAAACATTAGTAATTTTCAAAAATAAAAATATTGTTTTTTAGTTTAGCCACATTCTCAAAATATTCATAAAATAATATTAACTCCGTAATATCACACAATTATTGATGAATTAAGTTTTAATTATCGTATAAATACCGTATAAAAAGCTGACGAAATTGTTGATATTAAGCCTATAATCAGAGGCGAATATGCGGTTAATCAATAATGATCAGTCAGTGTCTTAATCCAGATTGTCTTCACGTAAATTTAGAGAAAGTAGAATTATGTGAAAAGTGCAATAATCACCTGCTACTGATGAATCGTTATCGTGCTGTCAGCATGTTAGGACAAGGAGGTTTTGGTAGAACTTTTTTGGCTGTTGATGAGTTCAAGCCATCTAAACCACGTTGCGTAATTAAACAGTTTTTACCAGAAGTAAAGAGTCCCGAAGGAATTAAGAAAGCTACGGAATTATTTGAGCGGGAAGCTGTACGTTTAGATGAATTAGGACAACACAATCAAATACCTGAATTACTAGCATTTTTTGATCAGGAAGCTCGTAAGTATTTAATTCAAGAATTTATTGATGGGAATGATTTATTAAAAGAACTAGCAACAGAAGGAGTTTTTAGCCAGCAGCAAATTAAAGAATTACTAGATGATTTATTATCAGTTCTCAAATTTGTTCATGGTAATAATGTGATTCATCGAGATATTAAACCAGAAAATATTATTAGAAGAAAACAAGATGGCAAGTTAGTACTAGTAGACTTTGGCGCTGCCAAAGAAGCGATCGCAGCGAATACTTCTAAGACTGCTACCATTATTGGCTCTGCTTCCTATATTGCCCCTGAACAAGCTGCGGGAAAGCCTAAGTTTGCTAGCGATCTTTACAGTCTTGGTGCAACCTGTCTCCATTTATTGACCAGTATCGAACCCATAGATCTATTTGATACCGCCGAAGGTCAATGGAACTGGCGATCGCATCTTCAAGATAACGAAATTGACTATGAACTTAGTTATGTGCTTGATAAATTAATCGAGGGGGCAACTAAACGTCGTTTCCAATCAGTAGAAGAAGTACAACAAGCCCTTCTTGGTGAAATAAATCCAGCAAAATTAAACAGAAGTAGATCCCCTGCTCGCCAGTCTGCAACTAAACAAAAACTATCCCGAGTCAAGCAGAAAGTTCGCAAATTAGATTTAAAAATTCTAGAGTTTCAATACACTACTATTTCTAATGATCCTTGCGTCATTCTGGGTAAAAAAATGAGTCTGCCAACTCGTCGTCATCGAGGAAAGGCAAAATATATAACTCTAGAGTTGGGAAATAATATAACCCTAGACTTGATTGGTATTCCTGGGGGTCAATTCTCCATGGGTTCTCCCCAAAATGAACTAGAAAGGGAAGCCAAAGAATCTCCTCAACATTCAGTAACTATTCGACCTTTTTTAATGGGTAAATATCCCATAACTCAAGCCCAGTGGTTTGCAGTTATGGGCAATAATCCATCACGGTTTGCCGAACCAGATACAGCTTCAAGCAAAAGACCTGTAGAAAGAGTGTCTTGGTTTGATTGTTGCCAATTTTGTGAAAAACTATCTCAATTGGTGGGCAGAAAATTTAGACTACCGACAGAAGCAGAGTGGGAATATGCTTGTCGAGGAAAAACTCAAACCGCCTTCCATTTTGGCTCAACTATTGGCACTGAACTTGCTAATTATAATGGCGACGGTAATTATGGATCTGGTTTTAAGGGAGACAACCGCCAAGAAACCACAGATGTCGATCTCTTCCCCGCAAATCAATTTGGTCTATACGATCTCCATGGCAATGTAGCTGAATGGTGTGCTGATACTTGGCATAGCGATTATCAAAATGCTCCCGATGATGGTAGTGCTTGGATTAGTAATAACCCCAAGGATCTTCGAGTACTCAGAGGGGGTTCCTGGCGACATCATCCTGGTTCTTGTCGCTCTGCCCAACGTCTGAAATCTCTTCCAAACAGTAAATCAGATGCTATTAGCTTTCGGATTGCTACTAGTAGGTAAGTGGGTAATAATATACTTTCTCTATAATTCACAGGATCTGCGTTGGCGGTCAAGATCTGGCTCTTGCCAAGCGTAACTAAAATGGCTAATAGAATTAACTTCTGGAGTTGCTTTACGCAAGGCTTCCATCTGAGTTTCCAGGGGAGGGTGTTGTCGGTATACTTGACCCCAAGCACCAGCCAAAGCAGGAGTTACAGTAGTCGTTTTGGGGGCTATTTTGAGTACGTTCTCTATCTCATCGGTAATACAATAAGTTTCTGCTTGGCAAATCCCATAAGCCATGGGGTGCCATTCTAAATCTGTAGGAAATTTATCCCAAGCCTGTAGGCGCGAATCAAATCCCTTATTCCCAACTAAGCGATTAGCATCAGGAAAAAATACTGTTCCCGCAGGAAGCCCCTTATTTTGTGCTTGTTTAGCTGCAAAAGAAAGAAAATCAATGATACCTTGGGCAGCATGGGCAACGGAAAAGAACCAGAGGTCTTGCTTTAACTTACGATGGCGAGATGATATGGTAGCTTTGGCATCCATAGTGTTTGGACGACCTTGCCATTTAGCCTGACTCTCTTTAGGGTAAAGCTGATCGGCAATTTCTATATCTTGAGTCGTTACATTACCCGTATCAATATACTTCTTGATAAAGGCTAATCCTTTCTGATTACTGGCTCGATTGTATAAAGCATTGAGGGATGATTTACCATAAATCCAGAGGTCTTTAACAGTTTGCACATAAGATTGTCCGCCAATCCCACGAGGATAGCGAACATAGTCAAATAAAACTCCGTCTGGTTGACGTTTCAACACAGCCTGTAGCAAATCGTAGTAGTCGGTTTGTGCTTGACGAGAATAGGGATCAATAAAAGCCTGAGAGCGATCGTGAACATAAGTTAAGCTGTCTTGACCTGTGCCATTCCGTGCCAAAGCGTCTTGTCGGTCGGGACGTTGAGCATAGTTATAGCCAAAATTCATCGTAAACAGCCAAGCATATACTTTCAAACCTCGTTGGTGTGCCTTATCGATCGCCTGTTGTAAGAGATCGATGTTATCATTATTTCCTTCAGGCGATCGCACAACTGAGATCCAAGGGGTCGGATTATCTCCAGGGGGTAATAACACCTGGCTGTCATAGAAGACTTCTAAATGGATTCTGCTGTAGCCCAAATTGACAATGCGGTCTAAGACGTGATCTAATGAGCCAGGATTAATATCACAAGGGTAAAGACGCAACCAAATGGCTTGTTCTTTAGGCCAAGTTTGGCTACGGCAAAGCTGTAACATTTCCCTGTGTCGTTGAACAATAGCATCATATTCTGCTGTGGTCTGCTCATTGGCTAAAGATGCTTGCAGGAGTTTCTCTTTGGCTTCTACTTCTTCGGGAGTAAACTGACAGTAAGGGCCAGCAGCAGCTTCGACGGACTGAGTTGCCCAAAAAAAACAGGAACAACTAATAATAGCTGTCGTTACGGCAGTCAATATACGTGGAGTAGTCTGGGGAATTGCGTCCTGTAGATTAACTGCTTTAATAATTCTCTGCATTCTGTCTATTCCTGACTATCGCTCTATTTGTTCAATAACCCGTGATTGTGAATTGATATTGTAGCAAGATTGTTTGAATGTCAATTATTTACCAGATAGATAATCTGGAAAATGTAGGTTAGGTTGAGGTAGGAAACTCAATATCTATAAGCTTTTGTTAGGTTGCACTATCATTTAACCCAACTTGCCAAATCTCCAGTTACTTTTGAGAATCGGTATCAATTCAACCTGCAAAATATTTGATATTTAA
>CBDUCX010000381.1:0-4938 GCA_965365755.1 uncultured Pleurocapsa sp.
AGCGAGGTTGTAAAAGATAAACAAGAAAAAAAACAATAAACTTCTTGCCCTAAAGGACTAGCTGAGTCCTTCGGACTTGCTCCGCAACCGCGTCGCGCAAATCATAAATTAACTACCTTACGACGAGGGAAAAGCGCCAGCCAGTAGGATGGGTAGCGCAAAAGTGCGGTCTTGGGGGTTTCCCCCATGAGCAACTTTTGTAAGAAGAGCAATAGCGAAACCCACCTATTACTCTATATTTTATAGCTCATATCCTAAACTTATTAAAAAGTTTTCTATTTTAGTTATTCTATCTTCCAAGGTTAAAGTTTTTGCTTCGGGGGGAGCTGAAGTTAATTTTTGGGCGATGGCAATAAAGTCTGACCAACTACGACCAAACCTTTGCTTACCATACATTTCTTGATATGCAGCTTTAGCATTTTTTAAGCTTCCATATTTGGCAATAAAGTATTCCTTGTCTAAAACTGGATTTAAGCTTGATTGACTCTGCTGATTATTAATAAATAGCTTGGGTTGATCTTTCTGCTCTGGTTTAGTCTGATCGGCTAATTCTGATAATTCTGATGCCGCGATTAAAGCTGTATTCATAAAAGCAGTGTCATAAGCATCAGCACTACTTTTTAATTGATCTCGGATTTGTTTTAATTGATTAAGTACCATAATATAATATTAATTTCCATTTGATAAACTACGACCAAGAGCCGCTTGACCAGAAGCTAATTGAGGTTGATTAATCGGATCAAACTCAATATCAAAATTTAATATTTCCTCATCAAAAAATAGCTTTTCGGCTTCCTTGATTAAATATATTTTGTCAGCATAGGAAATTTTATTTGCTTTTTGGCAAATTTCTTTATACTGCTCAATTTTAGCAATTACATCTTCCAACTGTGATATGGCTTGATCCCGCAACTCTTTTGCTTGTCTAGCTTCTTCAACAGTTTCTACTAAGCGTTGTTGTTTAATTTCTAATTCTTGAACAGCTTGATCTCTTTGTTTAGAAACAACTAAATTATCTTGTTTTAGTTCTTTAAGCTGCTTACGATATCTTTTCGTCCATCCTTTATAGCCACGAACTCTATTTTTCAGAGTTTTTATTTCCTGTTTGACGTTTAAGAATGAGACTTCTATTCTACAAATTTCTTGAATAGTATTTTGCAAATTTGACATAGTATAGATAATATTTTTTCTAATTTAATGATAGAAAAACTAGCTTATCTATTACGTGCTAGGGATCACACCACTTAAGGAAACAATAACTTATAAACATAATGAGTACTGGACTAAGTGTAAGCAAAATTACATAAGATAATTACCAAAAAAACTATCATTTTAAATAGAAGCTGATTTACTAGCTAACAATTCTCAGAGTCGTGAGGTATGGTATGTTGCCTTTTCGTTTTGCTCTAATTCCCCAAGATAACCAAGCTTTATCCTAGATAGCCGATAATTACTATATAGCGTTTCTTAAATTAGTGGAGTGCAACTAACCACTAAACACTAACTTAAATCTGATTCAAATGAGAACCGCTATATCTAACATCATTAATATTTCTACTTTATTACCAAAATTGTGTCATGACCTCTTATCGTTTAACTCCCGAAGCCCATGCAGATATCCGTCGTCTCATAGCAGTGCAGACGATGACTCTAGGAGAAACTCTACGGGAAGCTGATCTAATTTCGTCTTTTCAGATTGAATCTGCCTTACAAACTCAGATTGATCAGCCTAATTTGCGTATTGGTGAAATTTTGGCACAGCAGGGTTTAATCCAACCCAAAACCGCCGATTTTTTTGCTCAAGATTGGTCAAAAATAGTCATTCAGCCAAAAAAAGATGCTTTGGGCTATTATCTCGAACAAGCTGCAATTCTCAATAGCGCACAAATAGAAGTAGTTCTAGCAGAACAGCGCTCAACTGGAGTTCGTTTTGGTACAGTTGCCGTATTTCAAGGATTTCTTAAATCAACTACCTTGGATTTTTTCTTAGCTAATTTATTTCCCGAAGAGTTGCACGTCTCGCCTTTCATCAGTATGTATAGCAATACCCGTCTATTTTAACTTTCAAATCTGTGCCAAATCCAGTTGCTGGAGAAAATCAGTAAATGCCCAGACTGCATGGGATAAATCAGTATCTTGCGGCGTTGCTACCACGACAATGCGCTGCAAAGGTTGGGGTAATTGACATACAGTAACACCATGAGGAATATGAAACACTGATAGATTGGGCAAAATAGCTGCTCCTGCGCCTGCTGCAACTAAGTTAACAATCGTATCGCTTTCACGAACTTGTTCCGTAGGTTGAAATCGATGACCCTCTGCTTGAAAGTACTGCTTAATCTGTTTAAAACAAGTATTTTGATTAGGATAGGAAATTATGGGCAGGTCGAGTAATTGCTCCCAACTTATTCTATGCTGTTCGATACTGGCGATCGCATCTGCATTAGGCGGAAGTAAAACTATATAGTCATCTCGCAACACTTCAATCGTGTCGAGATCTTTGGAGGTGGGCAAAATTGTAAAACCCAGATCAGCCTTTCCTTCGTAAACCATCTGCTCTACTTGAGGACAGTCTTTTTCTTCGGCAATTTTGATCTCGATCTGGGGATGCTTAGTTTTAAAGTCAGCGCGAATTTTGGGTAATAATTGTGCTGCTGCACCACGAAAAGCGGAGATTCTAATTTTTCCTCCCCCCAAACTCTTATAGCGGTCTGCTTCCTGTTGGATATCTTCCAGAGACTGCAAGATGCGATCGCAATGAACTAAAATACTTTCTCCTGCGGGGGTGAGATTTACGCCTTTTTTACCCCGAAATAATAGTTGAACTCCCAGATCCTCTTCCAAAGTTGCGATCGCATGACTAACTGTCGGCTGAGTCAGTTCTAATTCTACTGCTCCCTGACTAAACCCACCACACCTTGCTACTGCCACAAACGACCTAATCTGAGAAAGTTTCATGAGAAAAGATTTCTATCTTTGATGTCGAGAGAGGACTCTCGCTAAAGAGCAAGTGGTGAATCTCGACCAAGGAACAAACATATTTTAGCCTAGTTGACAGTTTCTACATACATTTTTTGCTCGTGTAGGCTAAAATATAACAATGCTGACATTAACTTATGAGTATAAGCTAGAGCCAACAGTAGAGCAAATAACATACATTGAGAACACCCTTAATGTGTGCCGCTCCGTGTGGAACTTTGCGTTAAAACATCGCAAAGATTGGTGCAAATCTCGTAAGTCACCTGTAAATGCTTGTTCAATTGATTTTGAGTACATCATGTCGGTTGATGAGTCATTCCCGAACTACCACAAACAAGCCAAGTTATTAACTGAAGCAAAAAAGAATAATGATTTTCTCAAGTCTGCTAATGCTCAAGTTTTACAGCAAACATTGAGGACACTAGATAGAGCTTGGGATGATATGAAAGCTAGAGGCTTTGGGTTTCCTCGTTTTAAAAATAAGTATCGAATGCGGTCATTTGTTTTTCCTCAGTTAAACAAAAACCCAATATCTCAAAAATCGATTAAACTGCCTGGTTTAAAAGATATTCAATGGAGAATATCTCGTCCAATTCCTGATGGCTTTGTTCCCAAACAAGCAAGGATAGTAAGAAAAGCATCTGGTTATTTCGTTGCTTTGTCACTACAGTTAGATGTTGACGTTCCTAGCCCAATGCCTCACGGTCATCCGCGAGGATTAGATTTGGGCTACGACAAGTTCTTAGCTACCAGTGACGGCGAAGAGATAAAAAGACCTCGGTTTCTAAAAACACTACAGCGCCAGCTTAAATTGCTGCAACGTAGGTTAAGGAATAAACAAAAAGGCTCGAATAATCGACAGAAGTTGAATCAGAAAATAGCTAGATTGCATCAAAGAATATCTGACACCAGAAAGGACTGGCATTATAAATTAAGCCATCATTTGTGTGATGGTGCTGGCATGATATTTGTTGAAGATATTAACTTTGTATCTTGGCAAAGAGGAATGCTCTCAAAACATAGTGCCGATGCTGGATTCGGTCAGTTTGTTAATATCTTAG
Source organism: uncultured Pleurocapsa sp. (assembly GCA_965365755.1). Lineage (GTDB taxonomy): Bacteria > Cyanobacteriota > Cyanobacteriia > Cyanobacteriales > Xenococcaceae > Waterburya. The sequence goes on from CBDUCX010000381.1 coordinate 4,041, forward strand.
AGTGGGTATGCTTTCGCCGTGATGTGTACTTTGCCAAAGTAAACAAGGATGGCACTTCTCAGACTTGTCCTAATTGTGGCGCACACACGGGCAAGAAAGCTTTAGATATACGCTTTCATCACTGCGATGAGTGTGGATATAGAACGACAAGAGATGTAGCAGCTAGCCAAGAAATCAGAAACCGTGGAATAAAGGCGGTCGGGCAGATCGTCTCAGAAAATGTCTGCAAACTGGAAGCAACGGGGAGTATTGGTAACGATACTCTAGTTAGCACGGGACGAAGCAGAAAACTAGCATCGTGAGGTGTTAGAATTCCGCGTCTCTGGCGCGGGAGTATGTCAACAGTTCTTGTCTCTAATATCACAAATCAAGGCGTTGGTGATTTAAAGATCGAGTTAGATTAATTAATTTTAAGCAAGTTCAAAGTTCAAAAATTTACGAATCAGCCCAATAGTGACAGCAGGTAGTTCCAGTTGCGGTGTAAGACCAACTTCTTCTATTTCTTGAAAAACCTTGATCGCTGTCGGATTCATTGCTGCTAAGCGCCTACCAATCTCAGGGCCAGTAAACTGAGATTTCTGACCCCAAATGATCGCCGTAGGAATTGTCAGTTGCTCGATATACTGAGATAGATCAAAACATAAATCTCCTCGTACGAAGGAAAGAGCACTATATTCAGCATTCGGTTGCTGTGCCGATTCTAGGTAAGCTGTTACTATTTCCGAATAGACTAGTTCAGGATTGGCAAACTGACGCTGTTCTAAAAAATTGCGAATTCCTAACTCATTGGCGACACCAAAACCATAGATAAAACGATCTATAATTGGCGTGCTAACTAGCTGGGCAAAGAAACTGCGGGTGTAATTTTCTCCAAAATCCGAAAGTCCAGCCGGTGTAG
>CBDUCX010000382.1:0-4937 GCA_965365755.1 uncultured Pleurocapsa sp.
GTGGAAGGCTATCCCCATCACTATTCTCTACGTCTTATTTTAAATTGCGATCGCTGTTGTGAAGGGAATTGGGCAGAAGGTATTGCTCCTAAATTACTTAATGCCTTTAATTCATTGGGTTTTGATTGAATTTCCCACTGTTCTTTTCTTGAAAACTATAACGACCTTCGCGCAGCGTGCCCGTAGGGCATACTCCGTTGCGTAGCTTCACCATACACGAGAAGGCTTGCGCCAACGCGAAGCGAGTACTCCGAACTCTGAACTCCGAACTCCGAACTCGAATTATTTCCCAGTAATTTTAATTTGATAGTCGTTCGTAGAATTAGCTTGATAAGAGCCAACCCAAACTTGATATAATCCTGGTTGCCACTGCCCTTCGATTACGGGGTTGGTAGTACCTGCATCATCATTACACCAAACACCTCCAACCCCTTTAACTAGAATTGTTGTATCGGCTTGGCTAGCAACTTCTAGACGCAGAAATTCCCAAAAAGATTCCAGCTTTAGTAAATGATTTGGTTGTGGACTAACATATCCGTCACAGTAACCGGTAGCGGTCATTTTTGTTTGCGAAATTTCTTGTGCTGGGATTGCTCCTCCGCTGGTGCCTTGAATAGTCAAAGGTTTAGCAATGTTACTTTGATTAATTGTAATGATATTTGAAGCTTGAGCAAAACTTGGATAACAGGTAAGACTCATAGCTAATCCTAATAAAAAATAGTTAATTTTGGGGGTTCTCAAATTAAACTTGAATATTAATAAACATAAGAGATTGATGATAGGTTGTAGCACTTGATTTATTACTCATTTATACATGAAATACTGTATGTTGTATGACGATATCAGTAGTTAAGTAGTTCCACTTTATTAAACATAAAATAGTTGTAGTTTAGGGACTTGGTTAAACGTTTAATTAGCTTGCGAACTTCCCGTGTTATTTGTCAAAAAAAGCGATCGCATTTTGATAAGAGCGATCGCCTAAAATGTTCAACAAAATTAAATCAGATTAAATTCTAAAATCTGTTAAATGTTAACTAGATTATCTTCTACGTCGTCTTGCACCGCCAAAACTACGGCTAGGTCTTCTCACGCCACTACTACCAAAACTGCTAGGACGCTTAAGCTGTTTTGCTCTATTCTTACCAGACGAACGCAAAGTACTGGAACCAACGCCAGAACCCGTAGCACGGCTATTATTTCTTAGAGTTTTACGTGCCTTGTTGTTAGAACTATTGCGAATACTGCCAGTTGTTCTTAAAGTACGTCGGTTTTTAACTGCTGCGGGGGGAGCGTTATAACGTTCTTGATAGCGATTGACTGCCTGAGAATAACTACGTCCATAGCCACCGTAACCAGTCATGATTCCTCCTGGGCTATATACAGGGGGAACATAGTATTGTGGTCTAAATAACATACTACCGATAGCTTGTCCTGCTAAAGCACCAGCAAAAGGAGTCCAGAAATTTGATTCTCTTCTCACCACTACCGTTTGAGGTTGACCAGTCTGGGGGTCATTTACAGTTTCGGTAACATTATGGACATATTCAATTTTAAAGTCTTCCGTCAAATACATCACAGGTTGACCATTTTCAACCTGAAGGTAAGTTCTTTCGCCATTAGCAGCATCCTCTTCACTGATACGTGCCATCTGAAGTTGTGCTGTTTGCAGTACAGGAGGACTACCAGCAGGAGTGTTTAATAACATTAAGCTATACTCGCCACTAACATCGTCATAAGTGGCTTGCTGCACGGGATATTTACCATCACTGATAGAGTTTGGTGCGGCAGGAACGCTAGCATTATTATTAAAAGATGGTTGATTTTGTATTGAGTTTGACGTACCAGAACAACCAACGGTAGACCAGCACAACGACAATGACATCAACAGAATTACAATCTTGCGTAGCATAAAAAAAATTTTATTCTTTAAGTCTATTTTTGCTATTTCCGATTGTAAAACTTTCTGATCGCGATTCGATTGGTGGAAATTACCATAGAGATAGCCGAGGTGAATAAAGTAGTTAAAGATACATTAGTAACGCCATTTTCTCGGAGGTAGGGAAATCCGCATGATTGCAGGTGGGGTATCCTAGAACAATTTATTCAGAGCGATCAGACAATATCAGAAGTAGTTCATGACTGATATTGTAAATTACAAATATGGCTGTACTTGAAAAAGGCAACATTTCGATCCATACCGAGAATATTTTCCCCATCATCAAGAAGTCTCTCTATACAGACCATGAAATTTTCTTGCGGGAATTAATCTCTAACTCTGTTGATGCGATCTCGAAACTAAAGATGGCATCCTTAGCAGGTGAAATGCAGGGAGAAATTGGTGAACCCGAAGTTAAAATCGCGGTCGATAAAACCAAAAAAACTCTCTCTGTCTCTGATAATGGCATTGGCATGACGGCAGATGAGATTAAGAAATATATTAATCAAGTGGCTTTTTCTAGTGCCGAAGACTTTATTAAAAAATACGAGAAAAATGCTAATGATCTGATTGGTCATTTTGGCTTAGGTTTCTACTCCTCCTTTATGGTGGCAGCAAAAGTAGAAATCGATACTCTTTCTTATAAAGAAGGCGCAACTGCGGTACACTGGTCTTGTGATGGTTCTCCAGAATTTGAAATAACGGAAAGCGATCGCACTACTGTCGGAACTACTATTACTCTAACTCTACTAGACGATGAAGTAGAATACGCTGAACCTCAAAGAGTCAGACAGTTGATTAAAACCTACTGCGACTTTATGCCTGTCAAGATTGTTCTCGATAATGAGAAAATCAATAAGCAGGACGCTCTATGGAAGAAATCACCCCGCGACTTAACTGACGAAGATTATCTAGAGTTTTACCGCTATCTATATCCTTTCCAAGAAGATCCCTTGCTATGGGTGCATCTCAATACTGACTATCCTTTCTTACTCAACGGTATTCTCTATTTCCCGAAACTGAAACCCGATGTAGATTTTTCTAAAGGGCAAATTCAACTCTTCTGTAATCAGGTATTTGTGAGCAAACACTGTGAGGCAATTATCCCTGAATTCCTCATGCCGTTGCAGGGTGTAATTGATAGTCCCGATATTCCCCTCAACGTTTCTCGAAGTGCTCTAACCAACGACCGCACAGTACGCCGTATCGCCGACTTTATTAGTAAAAAAATTGGTGCCCGCCTGAAGTCACTTTATGAAGAAGACCGTAGTAAATACATTAGTTCCTGGTCTGATGTTGGTACTTTCGTTAAGTACGGCGCTATCAGAGACGAGAAATTTAAAAAACAGGTAGAAGATCTTATTATCTACCGTACTACCTATCAACCTGATGCAACCGCAACAGAATCAGCACCGAAAGTAGAAGTGCAGTCTGCGGAGGATGACGCTTGGTCTGCTGTCGATGAAAGCAAAGATACTGCATCTAGCGAACCCTATACTACTCTGCAAGAGTATTTAGAACGAAATAAAGAAAAGAAAGAAAATCAAGTTTACTACTGTAGTGATCCTAGTACCCAAAACACTTATGTCGAACTATATAAGAATCAAGGCTTAGAAGTTCTCTTCCTCGATTCCTTTATCGATGCAAATTACTTTATTCCTTTCCTGGAAAGAGAATACTCTGATGTTAAGTTTGCCCGCGTTGATTCTGAACTAGACGACAATTTAGTAGAAGACGATAAAGCACAAGAGATTGTCGATCCTACTACCAATAAAACTCGCAGTGAACTAATCAAGGAGTTGTTTGAAAACGCACTCAATAAACCCAGAGTTAACATCAAAACTCAAGCCATAAAATCCGATGATCCCCAGGGTACTCCTCCCGCGATGGTGCTACTACCCGAAGCCATGCGTCGTATGCAGGAAATGGCAGCATTAATGCAGGAAAAAGCAATGGCATTCCCTGAAGATCATGTTTTAATGATCAACACGGCACATCCTTTGATTCAAAACCTCTTGGATCTTAATAAAACTACTATTATCCAAAGCGGTGACAATTCCAACTCTATGGTCAATCTCATGTGTAATCACATCTATGACTTAGCATTGATGTCACAAAGAGCCTTTGATGCTGAGGGTATGAAAGCTTTTGTTGAGCGTTCTAATCAAGTATTAACTAACTTGACTAAAAAGTAAATCTTGATCGCAGATCAGCTAGAAAATAAATAGCATTAACTGAACGGGAATTAAGCAACCCGTTCTTTTTTTATTAGGCTGATTTATCCAAAATTTTTCTATACTCTTTTACTGTCTCAGCAAATCCCATTTCCAATGCTTCGGCAGTTAAAGCATGACCAATAGACACTTCTAAAATGCCAGGGATAGTGCAAAATTTAGGTAGGTTATCAAGACTGAGATCGTGTCCTGCATTAACTCCCAGCCCTAGTTCTTGAGCTTTTTTAGCAGCATCAGCAAACTGTTGCCAAGTAGACTCTAAATCTTTATTTTCCCGATAAGCGGTGGCGTAGGGTTCAGTATAGAGTTCAATCCTTTCCGCACCAGTGGCAGGAACCAACGCAATTTGCTCTAGATCCGCATCCATAAACAAACTAACTCGACTACCAAGACTATGCAACTCTCTGATAATTGGTATTAAACGTGCTTGATCTTGAGTTAAATCCCAGCCACTATCGGAAGTAAAGGTGTCCGGTGCATCAGGGACGAGGGTACACTGGGTTGGCTTCACTTGCCGTACAATCTCCATAAAAGATTTTTCCAGGGGATTGCCCTCAATATTAAATTCCACAGAGGTGACCACATCTACTAAATCATAAACGTCCCCTGGTCTAATATGTCGTTGATCAGGACGGGGATGAACCGTAATTCCTTTGGCACCAGCATCAATACAGATTTTTGCCATTTTAGTAATACTGGGAATACCAATATTACGAGTATTTCTGATTAGTGCCACCTTGTTCAGATTGACGCTGAGATTAGTCATT
>CBDUCX010000383.1:0-4918 GCA_965365755.1 uncultured Pleurocapsa sp.
TGGGGGACTTTTAGTTCTCTTTCTCCCCCAAATTTGGGGGTCGGGGGGCTTAACCAAACGGTATTGATCTTTGGCTAATATTTGCGATCGCATTTTTCTAGAAAAAATCAAAAATTTAGCTCTAACTCAAAAAATTCAGAAATTGCCCTCCCAGATCGTCTTAGAAGTGAAAGACAAAAAACAAAATCTCAAACCAGAGATTACAACCACTAATTTATCAGCCAAGGAGATCAACTAATTATGAACGTTTGTATTGACAGCACTTTAAGTACATCAATTTCCTATGGTGGATTAGATATCCGTTTTGGGCAACGACAAACCAACCAGTTTTTAGAACATAATGCCATTAATCTAGAAATCAAGATGCCCCTTCTCGATGAAAAATTAATGAATTTACCTTTGGTCAGGTTAGGTAAAATCCAAAGAACCTATCGCCAGGGTGCTTTCCATTTAATCGAAACCGACCAGCAATTAATCGGTGCTTGTGTCCAGTCCGCACCTTTTCCCCTGAAAGATTCCGTATGCGAGATATACAAAGAGCTTTTTCAAATCACTTTAGGCTGGAATCTCTGTAGAATTTGGAACTATGTTCCTTATATTAATGATGAGAGGGGTGGATTAGAAAACTATAAGTCGTTTTGTCAAGGACGCTCTTTAGCATTTGAAGAATTTTACGGAGAACACTTTGAAGCGAAGCTACCAGCAGGAACTGGTGTCGGCATTGAGGAAGATGTCTATGTAATCTATTTTTTGGCGACCAAAGAGTCAATGTTACATGTCGAGAACCCCGAACAGGTGCCAGCATTTGCTTATCCCCGTCAATATGGACCTCGTTCTCCTAGTTTTGCTAGAGGTACATTAACTACTATTGGAGATAAACAGATCGGTTATATCTCAGGCACAGCTAGCATTAAGGGGCATAAAACTGTACATCAAGGAGATATTGCCCAGCAGTTCTATACAACTATAGATAACATCAAGCTAGTTTGCCAGCAAATGGGGTTCGGACGGGACTTGCCCGATTTCCCAAGATACGATTGCCACTTCATAGTTTATCTGCGACACAGAGCTGATTTACCAGCTATACGAGCAATGATCGAGAGGAATTTAACCTTTCCCCACAATGTTATTTACCTACATTCAAATATTTGCCGAGCAGATTTAGATCTTGAGATTGAAGCCACTATTACTGAAAGATAGAGGTACAGCCGTTGCCATTATTTGGTTAGGACGAGCAAATTTATTGGTTCGTAAGTAATGAGTAATGAGTAAAAGTTACAGAATGTCCTAGCTAAGATACGTATTGCTATTAATCCTGAAAATAAATCGTTTAATTAAATTGATTGGAGAATGAGAATGGAATTTGGTTTACAGTTTTTCCCTGATGTTAGTCCTCAACAAAAAAGCGGTCGCCAATATTTTGACGAAGCGCTTCAGTTAGTCAGTATGTGCGATGAACTAAACTACAGCCATGTGCGGATTGTGGAACATTACTTTCATCCCTATGGTGGCTATAGTCCTAACCCAATTGTTTTCTTAAGCGCAGCATCTCAAAGAACTCAAAAAGCTAAATTGATTACAGGAGCGGTACTACCTGTTTTCAATAATCCCCTCAAACTAGCGGGAGAAATTGGGATGCTGGATGCCATTTCTCAAGGTCGATTAGAAGTTGGCTTTGCTCGCGCTTTTCTACCTCATGAATTTCAACAGTTCGGAATTAGCTTAGACGAAAGCCGTGCTCGGTTTGAAGAAGGAGTAGAGCAAGTTCGCCGTTTGCTAGAAGAAGAAAACGTGACGATGAACGGTCAATTCCACAAATTTACTAACGTTACTTCCTTACCCCGTCCGACTCAAACACCCCGCCCTCCTTTTTGGGTAGCTGCTTTAGCTAGCGAAAAATCATTTATAGCAGCAGGGGAAAAAGGCTATGGTATTATGGCGATTCCGCTTGCAGGGGGTAAGATGGCTCAATTATTAAAACTTTATCGAGAAGCCTGGAAATCCGCAGGACACCCTGGTGAAGGAAGAGTCATGTTAGCTTTTCATATGTTTTGCGCGCCTACTAGGTCAGAAGCCGTTACTGTTGCTCGCCAGCCTCTCAACAATTACCTGCGCTCTCTGGTAGATGCTGCATCTGACTGGGTAGATGGTACTGATTCTAGTAATTATAAGGGTTACGACAAGATTATTGCGGGCTTGAAAAAAGAAACTTTTGAGACTCAGATAGAAAAGGGAGCAGCTTGGATTGGAACACCCCACGAAATACGCAATGCAATTAGTTCCTACTATGAAGAGGTAGGCGGTTTTGATCTTGCTTCTTTACAGGTTAATTTCAATACCCTTTCATTTAAAGATGCAGCCGCTTCTACAAGACTTTTTGCTGAGGAAGTTATGCCCCACTTTTCTAATGTTACTAATGCTCAGAATAGGCTTCTTAGTTTGGCAGCGAAGTAACTTTGATTACAGCTCTGACTTAAATTTAGTTTTTCCTATTTAAGATTTGCGATCGCTTTTCTTTGTTAGAGGAAGGCGATCATTTTTTTTGATTTTTTTAGATATCGAGAGAAAAAAATTGGTTCTAACTCAAAAAATTCAGAAATTGACCTTGGAGATCGGATTAAAGACGTAGGAACATAACTAAGAACATGATAAACGCAGTTTAGTAACTCCTGTGCTTCAGCCAGGAGAGGAAAAACAGATAAGGGCTTTAGCCTTGAGTGAAATATGGTATGATGCTGGAAATCGCCAGACTCGATAACCTGCATAGGGCATGGGCTTAAAATCCCACGAGGGCAAATATACCTGTCGATAGCAAAGTTTCCCTAGTAGATAGAGAATCAATTACCGTAAACGAAAAAAGTCAAAAGTAACCTGGCATGACTGGTATCTATTTTGGTGCTGGTGGTTAGGATTAGTGGCTGTTTTGACTCAGCCATAGTGCCTCAATCGAGGTCTAACAGAATCTCCTTAGCTTCAGCAATAAAAGTGTCAAGAACTATTAGCTGGTTAGGTTTAGATGATCTAGCTGATTATAGCGAGTTTGTTTTTGAGAAGAATTTAACAGTCGTGAGTGCTTCCCATTCATTAATTATGAATTGCTGTTCATATTTTGAGAAGAAGACGAATTATTTGGGACAAATGCGATCGCTAAACTTGATAGAAGTAACTTAGCATGAGTATCTAATAACCTTGTAAACCAGCAGTTCCTACGAATTTGCCTGATGTAGCCAGTTTAACAAATCATCCTTAGTTTCAAAGTCTAACAAAGCTTCTCCTAAACTTTCCAGTTGTTCAACAGACAATTCCCAAATCTGTTCCTTAAACTTATCAGGAATCTCTCCAAGTCGTCGATGAAGTAGCCGAAGAACTATTTTAGCTTCTCCTTTTTGAATACCTTGAGCTTCACCAATGTCCTGAATCTCTTGATATATAACTGATTCTTTCATCATGTCCTGCCTCAATAATCTTTTAATTATTATTTTATCTAACAGCAAGCCCGCTATGATAGCTGTTGAAGCAGCAATATTACTTTGTTCAACTCTATCAGCTATTGCTTCGATTTTTTTCGCTACTTGTTCAAGTACCTTCACGGGGTTTTCAGTTTGGCTTAACACCGCAAAAGGCAATAGTCCCGATGAGGCTAATAACTGTTCCGTTGGAATTTCCCAAAGTCGAATTACATGATACCGATGATGTAATTCTGGCAAATCAAAAGTGCTGATTTTGGCTAGTTCTGAATCTGTTTTCTTCAGATAAATTACTACCTGATAAAAAGATTTTTCAAGAAAACGACGATAGATTCTCAAACGATAATCAGCCATTCTAAAGAGAATATCCTTCTTAGGAACTGTTTGAAACTCAATGTGAAGTATAATATCTTCTGACTGAAGCAAAATCAGACTATCGGCTCGAATAGGGCCAACTTGGAGTTCAGTGGGTTCTAGAACGGTTAATTCTATCGACTGTCCCAATAGCCATTGGGCTAAATCTCTCGAAAAGTTTTCAGCAATAAATTTGCAAATATTGTCATACATATCAGAATTGTCATCTCAACTGTCTTCTACAACTAATCCCCAAAGCTTTACATCCACATCGGAAAAGGATTTAATTCTTCTTCCGTCAAAGGCTCTTTTAACCAACCCATCCTTACAGGAACATCATATAATCTTCCTTTGCCTAACCTACGCCACATATGACGCATCCCTGGAACAATTACCTTAGCTACCCGCAAGCCAATATCAGGACGAGTTTGATCGAGAACTAGCATTTCCAGATTTTTTTCTTTCACAATTTTTTGACATAGTTGCACATCATCTAACAGATCATTACTAGCAATATAGTCATAATCAGTAAAAACTTTCGGTGTAATCTTAGCATCGGGAACTAGATAGGGATGATTAGTTAAAGTAGCTTTTGTCCACCACTTAACCGCTAAAGGATCTATATGTTGGGGATAGTTTGTCTTTCCGTCAGCATTGATTGAAATTACGCTGGGCAAGATTTGATTTACTTCCGTTAAGGCGCGACTCATGGCAATTTTAGGGTCAAAATGAGTCCCATAGCCTAAGATAATATCTTCTATAGAGCGATCGCAACTACGGGAAATGGCGGCAAAAGTGGGGATATTTAAATCGCTGGTAATATCTAATACCCAAAGTTCCCGACCCAATTCTTGATAATACTGTTGCAGATTGTAATAATAAGGCTCGTCAAAACTGTCTAAATCTACCTGGGGTTTTTGTAGACGGTTGTACCACCATAAAGCAACGCTATCTCGCTCTACCAATTCCATAAACCCTTGCAGGATCGCTTCTTCAATGGTGTTTCCCGCAGCACAACCATTAGAATCTGCCCAACAGTCTAAGTATTCCGATTGAGGATAGCCATAATAGCAGTAAGCAGTGGGTAAATATTTAAA
>CBDUCX010000384.1:0-4888 GCA_965365755.1 uncultured Pleurocapsa sp.
CCCTCTGCCATAGTCGAGCTACCACAAGTAATTGGCTCCCCTGCGAGAGCTTGCTGCATGGAAGGAAAACGTTTGGTTTGCACACCTATAACCTTAATCTGGGGACAAAGACTTTTAGCCGCGATCGCATTACCCGCAATTAAGCCCCCACCACCTACAGGGACTAATAAAACCTCTAAATCGGGATAAGTTGCCAGCATTTCTAGGGCGACTGTACCCTGTCCCGCAATAATCTGTTGGTCATCATAGGGATGAACGATATTCAGGTGACGTTCTTGAGCAAGCTGTTTACCCAAGACAATCGAATCATCTAAAGTTTCCCCATGAAAAATGATCTCTGCCCCAAAGGAGCGAGTGCGTTCTACTTTGACATTAGGAGTAAAGCGGGGCATAACAATCGTGGTGAGAATATTTAACCGTTGCGCCTGATAAGCAACCGCCTGGGCATGATTACCTGCGGACATAGCAATAATCCCCTGTTTTCTTTGCCTGTCCGTCAAGGAAAGTAATTTAACTAAAGCACCCCGTTCTTTGAAAGAACCTGTAAATTGGAGGTTTTCATATTTCAAAATTACCGTTGCCCCTGTCATGTCCGATAGTTGTCGGGAATGACGACAGGGAGTATCCAAAACGCGATCGCCAATTATCTGGGCAGCTTGATAGATATTGTCTAGGCTCGGTGATTTAACAATAGGGAGTTTCATTTTAAACCCCATCCAGATTGAAAACGGTAGTTTGGTTTCGAGAAATTTTTTAATTATCTAAACATCTAATATGTTCGCTACTCGTTACTCATTACTCATTACTCATTACTCATTACTCAAAAAAGATAGCTTAAAAACTCCAGGTTTCACATTAGACGTGGTTTAAATTGCCCCATATTGTTTACCCACACGAGTAAAAGCTTGAATACAGCGATCGAGTTGTGAGGGAGTATGAGCCGCAGAAACCTGAACCCGAATTCGTGCTTGTCCCAAGGGAACGACAGGATAGCTAAAGCCAATTACATAGATGCCTTCTGCTAACAAATCCCGCGCCATATCTTGAGCTAATTGTGCGTCATAGAGCATTATAGGCACGATGGGATGAATCCCTGGTTTAATCTGGAAACCACATTCAGTCATTTTTTGACGAAAATAGCGAGTACTATTGAGTAAGCATGCTTGTAATCCCCTAGACTGGCTGAGTAACTCTAGTACTTTTAGACTGGTATAGACTATCACTGGCGCCACAGAATTAGAAAATAAATAAGGTCGCGATCGCTGTCTCAGCAACTCTATAATCTCTTTGCGTCCGCTAGTAAATCCCCCAGTAGCTCCTCCCAGCGCTTTCCCTAGAGTGCTGGTAATAATATCCACACGTCCCATCACCCCGCAATGTTCTATTGAACCACGTCCTGTTTCCCCTAAAACACCAGTGCCATGACTATCATCCACCATGACTAGAGCATGATATTTATCAGCAAGATCGCAAATTTGGCTCAATTGAGCAATTTCACCATCCATACTAAAAACCCCATCAGTGGCAATCAGACGAATTTTCGCTCCTTGTGTATCTCGTAGTTGCTCTTCTAGTTGCTCCATATCACTATGGGCAAAACGATATCTTTGAGCTTTACATAGGCGAATACCGTCAATGATACTGGCATGATTCAGCGCATCACTTAAAACCACACAGTCAGCATCTAAAAGGGTTTCAAATAGTCCGCCATTGGCATCGAAACAGGAACTGTATAAGATTGTGTCTTCTGTACTGAGAAACGCAGAAATCTTAGCTTCCAATTCCTTATGAATACTCTGAGTACCACAGATAAAGCGCACCGAAGATAAACCAAAACCGTACCTCATTAAACCTTCGTGGGCAGCAGCAATTACTTCGGGATGATTCGCTAGTCCTAAGTAGTTATTGGCACAGAAGTTGAGGACTCTTTGACCTCCTTGGACAGAGATCTCCGCATTCTGGGAAGAAATTAGCATCCGTTCCTCTTTATACAAACCAGAGTTACGAATCTCGTCGAGAGTGGATTGAAAAATATTAGTAGCGGTAGTAAACATATTAGGTAGTGGGTAGTGGATTGGTAAGAGGTAAGAGGTAAAAGGTAAGAGGTAAATAAATAATTATGTTGTGTTGCGTAAATTTAACTCCGTTCGCGCAGCGTGCCCGTAGGGCATACTCCGAACTCCGAATTCCGAACTCCGAATTCCGAACTCCGAATTCCGAACTCCAAACTCCGAACTCATAATAAAAAGATGTTTCAGCATATCGGCAACAATGGCAGGTAGATCGTAGCTATGCTGCCAACCCCAATCATGACGGGCTTGGGTATCGTCAATTACCGAAGGCCAAGAATCGGCGATCGCCTGACGAAAATCGGGTTGATAGTCACAGGTAAAATTGGGGAGATGTTTCTGGATTTCGGCAACTAATTCTGCTGCGGAGAAGCTGACAGCGGCGATGTTATAGCTAGAGCGAACTGTGATTGCTGTTGGCTCTGTTTCCATTAGCTCCAGGATAGCTCTAATGGCATCTGGCATATACATCATGGGTAAGCGGGTATCTGGACGGACAAAACAGGTGTAGCTACCTTGCTTAATGGCTTCAGAAAATATTTCTACTGCAAAGTCGGTTGTCCCGCCTCCAGGAGGAGCGTTATAACTAATGATTCCTGGAAAGCGCAGACTGCGAACATCAACCCCAAATTGACGAGCGTAATATTCACATAGTAATTCCCCTGTTGCTTTGGTAATCCCGTAAATTGTTGAGGGATTTTTCAGAGTCACTTGGGGAGTCTTAAATTTAGGAGTATTGGCGCCGAATACGGCAATGGAACTAGGGTAGAAAACTTGGAGTTGGTAAGATTTAGCTGCTTCTAATATATTTCTCAGTCCGTTGATGTTAACCTGCCAGCAAAGTTGAGGATTTTGCTCCCCTTTTGCCGATAATATCCCTGCTAAATGATAGATTGTATCTACTTGATATTGTTTGATAATAGTCTCCAGACCCTTGCTATCAGTTACGTCCAAGACTTCGTAGAGAGATCCATTGTTTTCTGTGCTAGGGATTTCTCGACGACCACTTTCAATAATCTGAGCCTCACTAAATCTCTGGCGTAAGGCAGGAACTAAATCGCTGCCAACTTGACCTCTAGAACCAGTAACCAGAATAGTTTCATGCAAAGTAACACCTCCAGAGTTGAAACTGTTCCAGGATGTTGCTGATAATTGTCTTAAAACTATTGTCTTAAAACTATTTAAGGCTTGGTCTGAATTATTTAACGATGATTATAAGATTGTTGATAGAGAGTTGTTCAGCGATCGCCCTGGATTAAATAAGTTCTTGTTCTCAAACACTTAGGCTGAAAAATAGAACTTATATCCCTATTCTAACGATTTTCTCGGACTAGCTTTGAGCTTAAAGCGATCGCTTCGTTATGGGGATCATTTTAATTATTCCTGTAATTGATAATTTTGAATTGCATTGACTTTATTTCGCCCTACTTATGCCAACCTGCGTTCATAGACGTAAAACAATCCTTAATGCCCTTTGCGCCTTTGCGTCTTTGCGCGAGATCCAAAATTACACTTTAGAACGCAACTTGGTATTACTTAGATTTTTTGGAGAATGGTAATTTCAAAAGGCTGTAATGTTTCAGGTAAATCAATCACTTCTTTAGTTTGCCAAACATTAGAAATTAGTACCTGCCAATTTTTTGGTTCAATTTTTTCATCCACTTCCAAAGGCTTTTCATAAGAGAAATTAATAATCACCAAAACTTTCTCTGTCTTACTTTCTCTCACATAAGCTAAATGCTCATAAGGATAATGAATTAAAGTTTTCCAGCTTCCATACAACAGAGCATTACTTTGCTTTCTAACCTTAATTAAACGTCGATAAAAGTTAAAAATAGAGTCTTGATCCTTTAGTTGCCGACTAACATTTACTTCCTGATAATTACTATTTACTGGCAAATAGGGTTCAACATCCTGACCAAAACTAAACCCCCCATGCACCGAATCATCCCACTGCATCGGAGTCCTAGAACCATCTCTGGGAGGGGGTGATTCCCCATCATCACTTTTTTTGATAGCTGTATCTTGGACTTTTTCTGGAGGTATATCCAGATTATCAACCATGCCAATTTCTTGACCATAGTACAACACAGGAGTTCCCCTAACCGTAAACAGTAAAGTAGCTGCGGCTTTGGCGATCGCATCTGGATTAGTACATAGGCTACATTCAATCCAACGAGATAAATGACGAGGAATATCGTGATTGTCTAAAAAGTAGGTTGGACGGGCATTTTTGGGAGTCAATAAATCTTTTCTGGCTATTTCTCGCTGAAGATAACCTGGATACCAAGGACTAAAGGTAAATTCAAAATTAAAAGCCAAGTGTAGTTCATCATTATCAATGCCATAAAACATGATCGATTCGTATAGGCTACTGTCAATAAAAGTTTCGCCAATTAACACTCTGTCATCATATGTATCAATAATCTGACGAATTTCTTTGATGATGTGATGGTTTTCGGGTAGATTTTTATCGTATAAGTGATCTTGATTGTTATAGTCGTTTTTATCTGTAGTGCCGAACTTAACAGGGTTATAACGATAATATTTATCCTTGCTATAAACACTGGAAGCATCAAGTCGAAAACCATCCACCCCCTTGTCTAACCAATAGCGAATAATGTCAAAAACTGCTTGTCGAACTTCAGGATTGTTCCAGTTGAGATCGGGTTGATTTTGATTAAAAGCGTGATAGTAATATTGCTCTCTCGTTTCGCAATAAGTCCAGGCTGTACCCCCAAAATAAGATAGCCAGTTATTAGGTACTGATCCATCGGGTTCAGCATCCTGCCAATGATACCAATCGCTTTTGGGATTAT
>CBDUCX010000385.1:0-4851 GCA_965365755.1 uncultured Pleurocapsa sp.
GATGACATTTGATCGATAAAGTAATCTTTCCAAGCTGGACTAAATTTAGATAATATGTTTTCAATTTTACTTGTTTTACAATTTGTTATGTTTTTAATCTCTTGAGAAATAAAATTTTGAATATGAGATGAGGAATGATTTTTAGAGTATTGTTCTAGTAAAACTCTCAGTGATTCTTCAATATAGCCAGACACCAAAATACATAAATACTTCGACCAATCACTTTGATCAGCTGGGTTGGAAATTAAGCGAATTTTAGCAAAAAGAGCATCTATTCTCTGACGATGAGATAAAATTTGTGGGTTCATCTACTCATCTTTTGATAAAAACTCTCCACATATTCAAATCTAGATATTAGTTTGTTTCTACTGTCAGATCTTTGTTTGGCAAGCAGCCAAAAGTTATCATCTTTAATTAGCAATTGATGGAATTTTGCAAGTTTTTGGCAATTTAAATTATTATTTTTTAACTCATTTGCAGTTAAAATCATTAAGCTTTCGTAAAGAACTATATTTAATCCTTTTGCTCCATAAAAAGCTTGTGAACCAAGGCAGTTATTAATAAACTCAATTGTACTTATAAAAACCTCTTCAATTTGATTACTAGTAATTAGATCTAGATCTTTATTTTTTAGCATAAAACAATTAAGAAATTTAGTCATATCACCTTGATAGTTCTCTAAATCAAAGTAAAGAGCAATAAATCTTAGTATCCATTCCTGCTCTTTCGCCCTTTTGTCCGCTTTATGATAAAGATTTTTCCAGGTTTTATTCTCTGAAAGTTTTTTAATTAAATCACTAAAAGCTCCATGATATATACCATTTCTTATTTCTTGAGCACTTAATGGAGTTCCCGTGGTATTTAGCCGTTCAAAGAGATAAAATATTCCACCAGGATCGTAATTTTCAGAAATAATTATACAGTGAATAATCGCATTGTCTAATGAGCGACGATTAGATGGAGATAAAGTACTATAGGTTTGGTCATTAAAAAGTTTTGCTACTCCTTTCAAAGCAAATTTTTTTCCATCTGGAAATTGTTCTCGATAAAAATACTGTAAAGTTCTTAAGCGTTGCTGACCATCTATAACAATATACTTGTTGGAGAATTTGTCTTTTGCCAAAAATAAGGCAGGAGTTGGAAGTCCAATTAATAATGATTCCAGAAATTTAGACGCTTCGTTTTGAGTCCATACATATTTCCTTTGAAATCCTGGAATAATAAAATCTTCTTCTTCGATTCTCCTTACCAAAAGATCGACAGGAAAATCTGCACCATAGTACTCAACAGCTAATTTAGGGTCAACGACTTCTTCAATATTCTGTTTCATGAGCAAATTATTTCGTATGGGAATTACGATCAGCCGTACTTTTGGATCGTAGCCCAATTATCCAGATGAAAATCATCATTTACGCCAAGCTACGAAAAAACGGTGACAGAGCTTTTCCATTTCCACCCAGACAAAAACCAGCATACTGAAGCCCAAGCAAATTAGTAAATCGGTAAAGCTGAGTATATTGGTATCAAAGAAGTTGCGTAGGGGCGTGACGTAAATTAATGATATTTGTAGAATAGTGGTTAGAGCGATCGCCGCTAATAAATAAGGATTAGAAAAAAAGTTCATTTCGATGGTTAGTCTAGTATCAGAACGTACAGCTAAGGCATGACCCATCTGCGCCAAACAAAGGGTCGTAAACACCATCGTTTTCCAGTGATTGGGATTTGCACCAGTCAGATCGTAGTTATAAGACCACACCATTAGTATGATCGTTAATAATGAGAAGATAATTCCGATTCGCACCATATATAGTCCCAAACCACGAGCAAAAATGCTTTCTTTGGGATTATAGGGGGGACGACTCATCACGTTTGGTTCGGCTGGTTCTAAGGCTAAAGCCAGAGCTGGTAAACCGTCAGTAACCAGGTTCATCCAGAGAATTTGTAGGGGGGAAAGAGGAACACTGCCTAAACCTAGTAGGGGTGCCGCAGCAATAGTTAATACCTCGCCGATGTTACTACCCAGAATATATTTAATAAAGCGTCGAATATTGTCATAGACTACCCTGCCTTCTTCGATCGCCGCCACGATAGTAGCAAAGTTATCATCGAGTAAAATCATATCGCTAGCTTCTTTGCTAACATCAGTTCCCGTAATGCCCATGGCAATACCAATATCCGCCTGTTTTAAAGCGGGGGAATCATTGACCCCATCCCCCGTCATTGCCACAAATTTATGCTGTTTTTGCAGTGCTTTGACAATCCGCAGCTTATCTTCAGGTGCCACACGAGCATAGACACTGACTTGGGAGACAATTTGCTCCAATTGACCAGAAGACATCTTAGCTATTTCTTGTCCTGTTAAAAAATGCTCATTCTCATTAGCAATATTTAGCTGAGAAGCGATCGCCATAGCGGTTAGGGGATGATCTCCCGTGATCATGATTGGTCTAATTCCTGATTGGCGACAGTTTTTAACTGCTTGTTTGACTTCTGGTCGCGGAGCATCTAACATCCCTACCATACCCAGCCAAGTAAGACCCTGCTCATGTTTCTCTTCTGTATTTGCCGGGGGAACTTCAGTCAGGGGTTTATAGGCAAAACCTAGCACTCTCAAGCCGATACTAGCTAGGTGAGTATTTGCTGCGAGAATTTGCTCTTGTTGCTGTTCCGTAATTGGTTGAGACTTTTTTCCAATTTGAATATATTGCGATCGCTCTAGAATTAACTCTGGGGAACCTTTAGTAAACATCATGTAGGGTAATTCCCCTGACACTGGATTCGCGACGATCACAGACATTCGCTTCCGTGCGGAATTAAAGTTAAACTCTCCCAAACGGGTCATTTGCTGCTCTAATTCCTCTTTAAAAATTCCTGCTTTACCTGCTAAGGCTAATAGTGCCCCTTCTGTGGGATCTCCCAAGATTGACCACTCGCTTTGTTGCTGAAGGGAATCGCGGGAGTGTTGTAATAGAGCATCATTACATAGTACGCAGGCTTGTAATAACTTTCGCACTTCTGGCTCTTGCTCGATGAGAGTGCGATCGCTAGCCTGAAATTCTCCTGATGGTTCATAGCCGACTCCTGTAACTTGAAAATCGCACCCCAGTGTACTTACCTGCTGCACGATCATTTTATTTTGCGTCAAGGTTCCAGTTTTATCAGAACAGATCGTAGTTACCGAACCCAAAGTTTCCACCGCCGGTAGTTTACGAATCAAGGCTCGACGACGAATCATTTTTTGGGTGCCAATAGCCAGAGTTACAGTCACCACCGCAGGTAATCCTTCGGGAACCACCGCCACCGCCATACTTAAAGAAGTTTCGATGATTGATTCAAAAATCTGCCAGCCTGACTTTAACAAGCCACCAATGGTGATTAAGAGCACTAGAGTTAGAGAACCACCAACCAATACATTACCCAGTTGAGTCATGCGTTTTTGCAGTGGAGTTGGTTCTATTTCCACCGTTTGCAACATCTTAGCAATTCGACCAATTTCGGTGTGCATCCCAGTTTTGGTGACGATCGCTTTAGCTCTACCCTGAACTACTTCTGTACCTTTGAATACCAGATTAAGGCGATCGCCCAAAGGAGCATCTTCGGCTAACATCACATGGGCATCTTTACTCACAGCGGTGGCTTCCCCTGTGAGGGTAGACTCGCTGATTTGTAAATTTTGCGTCTCTAATAAATGTCCATCGGCAGCAATTTGTACTCCTGCTTCGATAAGCATGATGTCACCTGGAACTAGTTCTATGGCATCAACTTCTTGAATTACACTGTCGCGAATCACCTTGACATGAGTAGCAGAAAGACGCTTAAGAGCAGCTAGGGCTTTTTCTGCTTTGCTTTCCTGAACATAGCCCAAAATGCCGTTCAAGATCACGATCGTAAAAATTGCCACCGAATCCTTGGGAAAATTGCTGTGACGTAGATCTAAGATTGCTGAAATTATGGCAATTACAATCAGCATTACCAGCATGATGTTGGTAAACTGATCCCATAAAATACTTAAATTGCTTCGACCAACCGTTTGTTTGAGTTCGTTCTGACCAAAATATTTTTGTCTTTGAGTAACTTCTTCGCTAGATAAACCATCATTAGCATTACTGTTAAGTAATTCAATGGTTTCTTCTGGACTTACGGTATGCCAATTGCTCATAAGAACCCTTGCAAAAATAAATTAGAAATCAAAATTAATCGTTTTTCCCCTTTCCCTTTTCCCTTAACTTAACCAAGGTTACTCGAACTTATACCAAAGGTCTACAGTTACAAGTCTAGTGAACTACGTCGCGCGTCATCAGCGACGACGCTTCCTGCTTCGCTTAGATTGCTACATTTTACTTTTGGCTATGCCTATCCTCAGTAGTCTTACGTTCTATTTAGTGGTTTGGCTATCTCCAAAGAGATGCCCTATACACTCGTACAGCGTGAACTGCACTCAGGCTACTGCTCCTAGTCCCTAAGAGCAAATACTTGAGAACATCTTTCAAGCTAAAAGTTTTACGTTCCAAACTCAGGAAAGTTGCATTGTCTGAGTGCTTGGTTTTCGCATTAAATGCAGAGCTTGACTACCTTTGGAACAACCCTATACTTTTAAGGTGATTGATTTTTCTAGGTTCTTTTTCTTAAGATATATTATCTCAGAAGAGCAACTTTGATTTCAAGTTATCGATTTAAGGGGTATCGCTGTCGCGATGTTTTTGCTGGTCGGGCTTCATCAAGGGCGTACAAGGCAGATGAGTTTTCGCCCGACATTGTTTATAAAAACATGGGATCTTATGGGAAAAATTAAATAATATCTTAGTTGATTGTTTTCTGAAGTAAAGGACGCAGTAGCAAGGGTGAAGCAGT
>CBDUCX010000386.1:0-4839 GCA_965365755.1 uncultured Pleurocapsa sp.
AGATCGCTATTATACAAACGGCGAATATCATCAATTTGGTGTAGCACCATCGCAAATCTTTCCACACCAAAACCTGCGGCAAAACCTGTATACACTTCGGGATCGTATCCAACAGCTTGCAACACATTGGGATCGACCATACCACAACCCATAACTTCCAACCATTTGCCTTTCCACTGCACATCTACTTCCGCAGAAGGTTCGGTAAAGGGGAAATAGCTAGTGCGAAACTGTACGGGAAGTTCATCGCCAAACATCCGTTGTAAAAACACTTTAATCGTGCCTTTGAGATCAGTAAATTTTAACCCTTTATCTATAGCTAATATTTCTACCTGATTAAATACTGCGGAGTGGGTAGCATCAACCGTATCCCGACGATAAACTCGACCAGGGGCAATAATCCTAATGGGTGGCTGATGATTTTCCATATAGCGAATTTGTACCGAGGAAGTGTGAGTCCGCAGTAAATTTCCCCCTGGCAAATAGAATGTATCCTGCATATCTCTAGCTGGATGATCTGGAGGAGTATTGAGAGCCTCAAAATTATAATAGTCAGTTTCAATTTGCGGCCCTGTGGCAACGGTATAGCCCAAACCCACAAAGATACCTAATACTCGGTCTACCACTCCATTGAGGGGATGTACTCGACCCAGGGGGCGACTTACGCCAGGCATGGTTACATCTAGAGTTTCAGCTTTAATTTGTGCCTCTATTTGTGCCTGTTGTAAATCTTGTTTACGTTGTTCGAGACTGACTTGAACTTCTTCCTTGACCACATTGGCTAATGAACCTACCACAGGTCGTTCTTCAGGGGATAATTTGCCCATGCCGCGCAATATCTGGGATACCTGACCCTTTTTACCCAGATACTTAACTCTTAGCTGTTCTAAGTCATCTAAGCTCTCAGTTGAGGCGATCGCATTTACTGCCAACGTATTTAATTCTCGGAGTTGTTCTTGGATAGAAGTCATTCAGGATAATTAGGGATTTTTAGATCAGCGCGACCAGATCGCAGTACGTTGATCGATTAAGACAAGTCTAGTTAATGGCTCGTAAGTAACAAGTAACAAGTAGCAAGTGTCCTAATAGAAGTGCGTATTGCTATATGGAATTTTCTACTGGCGATAATTTAGTTCCACATAATAATAGAACTAATAAATAATAATACTATCCTGGGACTGGATGTTGACCGTAATAGGGGACGATTTTTGACCAGTGGGGATGTTTGCCCTGTTGCCAATCGGCGTAAGCTAAATCTAAGACATTAGTTACGGTAGTAGCAATCTGGTAATCGGCAGTAATTAACTCATAGGTCGATGGTAAATCAGCTAGGGTTTTGTGCCATGCTTCTGTGGTCATTAAGGTGTCTTCCATATAGGTTTGAAGTCCCTGACTAGTTAACTGATATATGCCGACAAACAATTGTTCTCTTCGGGCATCCATCTGGACTGCTAATAAGTTATCTCCCTGATAATTTTGGGCTACTGCCACGGCTGCTAAGTTAGAAATACCAAACAAAGGAATATTAAGTTGTTGAGCAATAGTACGAGCAGTCACAACTCCCACCCGAGTCCCCGTAAAGCCTCCAGGCCCTTTCGCTACGGCGATAAATTTAAGCTCCTGCCAAGTTTGCGGAGCAAGAATTTCTGCAAGATATAGATATAGCTGGGATGCCAAACCTCTGCCTAACTGCCAAACCTGACTGCGGCTATCCCCCCCATAATTATTAACAGCTATTCCTAGATGTGGTGTACTAGTATGAAGTGCGATCGCATATTGATTACTATCTAAAACAAACATAAAAGGCAAATAATAAAACAAGCAATATTTTTGTCTCTAATTAATTTTAAATGGTGTAGGGAGAGTATCGCAGGACTAAAACAAATGCGATTATTCTAACAAACATGATATTCTTGATCTTTATAAGATCATGTATTTTCTTACTAACTCGACGGGAGCAAGTCAATTATGTAAGAACACAAGTATTACTATGATAAAAGGGTGTTATTAAGATAAGCACATCGGTGTTTTAAAACTTGCGATACATTCTCTGGTTTCCATTGCGCCCCTGAAATTTTTAATCTTCGATCTATCTGTTTGACTGTTGATTCAACTGCCCCCGAAGCTATAGAACAAATACTTTCAGCCTGATAGTAGTCATAATTAATAATACGATGACGATGATTTTGCAGATAAGTACAGAAATTCTGTGCTGCTTTTTTCTTCAAAGGCGAAAATAATGCCAGAGTGGCATCTACTTTTCCTTGCCACAGCAATTGTTTACCTTGAGCAATACGTTTGAGAGAGCCGCCAACTTTGTAAAGATTCTCTGCTAAATGAAACCAGTCAAGAATCTGCCTCGTTTCTCCTTGAGGATTAAATTGGTTGATCAGATTCCAAATTCCAGGGTGACCATCTCCCAGGCAATTGAGAACTGGATCAAAGGGTTGATGATTAACCCATTCAACTAGTTGTTCATTTTCCATAAACCATCCCATTCGCGACTGAGGATGAATGCAAATAGCTTTATAATCTCTCCAAATACAAGCTTCTCCTTTCATCTCTGTTCTGAGACGCACCTTGCCCCCGTCTACGCTGATTTCTCCTACTTTTGATTCACACTCGGCATCATTAAACTGATATCGATGAACTAATCTTTGTTGCATTTTGCCTGAAATTGTCATTCTCGTGTAACGCACGACATCTTGTGCAGCATTTTCGTATGACACATTAGCACTGGCTCTAAGGCAACATTCTGTCAAATAAGGGCTAATTCTTTAAAAAGATGGATTGACGAGATTGTAGCGTACTTTGATTGTCGAACAACTCCAGGAGCAGTTGAAGGAATCAATCAGAAAATTAAGCTAATTAAGAGAAGAGCTTATGGGTTAACTAACTTTGACAATTTTAGAAGAAGAGTTCTCCTAAATTGGCATTTTTGCTAGCAATTTATCATGCTTAATCTAGAAGAGCCATTATGTTAAACGACAGCAAAAAAAAAAGAGGTGCATAACCTCTTTCCTATATATAATATGGGCCGAGCTGGATTTGAACCAGCGTAGGCATAGCCAGTGGATTTACAGTCCACTATATTTTTATTTAAAGCCTTGTAATAATTAGACTTTAGAGTTTCAGTGATTACTACGATCTATATTTGATCTAAAAAGGTACTTCCTAGCCTTGAATAAATGCAGTTGGGAAAAGCGCGGGCTTTTTCTAGGTGCAAAAAATATTTGGGAAAAATGGTGGTGGTGGTGGTCAGTTGAAGGCAGATGGCAGATGGCAGAGGGCAGAAGGGAAGAAATTTATTTGTCGGGGAGGGAACTGGGACAGTATATAGATACTCCTGTTCGGACGATTGAGAATTGGGCTGCTGCGGGGAAAATTCAGCAGGATGATACAGGCAAATATGGGCTAATTTCCGCTTATAAATATCAATTAGAGAAATTGAGTCTTGATCTAGGGCGGGTTAAGTTGCAATTAGCGGAGACTAAGGAAAAGCTAGAACAATCAAAAGACAAATTATCTAAAGATGCCACTGTAGCCAGAAATCGAAAAGCGATCGCCGAAGCAGATAAAGAGGAACAGTTGGCACGAATTAAGAAGATGGAAGCGGATCAGCTAGAAGGAATTTTGATTGATGCTGAAGAAGTGCTGAACTCTTGGAAAAATGCGATCGCTAACGTGAAGGCTAAATTTATCAATATGCCAGCTAAATTAGCTTTAGAATTATCAGGATTGGATAAGCCAGAAGACATTCAAGCTAGGTTAACTGTGGTAATTGATGAGGCGTTGATTGAATTAGGAGAAAGTGAATAGCGATCGAAATCACACATTTAACTTTTGATATTAGGGCATATTGTAGCTATGGCACAAGCTACAGCCCTATTAAAAAAAGCTTTTAAGGAATTTAGACCGCCACTAAGAATTAAACCTTCAGTCTGGGGGGCGGAAAATTTTGAGTTGCCTGAAACATCAGCCGAGCCTGGAAAATGGAATCCTAATCGTGCGCCGTATCAGGTAGGGATCTTAGATGCAGTCTGTGAAGCTGGCGTACAAAAAGTAACTTTGATGTGCTCGGCTCAGATTGGCAAGACGATAATTATATTACTGATTATCTGCTATCTCATCGACCTCGATCCTTGTTCCATGATGATGACACAGCCCACCATGGACATGGCTGAGATGTTCAGCAAAGAAAAATTATCTAGTGCCATAACTAACGTTAAGCCAGTCAGCAAAAAGATAATTCAAAAAAGCCGTAATGCCAACTCAACTATTTTGATGAAAATGTTTGTGGGGGGATTTTTAAGATTAGCTGGGGCTAATTCCCCCAGTTCACTGGCATCAATGAGCATCCGTGCTTATTTTGGCGATGAAATTGATAAATATCCTCCTTCGGCGGGAAAAGAGGGGGATCCTGTAAAACTAGCTATACAGCGTACAGAAACTTTTTGGAATTGGTTAGTATTTTTGGTGTCCACTCCTTCAATTAAGGGTAATTCTCGAATTGAGGATGAATTTGAACTTTCTGATAAGCGCCGTTTTTTTGTCCCCTGCCCCCACTGCGGACATAAACAACATTTAATCTGGGATCGATTTCAATATGCGAATAAAGATACTGAACAAGCCGATCCACTATCTGGGGTCTACTATATATGCGAGAGTTGCGATCGCCCGATTGAGGAAAAGTATAAAGCCCAAATGCTGCGAAATGGAGAGTGGCAGGCAACGGCTGTAGCTAAAGACCCCAAGCATATTGGGTTTCATATCAACCGTTTTTATTCTCCTTGGAAAGGCTGGATCGATTTATGCCTGGATTATGAATCTAGCAAGAAT
>CBDUCX010000387.1:0-4805 GCA_965365755.1 uncultured Pleurocapsa sp.
TCCGAACTCCGAACTCCGAACTCCGAACTCCGAACTCCGAACTCCGAACTCACCTTACTGTAAACCCAACCAAGCAAGAAGACCCTTTCCTGTAGTGTATTCGATGATCAAAATGGCAGCAAACCCAATCATAGCCGCGCGGCAGTTTAAGCGTTCGGAGTAGGAATTGAAGCCAAATTTTGGCTCTTCTAGGTTAGGCGTTACGCTGGGTTTAATTTCGCTTTTCATTACTGAGCTTTCCTGTCTAGTGATATTAACAAATCTTTACTATTGTATTGTAATCGATTTTTACCGCTAAACTGATTTCTGGTGATGTACTTCAATCACTGTATGGACGTTACCCCTAGGAGTAAAATCACCTTTGACAGTAACCTCTAAAGGATCGCAAGCAGCTACAAAATCATCCAAAATTTGATTTACTACTTCTTCATGGGGAATATAGCGATCGCGGTAACTATTAATATATAGTTTTAAGCCTTTTAGTTCCACGACTGTCTGATCGGGAGAATAGGTAATATAGATGGTTGCAAAGTCAGGATAGCCAGAAAAAGGACATTTGCAAGTAAATTCTGGTAGGGTAATATTAACATCGTATTTACGACCAACTCTGGGGTTAGGAAAAGTAATTAATTCCCCTTCAGCGATCGCTCTTTCCCCATATTTCATTTCCCTATTGGTGGGTGATTGAGGAGTTGTAGTCATTTCGTATTTTATATTAGGTATGATTTTATACTGTTTAGGTTTAATTATTTTAGCGGTAAATTTTATTCATGCAAAACTTCTTGAAGAAAGCAAGAGTAATCCGTGTAAACCTGGTCAGAATCTGTGTCTCTTTCGACTATAAAAAATGGTGCAGCATTTACTTGATGTTTGATCGCTAAAGACATTCCCTCTCCTTGGGGTTTGCTTGGGTGAGCAAAAACTATTCGGTCAATGTGACCTAATAATTTGGCTGCTTGTAAATTCCCCCAAACCTCTTTAGACTTGCGACACAAACTACCATCTGCTTTAACTTTTTTAACTATTGTAATGTTCATTTTTTTTAGTTGTTATTGATTACTTAAATACTTAATAGAGTTCAGGACGACCCGCTGATAAAATAGACTCCAGTTCCACTACACTGCCGATAACAGCGATCGCAGGTGCACTGAATTTTGCAGCTTCTATTTGGTCGACTATGGTGTCAAGAATTCCCACTAGTTTTCGTTGTTCTACCCTAGTACCCCAGCGAATCAGAGAAATTGGTGTATGGGGGCTTAAACCAGCATCGGTTAATTGAGTAATAATATCTGGTAGATTTTGGACTCCCATGTAAATCACAATGGTTTCAGCAGAATGAGCGATCGCCTGCCAGTTGACTTTGGCACGATATTTCCCCACCGCTTCATGACCAGTCACAAAAGTCACCGAAGAACTAAAATCTCGATGAGTCAAAGGAATACCTGCATAGGCAGGGGCAGCAATACCGGAAGTGATACCAGGGACTACTTCAACGCTCACATTAGCAGCAATTAAATCTGCCATTTCTTCTCCTCCTCGACCAAAAATAAAAGGATCTCCCCCTTTAAGTCTGACTACCACCGCGTTATGTTGGGCTTTTTGGATTAACAGTTGAGTTGTGTCTTCTTGAGGCATTGAATGTCTTCCTCGACGTTTTCCGGCATTAATTCTTTCTGCATGAGGATTAATCATTGCCAAAATTTGGGGACTAACTAGGGCATCATAAACAACCACATCAGCGAATTCTAATAAAGTTTTACCTTTAAGAGTAAATAATCCTGGATCTCCTGGTCCGGCACCTACCAAATAAACTTTGCCGATAACTTGATTTAATTCTTTTAAAGTCGTCTGATTCATGATTTAAAACCTATCGAACAATTAATCTGAACTGTTTATATATTGCTCGATGTTCACGAAGTAAGGCTGATATCAAAAAAAGAATAAAGTTGCTGAAAACTCAGCTAATTTTAAGTATTTGACGAAACCGATTTGATCTATCCTGCAATAACGTGAGCGTCCAACAAAGAAAATTTGTAATGCCAGAAAGAAACAATTTGTTTCTTAGGAGTTCGGAGTTCGGAGTTCGGAGTTCTAAAAGTTATACGGCGCTGAATTCAAAAGCATCTCCAGCAATATCTAAATGAGTCTGATTTTGAACTACTGCGACTAATTCAAATGTTTGTCCTTCAGCAGTATAAGAAATGGTAGTACTACCATGAACTGTACCTAAGACGACAATTGTTCCGTTTTGGGCAGTGTTGTTACTCATTGTTTTTGTACTTTGATTAGGATTAATAATAAAGAGATATTTGCTCGTGACTTCGATAAAAGGTCATCTACTTATCTGAAACTTATATTGACCCTTCGATGCAAAGTGCCTCTGAATGACAAATCAGAAAAAGATGGCAAAATTCTCAGCTAACTCTCAGATGGGATATTGTCTAATTATTTCGATTCAGTTGATAGCCCCTAGCCTTCGGATCGCACCTCAATTAAGCTAAATTAAATTTAGTTTAAAACAACGATTTCTCCAACCATCCCCGCAGCAGCATGACCTTTAATCGAACAATGTAATTCGTAAGTGCCTGATTTCATTGGAGTTAAAACCCATTCAGCTTCCGCACCTGGTTTTAGCTCTAATTCGTGGATTGCTCCTTTGACTTCAACTTTACCCGCTTGCACTTTTCTCGTCCAACTAGCATCGGCGAAATCCTTAGACGTGAAGTAGTGTTTGACAGGACTGGGATTATCGAGCAGTAATTTATATGGTTTTCCAGTTTCTAGTTGTAGATTGTTCGGAAAAAACTTTAATTCACCGTTACTATTGCCCAAGCTAACCTTAATTTCGTTGACATTTGAGTCTGCCAGAGTAGTTGGCATCCAAAACAAACTACTAGCAAAAACTATTACGACCAATAAAATAAAATTTTGCCAGATTTGCTTAATAGCCGAGTGATTAATAAACCTCATAGCATTTCAGTCAGCACAGTTAACCATAACCAAATTATACGAACGAATTCGCCATTCAATATTCAATTCTTATTACAATACATTAAGTTACTAAGGATTTAATGGTAGTAGACGTGGGCGTAAATGAAAGTCACCATTTATAAATGGTCAAAGCCTCACAGTGAAATGCTGGTGAATTCTGGCTTCTGACTTCCGCGCAGCATTACTAGTACCCTCACTGGCGGTTAAAAATATTGTGAGTCCAAAATCAAAGCCTGAGTAGAGTCGAGGGAGAGTATTATCTCTCGCCCCTCTCTGTGAAATCCGAGCGTGCATATTTCTATGTACTCGGCTTCCGAAGAACCTTTATGCTAAGACAAAATCTACTTCATCAGCACCGCTAGTTTCTCCCTGCCCACTAACTAGCTTGTCGCCATTAACTTCAACTGCAAAGTCAGTATCGTCGAGATTCAGATTATAGTCGGTAACATCTTCTGTATAACCAACGCTGGCAACCATTTTACGACCTGCATCTGTATACTTGAATGCCATCATCTGGTTCTTGTCTTGCTGATTATCTCTTGCCCAGATAACCATATATTGTTCATCCTGATATTCAAAAACTTTGGGGGGACGGGTTGGCACATATCGCCCAGGATTACCGAAACTTTTATCTAAAAAATCTTGAACCGAACTTGGCTCTACAGTAGCATAAGCAACCTCATCTGCTGCTATAGCTTCTGCATCTCCTGCACTTTCTTCCACAACCTCTTCTTTGTCACGATTGCGTAGATAATCTACCGCTTTTTTTGTGCCGATTGCGCCAACTGCTGCTACTCCCGCACCAAGTAGAATATTGCGTAACTTACTCATTTAATTTAATTGCTCCAAGATTAACAACTATTCTTAAATTAAACAATGTATCTACGGCTATATCGCTAGATTTGACTATTTTTTAAGAGTTATTCAAACTCTGAGTATTTTCAACTAGATCCACTAGATATTATTACCAAACTTACTCCGCATTTTCATTGACTATTAAGGTTGCTTATATGTAAAATAATACTTATATATAATTAACTTTTGGTTACTTTCCTTAATCTTAGACTCAGGGACCGTTTAACCTAAAGGGATTATCAACATCATTGAATACATAGATAAACATAGGAGATATTAAAACGATGGGAGATAAAGATTTTTTCTTAGAGCCTGATGACGCAATGACTATGGGCGACATCAACTACATGAGAAAACCCACTAGAACCAGAAGAACTTTTCCTAAAACCCTCAAGAACAAAGATGGTTTTGCGATCGAAAATGAAGTTTCCTCTATTGAAAACAGAAATAACCTCTATCAAGATAGTGGTACCAATCAAAATACTACCGTAAATACTGTTTTTAATCCTACTCCTAGCACCCAGTCACAACCTGGAGTTACAGGTGGTTCTGTGGTTAATCAAACTGAATCCGTTGAAAATGCGGCTCCAGCCCCAGAAAAACGTCGTCAGACAGATAGCAGTATGGATATGTTCCGCAATATGGCTAAAAGTATTCGTAAATAGGAAGTCAGTTAGCAACTAAATAACCTAAATTAACGTTTTAATATTACCACTTAGTCAAAAAGCGGTTTCTAGGGGGTGAATTGTTACAGTTCATCCCTCACGGGACATGAGGGTCTTCTCTCGCAGAAAGATAAAAGTCCCTCGTCCTCTGTTCAATCGTTTGAGGGATATTGCTCTTTATGCTGCTTAATTGGATAAAGTCGAGCTTAAAAAATATGTTGTAACTATCTACAAATACTCGCAGATAAACACAGGAGGTTTATTACTTTTATTACTTGTTAACTGTTGACTGTT
>CBDUCX010000388.1:0-4744 GCA_965365755.1 uncultured Pleurocapsa sp.
AAAATCTTTAATCAGTTTTTGCAATCTAGCAAGATCATTTAAAGCAATCTTTAGCATTTCTTGACGGTATTCTATCGATGTTAAAGACTCGTCACTCAGACTTTCTAAACATATTTCAATCGTACAAAGAGGAGTACGTATTTCATGACCAACTATCGCAATGAGATTTTTACGAATATGCTCTAAAACTTCTTCCTGAGCATCACCTAAACTAGAGTCTGGAGAATCTTGCTCTACAAAATGATTGACAATTTCTGCTATTGAATCCGAATCACTGTCTACTGAGTGTAATGAGAGAATTCCCAGTATGGTATCACGTAATATTTGCTGTGAAGATATGGGGGAATGTAATAAGCCACATGAAGTTACTTGATCATCTCCCTCCATTTCAGAGAAAGTCAAGCAATCTTCAATTAATTGATGTAAATATTTGATATCTGCAACTGCTGTATCTAAAATTATTTGTCTGGGTTCTGGGGACATTGCTGGCTCGTTTGTCAAACTTTCTAAACAGACTTGAATAGTAGACAAGGGATTCCATAACTCGTAGCCAATCACTGCAATTAAATTACTCTGAACGCTTTCCAACATTATTCGGGAGTGGGATTTATGGGAATTTGCTTCAGATGATTGTAAAATTGTCAAGTTTTTTCCCCTAGCCCAGCAAAATTAATTAAGTTTTGTAAAATAATAACATTATTGTTGTTACATTGCTTAACAATTTCGCAGAGTAAATTAATTATCGTGTCATTATTCGTTAGGGATAATATCCTTCGGTACTCACCAACGGTCAGAGCCGGCTCCGTCGTTTTACTGCGGAGTAATCTCTGACTCCCAGAGACTGTTTCGGTCTAACTATCCACACCAGCACAAGTCCATGAATTGCACCTACGATGCCACCAGCAGCAGCAATAGTTAATAACATCTTAGCCATAACCTGAAAAGCTGCTTCACCTTCAGGTACAGTTCCAGCAACTAGGAAAATAAGTGGCATTCCGAAAGCCCAAGCTACACTGTTAGCCCCAAGCCACCAACTGGCGCGCTCAACATACTTGCGTAACACTATCCATTGTGGCAGTGCCAGAATAATCCCCAGTATGATTCCCATAGCACTAGCAACGAGCATGATTTGGATTTCACTAAAATCTGGTGATCTACTTTCATTTTGACTAGTCAGATTCATGATCGTACTGAGTAACATTCCCAGCGCCCAAGCCATTACGGCTCCCGTGAGGCTAGCAAACACCCAAGAACGTCTACTTAATCGATTTATGATCTTTCGCAGCACTAGCCATTGTGCCAAACCTAAAACTGCTCCCTCAAATGCTCCTAGTATGATCATCAGCAGAGGAAATGAAATTGCTGATACCCAGCCGACTGATTCCTCAAACTTGGAAGCAAGCAAAAAACCAATTACCCCGACTGTGCCAAGCCCCAATAATTCGCCAATAGCATTAGCGGTAATCCATTGAAGCCAGAGTCTAAGGCGATTTCTTTGATTTACTTTCATGATTATTCAGTTTTGATTTAAGTATATTTTCGGTCGTCGTTGCTCAAGATTGCGGTTATAAATGCGGAGATAACCATAAGTTTTTTTTAAGTAATTTAGTTTTGCCAGTTGATATCTAAAAAATTAAACAACCTTTAGAACTGACTTGAGCAAGTGCTATTCAGAAATATAATTACGTGATTAAAATAAATATTATTAGTGCTACTCCTGGCATTAGTACTCAAGAACAAATTTTACAGATAATCCAAGCGAGAGAAACTGGCACAACAATCAAGGAAATTAAGCAAATTCTCAATCGCCCAATTTCTATGATTCAGGTTCATCTCAAGGAACTAATTGCTGCTAAAGTTATCTTTACTCGTAAAAATAAGGCGGGTGTAGGATTGATTTATTATCCCAATTCCAGCAAAAGTAACAAGTAATACCAGAAAATCATTAATAATGAAACAGCCCAAACAGGTTATATTCGCTTTAGTTTGTTTAGGCATGGTTTTATCTCTTGCCGTAAATTTTTCTCAGGCTCAATCGGCATCAGCCAATCAAATTCGTTACCAGACTATCGAAAGACGACAATATACGGTTCATATTGTTTCTATTCCTCATCGCAGTAAATACTTAATTCGTCCAGAGATAGCTGGAGAACTGCAAAATATCTCCAAATTTGCCAACGAACATACAGTTGCAGCAATTAATGGCGGTTATTTCGATCCTGTTAATCAGAAGACTACTTCTTTTATCGTTCAACAATCCCAGATTATCGCCGATCCTCGTTTTAATGAGAGACTGGTAGATAATCCTGATTTAAAAAAGTATCTCAGAAAAATATTTAATCGCGCTGAATTCCGTCGCTACAATTGTGATTCCCAGACGCAATACGACATTCAGTTACGCTCCGCACCCATACCCGATAATTGTACCTTAATTGAGTCATTAGGAGGAGGGCCTGGTTTATTGCCCATCGATAGTTCAATTGCCGAGGCATTTACTGCTTATCAAAATGGAAAGAAAATTCGTGATGCGATCGCTCATGACAGTTTAAATGCGAGAAGTGCTGTGGGCATTCTGGATAATGACGATGTAATTCTAGTTATGGTGGCGCAAAAGCCCAATAAACCATTGAATTCGGGTATATCTCTGACGGAACTGGCTGATATACTATCTAGTCTCGGTGCAGTAAAAGCGATGAACTTAGATGGAGGAAGTTCTGCCTCCATTTACTATAATGGTCACGCTATTTATGGCAGGGTGGACAAAGAAGGAAATGAGATTCAAAGACCGATTAAGTCTATTTTGTCAGTTGTTGAATCTAAGTGAACTACCACAATCGCTATGAATAAATTAATCTAGAACTGCATCTGCTTCCAGCCAAATGGATGCCGTTCTACCTTCGGCTAGAAATTCCCCCGATCCCGAAGCATCAGTCCAAATTTCTCCAGCTTGCTCACCAAATAAACTATAGGGACCTTGGGCAACAACGAATTGACCAGCAAAAAGCTTTATTGTAGCGAAATGGTAGAATTTTTGGTTTGTGCGACCTGTATTCATCCGAATCGACTCTACTGTCCCTCCTGGTGCATTACAAACAACAGCAACCATTGCCCCTTTAGCACCTGGAACAAAACCATTCCTGAGCCACCCCACTATATTGTTCTTCTCGAAATACCACTCTTCACCTAGAGCAAATTGAGAGCGTAACTTTAACAGGATATCAATATAGTTTTGACCAGAAGGATAAACACTGTATTCAGAGCTTGGATCTGAGCCATAATAGTCGGCAAAGAATATGCAAGGATAGCCTTGATCTCTCAGCAGAATATAAGTATAAGCGAGGGGTTTAAACCAATCTTGAACATGAGAATTAAGAGCGCGTCCATACTCATAATCATGATTTTCCACGAAAGTAACAGCTAATGCAGGTTGTTCTGCCATTAATGTTCCTCGATTCAAGTCTGGCAGAGAGTAGTATTCATTCGCAAAACTTGCCTCCCTAAACTTAAAGCGCAGAGGAAAGTCAAGCAAACTAATGTCTTGTGGAAAAGAGCCAGTCGCACTTACGCGAGTTATATAGTTATGAAGAGGGGTTGTGTCTCCTGCGATATATTCTCCTGCGGTAAATAAATTTTGATTCGCACTTGCTCTAACATCACCCACCCATTCTCGAATAAAATCAGCACTAATATGCTTAACGGCATCAATACGGAATCCATCGAGTTTTAATTCTTTAGTAATCCACCTACCCCAATATTTCATCTCTTCTCTAACATCGAATCTGCCATAGTCAAGATCGTTACCTGTTAGATAGTCATAATTGCCTTTTTCTAAAGAAACCCACTCTTCAAAGCTCTTTTCAGGAGGATTCCAGCCTGGATTATTAAAGAGTGGAAAATACAAATAGGATCTACTCTCATCATTTTGCTCCCACTCAACTCCATTTTGCCTAATTTTATTAACGGTATCAAAGCCATCAAAATGCCAAACTTGCCATTCAAAATCTGAGTATTGAGATCTAGCAGGAAACTGAAATGTTGTATATGGTTCAACATCAATAATTCCCTCTTCAAAACCATCCCCAAACCTGAGATAGGTTCTATCTTCTAGCTCTACTCGAACAGCTTGCCAAAATATTCCATCAGCTTTACCGCCAAATTTATGATTGATAACTATATCTGCATATACTTGAATGTTTTTTTCGTGCAATTTATTGATCGCCGATTCGAGTTGTTTTCTATCTCCATACTTTGTTCTCTTGGGAGTTGGGATATTAAACTCGTTATTATTTTCAATTTCACCGAGATCGAAATGGTCGTATACGTCATAGCCCACTGTCCCTGCAACATTGTTGTCAATTCCTCCCCATCCTTTATAAGCAGGGGGAATCCAAACGGCTGAAATACCTACTTCATTTAAGTGTTGAGCCTGTTTTTCCAAAAAAACCCAAAGTGGTTCACCGTCTTGAATACTTGCATCCGTCGGTAAAAACCAACTGAAAAATTGAAAGAGGACACCATTGTTCAACATTGCACAATCTTGCTTTAATTAGTTTGCTTATAGAATATGTCTATAAGCAGATGTAGTGATGTGTATGTCAATACAATTTATCTGTCTTTAGGCAGGAAACCTCCTCTACTGTGTACACATAAGTCTTATCTTAAGTTATTTGTTTGATTTGACACTTAATTTAGCCCCCTAAATCCCCTTCCTCGCGCGTTCCTTTGCTGAGGAAACCTCAGCAGG
>CBDUCX010000389.1:0-4667 GCA_965365755.1 uncultured Pleurocapsa sp.
GCATTGGGAGTAGTTGTTAATTGAAGACCCTCGGTTGCTGGGTCGAGATCAACTTGAGCAGCATTGCCAGAGAAAACGACAATTCCTACGTCTGCGGTGTCTCCTAGCCCTTGATTTCTTAGTTGTTCATTGAGAATAGCAAAGCCAGCTATTTCTGCATCTAATCTGGTATCGGCAATTCCATCTCCGTTGACATCTCCCACAGATATCCCTTCAAATGGTTCGTCCGCACTACCTGATACATCTAGGGTAAAAACTACATCAGGATTATTTCCCTGGATTAAATCTGTATCACGAAAACCATTGCCATTGAGGTCATTGAATTTTAAGCCAGAAATTTGAAACGGTTGGTTAAGATAAACTGTAACGCTGTCATCATCAAAATTTGGTGTAGCAAAATCAAGTTCCCCTTCCCCGTCAAAGTCATCAACCACTAAGCCAGAAGGAGTATTTCCCACTGATAAGATTTCTGGTTCAGCGAAAGTACCATCACCATTATTTCTGAGAATAGAAATAGTACTACCACTAGTATTTCCTGAACGAGTAAAGAAAACACCATGGCGCGTAGTCAAATCTATATCTCCATCACCATCAAGATCTTCTGCCTGAAGATTTGAAGGACTGGCATCAGTGGAAAAATCACTTGCTGTGGCAAAAGTTCCGTCGCCATTGTTCAGGAAAATAGAAACATCTCCACTGCCAAAATTTGATGTGGCGATATCTAAGTCCCCATCTCCATCTAAATCTGAGATGATGGGAGAAGTTGGTCTTCTTCCCGCTTCTAACTCAACAGGTTCATCGAATCCATCTGCACCATTATTAAATAATATAGATAGGGTATCGTCTCTTTCATTTGCTGTAACAATGTCAAGATCATCATCTACATCAAGATCCCCAGTTGCTACTAAAAATACTCCTTCTCCCACGGTTAGAGTTTCTGGTGCAGCAAATTCACCCTGACCATTGTTACGAAGAATTGAAATTGTATCTCCAGTAAAAATTGCTGTGTTGAGATTTACACTATCTTGATTGCTGGTAATGAGATCAAGATCTCCGTCCCCATCTAAGTCTGCTGGAGTATTTATTAAAGGCTCTTTTCCTGTAGAGAAATCCACAGGTGCAGCAAATGCACCTTGACCATCATTAAGTAAAATCGAAATCGTATTATCGGTAGCATTAGAGGTGGCGATATCAATATCTTCATCGCCATCCAGATCTCCAACCGTCACAGAAGGCCCGATACCAGTGGTAAAAGTTATAGGTGCAGCAAAAGTTCCATCCCCATTGTTTGTAAGTATTGAAATCTCCTTGCCACTATCTGGATTAACAGAACTAGGATCTATTCCTGGGTTGGCTACAACTATATCTTGATCACCATCGCCATCGAAATCTGCTGAGTCTATACCACGGGGAGCTTCATTTGCTGGGTAATCTATTCGATTAAAAAACATTTGTAAGTTTTTTGTATCTTCTTATCCAAAACAATACATAATAAATGTTACGAGTGATAATACTTGTATTATTTTTTAATCTTTTATCATTATCTTTTGTAACTTTGATAATAATTAAACAATGAAGGTTTACATTAAATCAGGTAAAGATATATCTAGCGTTGTCATCGAACTTAGATTAAAGAAGTTAAAGGTATAAATCCATTTTGACGAGCGACTCCACTTCGGCTCAAGACTTAAGGGAATTTGCTCATCAGGGCAGATTTGGCAAATGTTGTTAATTATTTAATATTGAATAGCGATCGCTCTATGCCACTCATGAATAAATTTTTCTACGGTAATAGCAACAGAAAACTACGCTCTTTCTTCTTCTTAATATTCCTCTTTCTCCTGGCAACCATAATTCCCCCTGTAGTGGCAGAGATTTCCTCTCCCACACCGATTGTGCAAACTCAAACTAGTCACCATCAATTAGTTAAACAAGCACAAGTATTATATAAAGAACAAAAGTATGAGCAGGCTTTACCACTGTGGGAATCAGCAGCAAAGGGTTTTGCCGAGATGGGAGATGACGTAAATTCGGCGATCGCTTTAAGTAATTTGTCGCTAACCAATCAAAAGCTAGGACTATGGGATGCAGCACATACCGCAATTAAATCTAGTCTCAAGTTATTAGAAGCTGAATCAGCAAGTAATTCTCCAACTTTGGCACATACTTTAGATATTCAGGGCAAGCTACAGCGAGAAACAGGAAAATCAGCAAAGGCGATTGAAACTTGGCAGCAAGCAGCAAAAATTTATCAACAAAATAATAATACAATTGTACTAAATCAAAATAATCTCAATCAGGCAAAAGCTTTACAGGATTTAGGTTTATATCCCCGCGCTTGTAAACGTGTCTTGAGTACATTATCGCTAGATAATATTTCTACTTGCAAACAACTAAGTCAACTTACCGAAACTGAATTACAAACTAAACTCAAACCGATAACCTCTAAACCCTCCTTACATAGAGTATCGGCATTAAGAAACTTAGGTGATTTATTATTAATTATTGGTCAGCCTGAGCAATCAGAACAAATACTAGCAGCTAGTCTTAGTTCAGCAGAAAAACTAGACTCTCCCCAAGAAATAAGCCTTACCTATCTCAAACTGGGTAAAACTCTTCAAGCTTTAGCTAAAGGGGAGGATATTGCTAGATTAAGTCGTCGATATCGAAAGCACGCCCTAGAAGCATATAACAAAGCAGCTAATCTATCACCGTCCCCCAATACCAAACTGAAGGCGCAGTTAAATCTACTCGACTTACTCTTACAGCAAGAAAAATGGTCTGAAGCAGAATCATTATGGCAGTCCCTTTATCCCCAGATAGCTGACAATAACTCATTCTCAAATCGCGATCGCATTTATGCCAACATTAATTATGTGCAAAATTTAATCAAAGTACTAGCCCTCGAAGATCAAACCATTGCTAACAGCTTACAATTACCCAGTAATTCCGAACTCCAACAGATTTTAGTCAACGCTACTCAACAAGCACAAGTTTTAGGAGATAACAGAATAGAAGCTCATGCTTGGGGGACTCTAGGCAGACTTGAAGAAATAAAGAGCGAATATTCTCTGGCTGCAATCCACAGTAAAAAAGCCCTCAATTTAGTATCAAATTATGCTGCCTCAGACATTGCCTATCAATACTTTTGGCAATTAGGTCGTATCCAAAAAGCGCAGCAGAAGATCCCTAAAGCGATCGCATCCTACACCAAAGCCTATGATGCTCTACAATCTTTACGTAGCGATCTTGCCACCATCAATCCTGAAGTACAGTTTTCCTTCCGCGATCAGGTAGAACCAGTTTATCGGCAATTAGTAGAACTAGATGTAAAGTATGCAGCCGAACTTGAGCTTCAAGGGGATCAAGAAAGTAGTCAAGACAGACTAATCCAGGCTCGTGATGTAATTGAATCACTACAGGTAGCTCAGTTAAACAATTTCTTTCGTGAAGCTTGTATCGATGCTAATCCACAAATGATAGATGAGATCGATCCTGAAGCTGCGGTTATTTATCCGATTATTCTCGATGATCAATTAGAAATAATCCTCAGCCTACCCCAGCAAAAACCTAGTCTATATCAAAGCGATGTCACCAAACAGCAATTAGAAGAAAAGGTAGCAAAAATCCAAGGGGGTCTTAAATCTTCTCTGCTTTCAGTCAACTCTCTCCTACCTGACTATCAACAAGTTTACAATTGGTTGATTAAACCTTTAGAGGCGGAATTAACCAAGAATCAAGTTAAAACCATTGCCTTCGTTTTAGATGGTAGCTTACGCAACATTCCCATGTCGGTACTACACGATGGTCATCAATATTTGGTGGAGAAATATGCTGTAGCTTTGACTCCTGGATTACAGTTACTAGATCCCACACCCTTAATAGATCTCAACTTAGATGCTACTACGGGAGGTATCAGTCAAATGCGTGCTGATTTTGAGCCTCATCGCAACTTTGACGATTTGCCAAAAGTACCAGAAGAATTAAAAACGATTAGAGAGATGGGATTATCAAAAAGTTCTTTACTCAATAATCAATTTACCAAACAGGCTCTCAAGCAAAACATTATTGCTTCGAGTTCTCCTATTGTTCATCTAGCTACCCATGCCCAATTTAGCTCCAAAGCAGAAGATACTTTCATTCTCTCTTGGGATGGACAAATCAATATCAAAGAGTTAGACGATATGTTACGGGATGATACCTTTAATCGCCAAAACGATATTGAGTTATTGGTTTTGAGTGCTTGTGAGACTGCCAGTGGTGATCCGCGAGCTACTTTGGGATTAGCGGGAGTAGCTGTGCAAGCTGGAGCAAGAAGTACCCTAGCCACACTTTGGTCTGTCGTAGACGAAAGCACCGCTCAAATAATGGGTGAATTTTATAGTCAACTCTCCCAATCTACTACCTCGAAAGCCAACAAAGCTGAAATTCTCCGTAAAGCACAGATAACTTTAATGAAAGACCAAAGATTTAATCATCCCCACTTTTGGGCTCCTTTTGTCATGGTAGGTAACTGGCGTTAACGTGAGTTCGGAGTTAGTAGTATGCCCTACGGGCACGCTGCGCGAACGGAGTTCGGAGTTATCATTTACCCAACGAAATAATAAGGCATTCAAGCATCTCTTAAGTTATGAATTACAGAGTTTTTAGCTTGATCGAACTGACGT
>CBDUCX010000390.1:0-4662 GCA_965365755.1 uncultured Pleurocapsa sp.
CCTTGGTAGTGCAAATTATGGGTAAAACTCGCGGTACAATTCAAGTCCCTGCTGGCTCAGATAAGACTGCTTTAGAGAAATTTGCCACTGAATCGGATATTGCTCAAAGGTATATCGCGGATAAAGAAGTCAAAAAGGTAATTGTTGTACCTAACAAGTTAGTTAATTTTGTGGTGGCGAAATAGTTAAAAAGCGATCGCAATTTCTAGGTATTGTCTAAAATGCGATCGCTAATAGGCGTACAGCTGACATACGGATACGTTCTGAGATCATGTGGCTACTTCAAAGCGGAATAGATGTTATTGGCGATATAGTTGAACTAGACAGTGCAAACTAACCCTATGACTCAACTAGATATAGCCCAAGCTAAGGCTGATATATCAAAAGTTTTAGACCTTGCTATTAAAGGTGAAGAAATTGTGATCACTCAAGATGACAAACCAGTAGCTAAGATCTCACCTATACTCCCAATCAAACGCCCATTAAAAAGAGGTAGTGCCAAAGGTAAAGTTTGGATGTCTGATGATTTTGATGAGCCTCTAGAACACCGATTCAGTATTCATAAATTCCTGGTTGGGCAAGACAAGGGAGAAGGGGAAGACACGGGAGACAAGTAGAAAATAGCATGACAAATAGCTTCAAACAAAAACTTCAAAACCAAGAACCTCTTTTGGGAACTGTCATAACCTTGTCATCAACCACTACCGCAGAAATATTATCTAAAGTAGGATTTCAATGGTTGTGGATTGATCTCGAACACGCTCCACTCAGTCTGGAAAAGGCTCAAGAAATAATGCAAGCGGCAAGTACCAGGTGTGCTTGTTTAGTGAGATCTCCCTCAAATGATGGGGTCTGGATCAAAAGAATCTTAGATACAGGTTGTGATGGTATTATTTTGCCCCAAATAAACACTGCCCAGTCAGCAAAAGACGTAGTTAATGCTTGCAAGTATCCTCCTGATGGGAGTCGTAGTGTAGGGATTAGCAGAGCGCAGAATTATGGCATGAATCTTCAAGAGTTCTTGCAAACAGCAAACAAGAATATAAGTATAGTTCTTCAAATAGAACATATCGATGGGGTTAATAACATAGAAGAGATAATTGATATACCTGGATTTGATGCAGTCCTGATCGGGCCATTCGACCTTTCTGGTAGCATGGGAATCACAGGACAAGTTCAACACCCCAAAGTGCAAGAAGCAGTTAAAACTGTTAAAGATGCCTGCATTAAAAAAGGAATGCCTGTAGGAATTTTTGTTGGCAATGCAAATGATGCCATAACAGCAAAGAATAATAACTTCTCTTTAATCGGAGTAGGCATAGATTCTATGTATCTCTGGAAATCAGCGAAACAAACCCTCGATGAAATTTCAGCTTCAGATCAGTAAGCCTGGAACTAGCCAAAGGGTGTAAAAAAAATTAGCCCCTCTGGCGATCGCTATATCCAAATATTAAATTAACCTCAAGGTTTTCTAATGAATCAAAAGTTAGAATTCCTTACTAATCAAAAAAACTATCCCTCTAGATAGATAAAATAGCTCCATAATTTAGCCAATTTTCAGCCAAAAAGATACTATTTAATTTATATCTATTAACTTGTTAACAACATAACTTTTGATAGAAGTTAAATCAGATTGCTTTTCTTATCATTATACATAGTTAAACATTGAGTAAAAAGCAATGCAAAATTTGATTCAGACTATTAAATTTATTAAGATTAGACAGGTATTAACAGTATTTTTAGCAGGTTGTTTGCTAGTAATTAGTACAGCTTGTAGTCAGGGTAATATAGCTCAATCTGGGGGTAAAGCTTATACTGAAACAGCCAAAAGAGCAATGTCTGATACCTATGATGATTATGATGCCAATCAAGATTTTAAAGGTGGCATGAATGGTTACAACGATGATCGTAGATATGATGCGGAAACTGCTGCCAAAACCAAAGCACTAGTGGATAACGACGCCAGAGTCAGAAACCGTCAACAAGAAGCCGATTTGGGCGATTATGCTGAGGAAATTACCGATCGCGCTGAAAAGGTATCCCAAGATGCTTCCCGTACTCTTCAAGCTAATCAAGAAAAAGCAGTAAATTATATTCAAGATAAATCAGAAAACTTAAAAAATAATCTTAGCGAAGTTCCTGGTGAAGCCAAAAAAGTCTTTGACGAAGCTACAGATACTGCTCAAAATGCCATAATAGATGCAGACCGAGCTAGTAAAAGAACAGCCAAAGAAATCAAAGATAACTTTGAAGATTTAACTTAATGTTGGTTTTAGAGGCGCGAGCGATCGCGTCTTCAATTATGCAGAAATTTGACTATTCTTTAGATTTTACTAACTTAAACTTTCGAGAGCGTCCCGACTTATATCGAGTAGGCAAAGGAGAACAGGGAGTATTACTTGTTGAACCTTATAAATCAGAGATTCTCCCACACTGGAGATTTAAAACACCAGAAATAGCTACTAAATCTAGCAATAAAATCTATCAAATATTTTTAGAATATTTAGAGGCAAATGATTTTGTTGGTGCAGATATGGCACGAAAATTCTTGCAAATGGGATACACACGCTCTCGGAGGTATGCTAATCATAAAAGTGGTCAAAAATATCGTACTAATCCTCAGAAATTAGCCTCAAAAACAGCCGAAAAAGAAGCTCGTAAAGATATTTTGCCTCTGGATATAGATCCCATAAAAGCTAAGTCGGCAGAAATATTTAAAGTCAAATGGCAACAGGCAAAAGCTAACAATAAATATCAGCAATTATTACAACAACACAAACAAAAATACGAAAATAATAATCATGGGAGAAAAGCAAATTAGAACTGGATCACAGGTATCTTGGGATTGGGGTCAGGGTACAGCAGAAGGAAAAGTACAAGAAATTTATCGAGAAAAAATTACTAAAGAAATTAAAGGCAGCGAAATTACTCGTAAGGGGACACAAGATAATCCTGCTTACCTGATTGAACAAGAAGATGGAACCAAGGTTTTAAAATTAAGAAGTGAGCTTAACCAAGGATAGATGATTCTCTTTCCTCCGTCAGATGCGATCGCCATGAAAATCTGCAACATTACGGGCAGTAGTTAGATTTTTTTATAGATGCAAATAAGAATTAGATCGACATTTAAGCTATTAAAGCAAGCTTTTCAAGAATGGCAGCAAGATCAAGCCTCTTTATTAGCTGCTGCTTTGGCTTACTATACTGTATTTTCCATCACACCTTTATTAGTAATTGCGATCGCGATCGCTGGTGCAGTTTTTGGTCAAGATACCGCTAGGAGAGAGATCCTCGAACAAATCAATGGATTAGTTGGAGAGCAAGGAGCCCAAGCAATTGAAATGGCATTAGCTAATGCCGATCAACCTCAACTTAGTAGTGCGGCTTCGATCATTAGTGTCGTGGTGTTACTGATTGGTGCGTCCGGGGTATTTGCTCAACTACAACAAGCACTCAATACCGTATGGAATGTCAAAACTAAACCTGACGCAGGTATAGGGGAGTTCATTCGCAAACGTTTACTGTCCTTTGGGATGGTATTAACGATCGGATTTTTGTTGTTAGTATCTTTAATTATCAGTGCCATGTTATCTGGTATTAGCAAGTTAGAAATCAATTTGCTTCCAGGCTTTACTATTTTATGGCAACTGTTGAACTTGGCTATTTCATTTGGTTTTATATCTCTATTATTTGCCCTAATTTATAAGTATCTTCCCGATGTCAAAATTCGCTGGCAAGATGTTTGGGTAGGTGCAATCATTACCGCTTTGTTGTTTACTCTGGGTAAATTTTTAATTGGTTTGTATTTAGGCAGAGGGAGTTTTGCTTCGTCTTATGGTGCCGCTGGTTCGTTAATTGTGTTTCTGGCTTGGGTGTTTTATTCGGCTCAAATTCTTTTATTCGGTGCAGAATTTACTCAAGTTTATGCCCGTAAATACGGTAAAGGAATCCGCCCTGACTCTCACGCGGAATTAACCTCTTCTTTATGACCTTTTACTTGATCTATGCTTTACTCATAAGTCTCCAAAGCAAGAGTAGTTGTGGGGGGTAATTCAATATTGATACTCAGCTTTCGCGTATCCCCTTGGGTAAAGAGATAGGTGATTTCTTTAATGTAGATTCCAATTTGTTTATTAGGTAAAAGCGACCGCTGTTTATTTTGAGATAATATTATGATGAGCTTAAAATTACGATCATGACTTATCAAAGCTATAACTATCAAGACTTAATTGCAACCAAATTAAAGACTCTTCCTATAGAAAAACAACAACAGGTATTAGATTTTGTTGAATTTTTAGCTCAGAAATCTACATTAGAATCACAAAAACTCAAAAGAATTCCAGATATTTACCAAGGTAAAATATCTATGAGCGATGATTTCAACGAACCTTTAGAAGACAGCT
The DNA here is from genome assembly GCA_965365755.1 of uncultured Pleurocapsa sp. GTDB lineage: Bacteria > Cyanobacteriota > Cyanobacteriia > Cyanobacteriales > Xenococcaceae > Waterburya. The sequence goes on from CBDUCX010000390.1 coordinate 4,404, forward strand.
TTTGGCTGGGGGAAAGTTGATTTTTTTATTAGATACTCATGTTTTAATCTGGTGGAGTGCAGAATCCTACAAGATTTCTAGTACAGTCAAATTCTTTATCAACCAAGTAACTGGCATAGTCCTTTCTTAAAGGGATGCCCATTAGTCTTTCTTGTTTCCATTTTTGCAGACTACGACGAGTTGAATCACCATATACTCAACCAGCGGTCGCATAAGCTTGAGCGTAAAAGCCATCGACAGCAAACCAAGTCAGAAAATC
>CBDUCX010000391.1:0-4661 GCA_965365755.1 uncultured Pleurocapsa sp.
TTCTAGTATCGAACAATTACCCTTTATTGGTTTTCATCCTCAATGGCTGCCTTGAATCTAAATAATATTAGATAATTTATCGCAAACCAGAAAATTCTTAATCGCTTCTGTCACCGCTTCGGGATACTCTTCCATAAATACCTGAAGTTCCTCTCAATCTAGCCTGCATAATTCATGAGCAAAAAAAATACTTGCAAAAGCTTCAAGGATTTGGCGTGATAAATCTTGGCAAAAAAATAGCACAACTCAGTTTTTTAGGGTAGTCCTCTAAATGCTCTACTTCTTCAAACCAAGATTTACTAGGCTGAAAAAATCCTTCATGTACTTCGCTGATCGCTTTTCCTGTAGGACTGATGTATTGCTGTTGATTGGCGTTCAGGTTTTTCAACCACCCTGCTTGAGTTTGAGTACCCCGAAAGACTAAGCTGGAATTCATACTAAATGGCTTAAAGCGGGATGGGATAATAATTTCAGTATTGCCCACCCTACTCTTATTGGTATTTTATTTGATAGAAATGACCTGAATACTAATTTTCGCCTTCAGAACCTTCTTTGGCATCTACTTTGGGCACAATATCAGGGCGTTCCATATTTTCCCAACCAGCAGGTCGTTTGGAATTATACCAGGCGATTGAGCCAATGGTTACCGCAGCGATAAAACCAATTACGTAGACTGCTACAAAATAAGTGGGGAATTCACCCGCCACTGCAAATAGTAAATTCATATCTAAAAAATATTAATTTTGTTATCGATTCTTGGCAATATTATCAGACTTTACTACCACATGTCTTCAATCAACTGCGATCGCAAAATTTTTATAATTTTTTTATTAAAACGATGAGCAAATAACTTGCTGGAGTTAACTAGAAATTATCAGTGGAAAAAGAGTTCAGATTAGCGATCGCCATGGGAATAGCAACTAATGCCAATTTTAAAATCCAGGGGGCGCAGAATAAAGTTGCCAGGGAAAAAGCCAGGGAAGTAAAGCGCATTCCTGCTTTAAAAACATCGTCGCTGATTTTAGAACTTATGTATAGTGCGATCGCCGCTACAAATAAAGTTACTAATGAGATAGTGAGCATTTTATTAATTCTTCTGGTTATTAAATTATGGCGTATTCCCGTTATTTTAGAAACCGAGAACCGCTAGTAATTTGGCGATTGGTAGTCAAAACATAAACGGACATTAACCTTAATATTAAGATATTATAACTTTACTTGTTTTTGTCAACATATAAGTATATCTAAAGAATCAAATTATAAATGTGAGCTAAATCAACGTGAGCGTCCAACAAAGAAAATTTGTAATGCCAGAAAGCCCTAAAGGATTAGATCGCCAGCTATGGCAAAACTATTCTCAGGCAATACTATACAATGACCCTGATTCTCTCCCAGCAAGATCAATAACTCCTGACTCGGAATCTCCTGAAAGCGGATCGAGCCAGTAAGAGCGATCGCTACTATAGATACAAGTAAGTAGTAAGTAGCAAGTAGCAAGTGCCCGTAGAGCATACTCCGAACTCCGAACTCCGAACTCGCATCAATTCACCATCAAAGAATCTTGCGTCCTACCAAAATTTCTCGCACTTCCAGCATCGCGGAATAGGTAGGAATGATATGTAAAGTTTCTGTGGGCTTAGTTTGTTCTAGTGCGCTATTAATCGCCTCGGATAAGTCTTCTTTAACTACTAGATTAAAATTAGTTTGCTCAGGAGCAATTGATTCAGAACTATAGGTAAGTCTCAATGCCATATCGTAAACGCGATCGCCACTAACCACAAAAGTACCCCCTAGCTTAACTAACTCTTCGGTATCCACATCCCAGATCCAGGAGACATCAGTGCCATCAGGAATGCGATCATTTAACACTAAGAGGGTAACGGGGGAGTTTCCTGTTTTTTTGATATTATTGACGGCACGGATCGTTTCATTCATGCCGACAGGGTTTTTAGACAGCATAATACGGACTTGCTTGCGGTCAATTTCCAGTTCTTCGGCACGACCAAAAGCTGCTTTAAAATTTTTGACAGTATTAAATATAGCTTCGGTTTTGATGCCAATTGCTTGAGTTAATACGCTGGCTGCCAAGGTATTGTACTTGTTGTAAACGCCGATCAGGATTTGAGGATGTTCTTTACTATCTAAAGCAACTTTACTTTTGGCAAAACCACAGCTAGGACAGTGATAGTCACCCAAATGAGATAAATAAACCCCTTGATAATCCAACAGATGTCCGCAGCGAGGACAATAAATGGAGTCAACCGCGTGGGGAATCTCATCCAGATATAATTCTGGCTCATTTAAGCCGAAGTAAAGCACTTTTTGCTGAAGCTGCTGTCCTAAACTACTAAGGGTGGGATCGTCCGCATTTAAAATAATTGTCGTGTCTTCTGGTAAAGGAGAAATTGCTTGAACCCAACGTTGAGCAATAGTGTCCACTTCTCCATATCTGTCTAACTGATCGCGGAATAAATTCAAAGCCAGAATATATTTAGGTGTGCAGTCTTTTAACAGCAAAGGCAAAATATTTTCATCGACTTCTAGGATGGCATAGTCAGCGGATATTTTACCCGTCAGATCAGCACTACCGAGTAAAGCCGTAATCAAACCGTTGATTAAGTTGGCACCGCTGGAATTATGCACCACTGCAAATCCACAATCACTCAAAATCTGCTTCAGCAGTAAAGAAGTAGTAGTCTTACCATTTGTCCCCACTACCAAAATTACACCTTGGCTGACTTGTTCAAATAATAGTGGTAATAGACGGGGATGGAGACGACGAGATATTTCTCCTGGTAACACAGAAGCAGCACCTAAACCCAGCGATCGCACTATCCCTGTAATTGTTTTTGCTGCGACCACCGCCAAACCTAAACGAACTCGATCTAATAGTTGCATTGTATTCAATGAAGAGTAGCACAAGGGCACAACGTTAACATACGTTGATAAGCTAAGGCAATCGCTTTATTGATATTTTCTTTAAGCAAGAAATTTCCTCTTTTGTTTCAATTACTTGGGGAGTATATTGACTTAATAAATTTGAGTAAGCAGTTTTGTCAAAAGTAAGGGTCATTTTTCTATTTATCCTTGCTATATTCAGAATGAGTTAAAAAATAAGGCTCTTCAGTTAATATTATGCTTAACTAACAGTTAAACTGCCAAGATAATAAAACTCTAGTGCGAAAATTATCAAAATTACTCAACCCATAAGCAGACCGTTTAATTAATTTTATTTTATTATTAATTCCCTCCACTACTCCATTGGTTATTCTTTCATTGAAATAACCAATTATTTCCCCAATCCACCTCACAATTGTCTTTTTACTGTCCCGATAGTATATAGCTGCTTCTTTTAGCCAATCACTTATTCTTAGTAACCTATTCCAGGCGATCACGGGTAAAGCGATAATTCATGATCCCCGTACTTTCGGCGAAAATATTCTGCACCTGTTTGATTTCTGTCTCAACGTAAGAGAGGGCTGGGAAGGGTTGATTATTGACCTGGTTTTGCTGCTAAAGCGATCGCCGAGTTTGCCGAACACTCTTTCTTGTCATTGCCTTGCTCACCACACAAAAGAGCGATCGCCTGACGGTGCTGACCAATACTACTATAGGCTTGAGCCAGTTCGGTCAAACTTCTGCCTAGCTGCTGTTGGTTACCCTGCTGCTGATAGCGATCCGTCACCTGCGATCAAAAAGCGATCGCCTGTTCTGGTTGTCCGATTTGTTGATGGACTCTGGCTAAATTTTCTAAAGCAATGACTTGATTGGGGTTATCTGGTGTAGCTTGATAACTATTTAAAGCACCCTGCCAAAGAGCGATCGCTGCTTGATATTTTCCTTGTTGATACTCGGTAACTCCCTGCTGTAGCAATAAATCCCCGTTGGCGGCTTGAGCTTTTACCGTAGCTACCTGTCCCAGTAACAGCGATATTGTCAGAGCAAGGCTAAATAGAATTGACAACCAACGAGAAGAACGACGCGCCATTTAACTTATGGGTAATGGATAGTGGGTGATGGGTAACAAATATTAATTTGTTATTCGTACCAGACATCTAATATTTAAGATTATGGTGAAGTTTGGCATAATTCAGGAATTAAATACAAGAAGTTTTACATTACAACACTTTTCAATAACTTTCCCGATTAGCGATCGCGCTTCACGATTAAATATAATAAAATCAAACTTCTACCAAGACTGAAGATTGATGGTTGCAACGACCTATAAATGGCAGATCGAACAGTGGCATAAGTTGGTAAATTCTGGTCTTTTAGATGGTTTGCCAATCGAGTTACTGGAAGGTGATATTGTCGAAATGAGTCCAGAGGGAATAGAACATAGCGCAACAAATCGATCTATCAGCGATTATCTAAGAGATTTACTCAAGGGCAAAGCCTATATTAGCGAATCTCATCCCATTACCTTAGATAATTCCGAGCCAGAACCAGATATTGCTGTAGTCTGCTTGCCATCAAGTATTTATTATCAGCATCATCCCTATGCTGAAGATATTTATTGGCTGATCGAGGTGTCTAACAGCACTCTAACAAAGGATTTGGAAATTAAAACTGCTACTTATGCCCGTAACGGCATACCTGAATATTGGGTAGTGGATCTGAAAAATAAACAACTTATCGTCCATACTCAACCAGATCGAGAT
>CBDUCX010000392.1:0-4632 GCA_965365755.1 uncultured Pleurocapsa sp.
GATCGCTTTTTTTTGATGATTATTGACCGTATTTGTACGTAAATAATAGTTGGCAACAAAAACAAATTTACAAGTTGTTTATTTTATTTTCATTCAAAAAACATTAATAAATAAATATTAATCAATTCTTTACTTAACAAATCAGTGTTTTGTCCGATTTCAATTGACTTGCTAATGGTTAGGATTAGTTTAATTATTAAAAGCTATATTAGTTATCTTTGCCATAACAGATTAAATATTTAGTATGAATCATCAAATTATAAAAACAGTAGTTGCCACAACTTTTCTCTCTGGTTTAATTACTTCTGTCAATTCCGATCAGGCTTTAGCTAATCAACCTACTGGGCGAGGAATTACGGTAACTATTGAAGCTCCAGGTGTTCAAAGCACACAGTTACCAAATGCTTATGAATATTACGTTATTGATTTTGAAGACCAAAGCGGAACAAATACTTTTACTAAAACTAATGGCAACACTACCTATTCCTATAGCAATGATTTACAGGTTAAAAATGCTGATGAGTGGGGCGGTGCTAATGTTTCAAAATACATTACTCAAAGTGAATCTTCTGTAGAAGTTTTCAACCGAACTTTCACTATTAATGTCAATGAAAGTCAAAAATATTTTGGTTTCTGGTGGTCGGCGGGAGATCCATATAATGTCATTACTTTTAAAAATAATGGGATGGAAGTCGCTTCCTTGAGAACAGAAAATTTAGTAAATTTTATTGATAGCTCAGGAGTCGTAAGTACCCAAGATTATCTGGGAAATCCTAATCCAGCTTATGCAAGTTTAGAAAATGAGCATAAAACTGAACCTTTCTCTTTTGTGAATGTATTTTTTAATAATGATTTAGTTTACGACGAAATCGTAATTACTAGCGAAAAGGATAATTCGGCGTTTGAATCTGACAATCACACTTTTTCCGCAGTTCCCCAAGTCATCAGAGGCGAAGTAATATCTAATAATGCGCCAGTAGCTAATGATGATACTGCAAGGACTACTATTCTTGGTTCCGTCACGATAGATGTTTTAGCAAATGATACCGATTCTGATGGAGACGCTAAAACTATATCTTCCATTGATAGTATATTTGGTGGCAATGCTGTGATTAAAGACAACAAAATCATCTATACTGCTGGTTCAATGATGGGGCAATTTAGTTTAACCTACACTGTCCAGGATGATTACGGTAAATCTGATTCTGGTGTAGTAGTAATCGATGTCACTGCTTACCCTGACTAGATGTTCAATATATTTTGTCTATAATTCAGGAAAAGCGATCGCTTATTGATTTAGAAATGAACGGTAAAAAGCGATCGCTTTATTCATAAATAATTATGATTACTTAACAAACTGAGGCATAATCTCTGCGGCGGTAAACAAACCAGTGATTCCGCGACGATTCAAAGCCACACCAGCTTTAAGATAACCGAACGCGGGGCCACAGACGTTTGCCGCCATGCTAGTTTCATCCCCTAAAGTGAAGGTGTGGGTGGAAATTTTACCTTCAAAAGTACGACCTGTAACTTTAACGTTAGTGCTTAGAGGCTTTTTGGGGTTACGAGTATCTACCACACCCCCAACCGTAACCCGATTGCGATCGCAAATACCCGCCAACTCCAGCATAATGTCGTCCGCATGTTCCATATTTTCCAAAGAAATCACCCCATTAGTTTTGTCTAATAACGCAGCAACTTCTTGATCGCTCATTGCTCTGGCTTGCTCCACATCATATCCTGGCATATGAGCAATATCCTCCCTAATGGTGGCACGGTACGCTTCCCAATTAGCAATTCCTACGCCAAAGGTAATCTTAACGCTGTGAATCTCAGAGTAACTTTGAGCAGCTACCGCAGCAGCAGCAGTCAATAAACCAGGAGTTGCGCCACAGCCCGTCAAATACGTAATCCCAACTTCTTGTAAAGCAGTCTGCAATTCTAATAGCTGTTCAACCGCACTGGTTCGTTTCAGAGCATCTACTAATACTCCTTTCCATCCAGACCTAATAAATTGCTTGGCTACATCAGCCATGAAGGTGTTGGGTAAATTAGGTAAAGCTAGAAAATAGCCATCTACCTCCGAATCATGCAGTATATCTTGGATACTGTCGCTACTTAAGACACCACCATGAGCTAAATAACCTACAGATTGTCGTTCGCGGTAGGTAGAAATTGCAGCATCTAGATTAATTCCATTTGGGTCATAAACATATCCCTTGTGATCTGCTACTGCCACCAGATTCATTTCTTGTTTAGCAGCTAAGATTCTTGCTGCCGCTTGCCCTAAACCACCAAAACCTAAAACGCCGACTCTAATCGGATTAGCTGCTTTATTTATAATCATCCTCTGGCTCTAACTTGAATACTTAAAAGATTGTATTATCTGAGCTTGCAACATCGATTAAATTAAAAGTTATCTTTACTTACTAGCCTGATTTTTGATTTTTTTTTAAGGATTGTGTTTTTTTGTTAACAAAACTTTTTTTCGTTACTTTTGCCCCTTGACTCAAAAGTTAGTTTGCGGAAAACTTAAAGTATGGGATAGTAGTCAATTCATCCAGTATTAATCTTTAATAAGATTTTCATAGAATCAAGTACATCTCTTAAAATACATATAATGAGAGCGATATAACAAAAACTAGTAATTTAGTAGTTTAGCAATAGTGTAAATCCTGGAGCGATCGCGCCTTAAGCAAGTAAATGGAAACATTAGAGTTCATTATTTATCCCGATGGTCGGGTAAAAGAGACAGTTACCGGTATTGTTGGTTCTTCCTGTCAAGAGGTAACCGCAGCGATAGAGGAACAATTAGGAATAGTTGTGAATCAACAGCAAACTGCTGAATATTATGCTCAAAACCGGGTTCAATCAGCTACGGTTGTTGCTCAAAGCAACTATAGCGATTGGTAGTCGAATAAAACAGCTTGATTAAATATTCATTTCAATACAATTTCATAGAGGAAGTTCATGTCACATTTCAGCAATATTAAAACTAAGATTCGCAATTTGAATTCTTTGAAAGCAGCACTTAATGATCTGGATGTAGATTGGAAAGACGGACCAGCAATCGTCAGAGGCTATAAGGGTCAAACTCATCAGGCAGATATAGTAGTGGAACAAAACAACAACTACGATTTTGGATTTAGTTGGAATGGTAGTGAATATGATTTGGTAGCCGATCTACAATACTGGCAACAACCCTTAACTGTTGATGGCTTTCTACGACAAGTTACTCAAAGATACGCCTATCAAACCGTAGTTCAAGAAACTGCTAATCAAGGATTTACCATCACCGAACAAGCCAAAAACCAAGATGGTTCTATTCGCTTAGTTGTTCAACGTTGGAGTGCATAATGTCTAATTCTTCTGAGATCAAGCCTAGTGGTTTTGAGCCAGAATTAGGCGGTGTTTGGCGACAGAAAGGCGTCTACGTGGATGAAAATATTTGTATTGGCTGCAAAAATTGTACTCATGTGGCTAGTAATACCTTTTATATCGAACCCCACTACGGAAGAGCCAGAGTGTTTAACCAGAATGGAGATACAGAAGATTTAATTGAAGAAGCGATCGATACCTGTCCAGTCAACTGTATTCATTGGATGGATTACACAGAATTAAGGCAGATGGAAGAAGATAGAAGTAATCAAGTAATTCAAAGTTTAGCGATTCCTCCAAATATGAGACGCTCTCGCATAGCAAAAAGAAAGAGGTTCCGCAATTCACATACAGTTTAACCGAATAGAATCGATTAAATTATGGAATTAATCACTTCCCTGATTGCCCTTGGGTACTCAGGGTTTTTTATTCAACCAGATCGATTAGTATTTCTGAGCGATTATCCCAACGCTTCAGTTGATCATTTTCCGCTAAAAATTCCCGTAGTTTTTGCCGATAAATTGCTCTGTAATCATCAAAATTATACTGATCAACCCTAATTCCAAAAGTATCATCAGATTCTCCCTGTAAAATTTTCGCTATCCGATTATTTACTGTAACTGAATAATGACTACCATCAAAAGTATTGTCTGGGTTTTTGGTAACTGCTGAGGGGAGAGAAAAATCGTACATTGCGTCAAATCTCTGAGACAGTTCGTGAAAAGCCAATAGATAGCAATCCATTAATCCTCTTCCATAAGTATCATTGACTATGCTCCAGGCAGATCTTGGCGGTACATAAGCCACAAATTTAGCATTGGGAAAAAATTCTTGGAGACTAGCAAAAGTTTCTACTGAAGATAAATCGCACCTTTGCAATTCTGCTGGATTATAAAATTTGGGATCGTAAGTTGGGGGGTTGGCAAAATCCACAGGCTCAAAATTTTGGTCGTAAAAATTGCCAGGATCAGGACTAAGCCCTAATAAAGTCATAGCCGAAAACAATAAAACATCCGCCGATAAATATGCTTCTAAAGGAGATTTTGTCTGGAGACTCTCAACTTCGATTGGTTGTTGCTCTTTTCTCTCTTTTTCCACAAAATTCAAGCCATCTATGCCAATGTATACTATATCGGGTTCAATGCCTTGGTTATTAATAAAATTCGCATAATCGACAAAATCTGGAAGTTCTGCACCTTTGAGAGCGTAGTTAAAACAATTATGATTAGTAAACTCCGACTTTCTGAGAGCAGT
>CBDUCX010000393.1:0-4632 GCA_965365755.1 uncultured Pleurocapsa sp.
CCCTTGTCATCCTTGTCCCCTTGTCTCCCTTGTCTCATCCCAACCCATCATTTCAAACTTGGCAGACTTCTAGATGCGATCGCATTTTCAACTCACGCTAGAATTTTTGTTATCAGTTGAAGAAAAATGATGACCAATCCAAACTCTTTATGACATTGAAAAAGAAGAGAAGAAAATGGCAGATCTTGAAATCAAAAATAAAGCCATTCAGCAAACTTTAGATGAATATCGCGATAAATTGATTTTTGATGAAGATCCCCAATACTGGAAAATTTTAGAGAAATTAAGCGATAATAACAGCTCTTAATAGCGATCGCCGTTCCCTTTAAGTTTACCATCCTTGTCCCACAGATGATAAGCAAACTTACTGGCAATCATCGATTTGCTTTCATTTACAATCATCCCTCACCATTCCTGACGTAGCGTATCATGAACTAGTAAACATAAAATCTGATTTATGTCAATTATTTGTAATAAATTTAAGCTTTATTTGGCTAAAATTTGCGACAATATAAATGTAACTTCTTGATAAAAAGGAGGGATCATGAGAAACGACCAAATACAACAACAAAGGCAACTCATCAAACAACGTCCGCCTAAATCTGTTTACAATCCTGCCAAGCAATTTAAGCATCGCGATCGCGGAAGTCAATCGGGAAGAGCAAATATCAAGTAAAAGTTGCATGCAAGGACAGTAGGCATAACAATTCTATTCAGAATTAAAGCAAGCTCACAATATACTCAAGTTTCTTGGTTAACCTTAATGGTAGAAAGCAAATTTTGACGAAGTGCCAAAACAGCAACTAATTTTTTGATAAGTAGGTAGGCAGAGTTAAATATAAAACCAAAATAAAAAAGAACGAAGTCAGAAGTAAGTGTCTTTTAACCCACTACCTACTACCCACTACCCACCTACTTACCTTAGCTGTCTAGACAGGAGCTTTTATAATTTCCGTCTTAAGCGGTTCGACTCAATAATTAATTCTGCATCGGTACTGACTAAACTTATTAGCAATTGGAGGTTATATGTCATATGTTGCCCCTCTATTTCTAAATAGGCAAAATAAACTAGAAACTAGCTTTTTGCTTCCCCTGGGTGATGTTGTATTGTTACCTGGTACAACACTGCCCATAGTGGCGGGTAAACCGCGATCGCTAGAAGTTGTAGAGTCTACGATGCTGACAGAAAATAAACAGCTAGTGGTAGCTGCAATTCGTCCTCAAGCTCTAGAAAAATTAGCAGAATCATCAACAGAACAAAAAGCGGGTGATCACAACACAGCTTATGAATCTCAACTCTCGGAAATTGAAACTCTAGAGGAAATTTATCCTGTAGCAACTTTGGCAGTTATCCATAAAATGAGTCCCTTACCAATGGGTCTAGTTCAACTAGTTGTCGAAGGTTTAGAACGAGTTAGGATTGTAAAATTGGTGCAGACTGATCCTGCCTACACCGTTAAGTTTAAAAAACTACCTGCCCTGACCGCTAAAGATGCTTTGGCGAAGGGAACCGATGAACAAACCCTCGAAGCCTTGACCCAGGCTGTTAAGTCACTTTGGGCGCAGGCAGCATCGATAAATCCCCGATTTCCTGAAGAACTACTGGGGGCTTTGTTAAATATTAGAGAACCAGCCCAGTTAGCTTATCAAACTTCTATCTTATTACAACAAGATGTCGAGATAACCCAAGAGCTTTTAGAAGAGGAAAATTTAGAGAAACTTTTACGTCAAATCCTGGCAGATCTACAAAAAGAAATTGAAGTACATAAACTGCGAGGGGAAATCTTAGGCGAAACCAAAAAAGAGATCGATCAACAGCAGAAAGAATTTTTCCTCCGTCAGCAACTCAAAAAAATTCAGGAACAATTAGGGGAAACAGACCCAGAACAACAAGAAGCTGCTGAATTGCGATCGCGTCTGGAGGCAGCAAACTTACCAGAAGCGGTGGAAAAACAAGCTAAACGGGAACTAGACCGCCTAGAAAGAGTTACTAGTGCTTCCGCAGAAGGAGGGGTAATTCGCACCTATCTCGACTGGTTGTTAGAAATGCCTTGGCAGCAGCAGGTGGAAGATAATCTCGATCTTGATAATGCCAGGACTATTTTAGATGAAGATCACTATGGTTTAAATAAAGTCAAGGAAAGAATTATCGAACACTTAGCTACTTTTAAGCTCAAAAAACTAGCCCAACAGCAGTCATTATCGCCATCAGACAGCAAAATTTCTCAGTCATATACTGTTGGTACGGTAATTTGTTTTGCAGGCCCTCCAGGAGTGGGCAAAACCAGTCTGGGGCAATCGATCGCTCGTACTCTGGGCAGACCATTTGAGCGCATCAGTCTAGGGGGTTTAAGGGATGAAGCCGAACTACGGGGTCATCGTCGTACCTATATTGGTGCGATGCCTGGTCGCATTGTTCAGGCTTTACATCGTGCATCAGTCAGAAATCCCGTGATCATGCTGGATGAGTTGGATAAAGTGGGGATGGACTATCGTGGCGATCCTGCGTCAGTGTTATTGGAAATTCTCGATCCACAACAAAATCATAGTTTCCGCGACCTCTATCTAGATTTGAATTTTGACCTGTCCCAAGTACTATTTATCGGTACAGCTAATGATCTGTCTCATGTTCCGCCACCATTGCTAGATCGTCTAGAAATTATTGAACTGTCTGGCTATTCACCCCAGGAAAAAACTAACATTGCCCAGAAATATTTACTACCACGGCAGATTTCTAAAGCTGGATTGCCAGATAATGCGGTGCAACTCCCTGAGTCAACCATCGGGCTAGTTATTGAATACTATACCCACGAGGCAGGAGTTAGAAAACTAGAACAGCAAATCGGCACTATCTGTCGCAAAGTTGCTGTGCGCTATGCCAATCAAAAAACTGAGCCTCAGCTCATCCACCCCGAACAACTAGAAGAATTACTTGGTGCCAGACAATTTCTCAAAGAAGAATTACGTCGAGAAAGCAAGCCTGGTGTAGCGACTGGTCTTGCCTGGACTTTACAGGGGGGAGAAATCTTATTTATTGAAGCGGTGCTGTTACCCCAAGGAGAAGACCTAATTTTAACAGGTCAATTGGGAGAAGTGATGCAGGAATCGGCGGAAATTGCCCGTTCCTATGTCTGGTCGCAAGCAGAATTATTAGGTATTGACTTGAGTATGTTTAAAAATAATGGTTTGCATATTCATGTCCCTGCTGGAGCGATTCCTAAAGATGGCCCTTCCGCTGGGGTAACTATGGTTACAGCGATCGCATCTTTGTTAATGGGCAATCCAGTCCGCAACGACACTGCTATGACAGGGGAAGTCAATCTTAGTGGAGAAGTGTTACCCATTGGTGGTGTAAGAGAAAAAGTCTTAGCGGCTCATCGTATTGGTATTAAGCGGGTGTTACTACCTCGGCGTAATGAAAAAGATCTACTTGATGTTCCCCCAGACACACGGCAACAGATGGAATTTGTATTTTGCGATCGCATTGAGCAAGTATTGGCTAATGCTCTAGTAAATCAGGAGATTAAATCTAATCACACTAATCACAAAAATGGCAATCTGGGACAAACTAACTTTATGGAAACAAATTAACTTGTGATGACGGGGGTTAGGCTGGTTGACTGATAAAACTTCTGAAAGATATGATTTTTCGTAGGTTGGGTTGAAGAATGAAACCCAACACAGAATAAGGTTTTGTTGGGTTAGCGACAGCGTAACCAAGCTAATTTTTAGGACTTATCTAACGCACACTACAAGAGCGATCGCTCTGGATTGTAAATTTTAACCCCTTCATCAATTCCCTTGAAATCTCTTACATTAGCTGTAACTAATTCACAGTTATTAACCATTGCAGTAGCGTAGATAATAGCATCCGGCAATTTGATTTTCTTCTTTTTCCTGATTTCAATTGTCCTTTTAGCAACCTGGTTATCTATTTCAAGTATCCGAAATTTACTGACAAGTTCTTCCACCAGTTCCTCATCTTCATCATCCTGGAAATTAAACCCCATAACCTCCATATGAGTGATTCGTGATATTAATAGTTCATCATACCTCTCAAATAAATCTGACAATTCTAACAATTCATTTGAAAGATAAATAAGAATATTAGTATCAATCAGACCTCTAATTCCATTCATCTCTAATTGATCTTTGCCAACTAATTGGGTCTTTGACTTTCTGGAATACTTTTTTAGATCTGAGTTTATTAAGAACTGATTGAATGGCTTCTTTATCCTGAGACGTCTTGTCCGATTCGATTTCGTCAGTCAATATGATTATTCGGGCTAATTGGTCAGCCATTTTTTTATATTTCTCAGGAATTTGGATGATACCATTTTTTATCTTTGCTGTGAATTCTATTGCACGCATTTGATTTCTTTTCGTGATCTACCTAGACCGATTCTATCGAATACAGCCATTGATAGCATAAATATGGTGCCTTACATTTCATTAACGTACCCTACAAGAGCAACCTGATGCTCCCCCAGACATCTAAGATTTCTATTTTCTAGGGATAGCTGTTTAGTAAGAATCATGCCCGCGCGAAAAAATTTTCATAGGGTCTTGACTAGATCTTCCTGTTTTTGATAAAATTATTTTCATAATGGGAGTAGTTTGACTTATTGATGA
>CBDUCX010000394.1:0-4607 GCA_965365755.1 uncultured Pleurocapsa sp.
ACTTTGACTGTTACCGTTTTCACCTCTGTATATGCCAGTAGACCCTCTTCACCTAGTTCTCGACCAATACCCGATTGTTTAAAACCGCCAAATGGGGCAGCCGAATCGATCGCATCGTAACAATTAACCCAAACAGTACCAGCACGGAGATGATGAGCCACTTGATGAGCTTTATTAAGATCTTTTGTCCAGACTCCAGCAGCTAAACCGTACTTGGTATGATTAGCTTGAGAAATCAGCTCATTGATGTCTTTGAACTTGATAATACTCATCACTGGGCCAAAAATTTCTGATTGAGCGAGCTGCATTTGGTTTTCCACATCAGTAAATACAGTAGGTTCCATAAAGAAACCGCGATCGCCAATTTTATGACCACCATAGCGTAACTTGGCTCCCTCTCTCATGCCCACTTCAACGTGGTGCATTATTTTATCTAACTGCGCCTGACTAATTTGTGGCCCTTGTTCTGTCTTGAGGTCAAAAGGATCACCTACAACTCTATTTTTAGCTCGTTCAATGGTACGGGCGACAAACTCTTCGTAGCACTTCTCTTCCACAAACAGCCTCGAACCAGCAGTACAACATTGTCCTTGATTTAAGAACAAGCCCAGGTGTACTCCTTCAATAGCTGAGTACAGGTCGGCATCGGCAAAGACAATATTAGGACTCTTGCCACCTAATTCTAAAGTGACCCGTTTGAGATTACTTTGTGCCGCAGCGGTCATAATAATCTGTCCCACTTCAGTTGAACCTGTAAAGGCGACTTTATCGATATCTGGATGACGAGCGATCGCAATTCCCACAACATTGCCCTGACCAGGAAGAATATTAACTACCCCAGGAGGAAAGCCCGCTTCGATAATTAGTTCCCCGACTCTCAAGGCAGATAGCGGTGTATAGCTAGCAGGTTTTAAGACCACTGTATTGCCTGTTGCCAAAGCAGGGGCTAATTTCCAGGCTTGCATTAATAGGGGAAAATTCCAGGGAATAATTTGACCGATAACGCCAATAGGTTCCCGTCTGGTATAGCAAAGAAAATCTCCTGTCAAGGGGATAGTTTTACCCTGAATCTTATCTGCCCAGCCAGCAAAGTAACGATAACATTGAATAGCTAAAGGTAAATCAACATTGAGTGATTCCTGTAATGGTTTACCATTATCTAAGGTTTCTAAGTGGGCTAACTCTGATTGATGTTGTGACAGCAAATCTGCTAATTTATACAGCAAGGCTGCGCGATCGCTGACCGACATTTGCGCCCATTCCCCTTTGGTAAAGGCTTTTCTAGCCGCCTCTACTGCCAGATCTAAGTCCTCTGCATTCGCCTCGGCTACCTCACAAATTACTTCCTCTGTCGCTGGATTGATGGTGATAAATCTGTTTCCCGATACACTATCAACCCACTCATTATTAATCAGCAACTTGGTCTTAGTACTAATTATTGCTGGTTGTCTCGCTGAAATTGATGTAACCATAATTCAATTCCCTCTCTTTCTCTTTAACTCCTAATTCCTGTACAGACAAGGCATGCCTTGTCTCTAGTGACTTATCCTTTTAAAGTTTTGGCAAACAAATCGCTCATCCGCTGCAATCCAGGGGACACGTCTTCGGGTAATAGACGAACATCAATCAGGCTAAAGCTGTCATTGGTTCGGGATTGAGCTAAAGCCTGATGCAGTTGTTCCCCTGTTTCCACCACAAAACCATTGCCCCCAAGCACAGTGGCAAACTGAGCGTAATTGATCGTGGGAATCTTGACGAAATCTGCCTGTTCGTGACCCATTGAGCGCAAGGAGGTAAAGGAGCCATTATTAACTACAATGACTATGGGATTTAAACCTAGTCGCTTCGCTGTAAGCAATTCCATCCCAGTCATCTGAAATGCCCCGTCTCCCACTAGAGCGATCGCTCGACGAAATGGATCGGCTAATTGCGCCCCAATTACCCCAGGAATCCCGAAACCCATACTGGCATAAAAAGCGGGGCATAAAAATGATGTTCCTGATTGCGTTTTGATATCATCAGCAGCAAATAGAGTATCCCCCACATCTGTTACTAGTAAAGTATTACTATCGATAAATTGATTGAGTTCAGCAAGTAAACCACTCATGGAGATAGTGCCATCGGATAAGGCAACTCTAGGTCGCATCGGTATAATCCAAGATGGATCATGATGGGGCAAATCTTGACTACTCTCTAAAGTCGTAATGAAGTCTTCAAACAACACATTGGGATATTCATGATGCTTGATTGTAATATGCTCAGAAGTTACATAAACCGTATTTTTTGGTTCTAAATGTGCGCTGAACATACCCAAATTAATATCGGTCATAAACACCCCCAGCATCAGTAGACAGTCTGATTCTTCTACTGTGTTACGCACATAGGGATCTCCCGCTTCGCCATTATAAATACCGATATACTGAGGATGACCTTCAGGAAATACCGATTTTCCCAGCATAGTCGAACATACTGGAATACCTAGTTTTTCAGCTAAGGAGATTACTTTTTCTTGTAAGTCAAAACGGTGTAATTCTACCCCAGCTAACAGTACTGGTGATTTGGCTAGATGCAACAGTTCTAAAGTCTCGGTTATGGCTTCTGTTAAGGCTTCAGAATCTGTTTGCTTAATTGGAGGTGGTAGATACTTGGCTGGTTCGATCTCTGCGTAGACTAGATCACGGGGAATTTCCAAGTACACTGGACGCTTAAAAGTTGTAGCGTAATCAATAGCACGATGAATTTGATGTAGAGCGGTGTCAGGATTGTCTAAAATTGCAGTATAGAGGGTAATTTCTTCGTAAACTCGTCTTTGAGTATCAAAAGTTTTTACTTTATGATGTAATAAATCTTTTTCTTGTCTTTCTTTAATACCAGGACTACCACTTAAAATGACTAAGGGGGATTTTTCAGCATAGGCTCCAGCTACGGCGTTCACCATGTTTAACCCACCAACACTGTAGGTAACCACAGCTAAACCTAGTCCGCGAATGCGCGAGTAGGCATCTGCTGCAAAACCCACACAGGGTTCATGAGTCATGATAATTGGTTCAATTTTGCTTTCAGCTAAAGCATCATAAAGAGTAAGTGCAAAGTCTCCTGGGATACCAAAGGAATGTTGTACTCCTTTTTGATGCAATAGTTCAAAAATATACGGTGCTAATTGGGGCATAATACTTCACTTACCTAAATAATAATTTTGTTAATAATTTGATTGCGATCAGAATCCTGGACTATTTTTTATAGTCATTTCCCATAAAAACTAGATAAATTACAAAAGCGGTCATTAAAAGCCCATGTCAACTAACGACTAACGACCATCCCTTATAAAGCTGCGGAAATTAATTGAAATGACTAAATTTTCCAGAAGCCAAAGATTCAGTTAGTGGCTAGTAAAATAATTAACTACTAACCACTAACATTTCTTACTTTCCAGCATGCTGAATGCTGAGTTTTACAAGTGGCATTCCTTGAACATTTCTTTACAAAGATTCTCTTTAACCATGATCTGTCGAAATGCCTCTCGAAGATACTCCTTAGCCTGCTCTAAGCTAAGATTCTCGATGTCTCTCTCTAAAACCTGTAGCTGAAATTGTTGTTCTAAGCTAAGTTGTCCAAATTCTTTGTTTTGATTGTTATTATCCATGATTCGACTCCTTAAATGTCAAATTTCGTCAAAAATTGTTTCTCGGCTATCCATGACTGATTTAGATGTTTAAGAAGCAAAATCTAGGATTAAAATTGGCAGAGTAGTTAAAAACTGAAAAATTATCCAGCCAACTCAACCAGGCAAAAGATTTTCAACTATGTTTGGTAGAAATACAGTCTTGGCTAGCCATCCATTAGTACAAGTTTGCCTGAATACTTGCTCATTATTTTGTACGGGTAAGATGGTGTGCTAATAAGTTGAATTTGTTTTCTGAGATAACAAAAAACTCGTTATGGTTGTCACTAGTAATTTAGACCTCCCCTAGTAACACTTAGTATTCATGTATTAACATTTACTAATTGCATTATAGCAAAATATTTTTATGACTTGACTTACTTATATGTGTATGTGCAGAAAAGTATATTTATGCGGGACTAAACGATATTAATTTTTTTTATGTACCAAGAAGATATCTTGATTTGGCTAAAATAGTTATAAAAACAATAGTTTATAACTAGGGATCAATTAAAAATACTTTGTTTTACAATTGACAACAACCGAAACAATCTAAAAAAAACTTAACAAATTATCAAAAATGTTTTTATACAACAATGTTGTTACTAGTACTTTTGACCATATATTTAGCAGGTTTTTGAACAGAGGAAATAATATTTTTATCAGGGTGAACCAAGGAAGCGCAAAATGTGTTGTTGAGAATCGTTCAACTAATTTATTTACCTGTCAATATAATTATAAGTGTCAACTTAATTATAAGTGTCAAAATATTATTTAATTGAACTTTATTGTAAGTTGTGTTAGGTATATAAGTAATATTCTGGAATTGGTGATTGTCAAATTGTCTCATCATCTAACAAATCTCTCCGAGAATGGCAGAGTCTTGATTCCTGCCGAAATTAGAAAATCACTCAATCTTAAGGCTGGCGATCGATTAGTCATGAGT
>CBDUCX010000395.1:0-4603 GCA_965365755.1 uncultured Pleurocapsa sp.
TGGTCTTAACTTCTTCCACAATCTGTTGACAAAATAGCTCAAGATTTATGGTTGTGGGTTTAAGCTCTAATTTCTCTGCCTCGGCTCTAGCGAGGGTTAAGACATCTGTGAGCATCTGGGTGATTTTTTGAGTAGAATCTTTAATTCGGTGAATATTACGTATTTTTTTAGGGTTGAGCCATTCAGGTTCCGAGTTTTCTAATACTTGAGTCGCAAAGGTAATAATGCTGAGGGGAGTACGAAATTCATGGGAAGCCATGGAAAAGAAGCGCAGTTTGAGTTCGCTCATTTTTTTTTCTTGCTCTAAAGCCCGTTTTATTTCCTCAATTTTTAACCGTTCGGTAATATCAGTAACAGTGCCGATATATCCTGTTATCTTGCCATCGGTTGTCGTTTCGGCGATCGCCTGACCGTAAACCCAGGTAATCTTGCCATCAGGGCGGATAAAGCGATATTTAGAAGCAAAAGGAAGATTATTTTGAGCAGCATGATACCATTCAGTAAAAACCTGTTCGCGGTCTTCGGGGTGCAAGGCTTGTATCCAACCCTGTCCAGAGGCTTCCGCTAGTGTTAGTCCCGCGATCTCAGACCAAGATTTATTTACATAGAGACAATTTCCTTCAGTATCAGTCAGAAAGATACCTACTGGGACTGTTTCAGTCAGAGTAGCCCAGCGTTTTTCACTTTCTCGCAGGGCTAATTCTGCTTGTTGACGCTGCATTTCGGTTTGATCAGCAGCAATAAATTTGCCGATACTTTGAGCCATTAATTCAATCGCTTCTAATTCTTGAATCTCAAAATCGTTAGCTCTGGGGTGGATGGAAGAAAAATTGAGAGTGCCATAAACCTTACCATCAACAAAGATAGGAGTGCCAATATAAGACTCTAACTGGAGATTTTGATAAGCTGGGTGAGTTTGCATTGATTTTGTATCACCCACTGAACTGTAAGTAACGGTGATTTTTTGTTGAACTACGGCAGCACAGTAAGTATCTTTGACATTAAACTCCAAGCCAACCTCTAACGATGTAAGTGGCGACTGTACTGCTTGAATCCTATAGGCTTCTCCTTTGATCTGACTGATAATCCCTGTTGATAAACCGAACATCTCACATCCTGTAACGAGACAGTCGTTAAATAAATCATCAAAGCTGGCATAATTGCTCGTATTAATGTGATGGAGATGTTTAAGGTTAGTACTAAAATTATCAACTGCTTTGAGCAAATGACTTTGTCCTAAAGCGATCGCAATTTGATTGGCGATTTGTTGTAAGAGGTCGATTTCCCAATCAGACCAATTTCGAGGGCGGGAACATTGGTGAACTACGATCATTCCCCAGAGATTTTCCCGCAATAGTAAAGGAATGACTAACTTGGATTTGACTTGAAACTGATGCAGGAAGTCAATCAAACATTCAGGTTCTGCAACCTGATCAACATTGGGAATGCTATAAAGCCTCCCCTGTGGATATTTGAGAAAGTATTCTTCGTCCAGACAATCATTAACAAAACCCTGCTGGAGGATAGAATTCCATTCTGTTTTGCAAGTTTCCTGAACTACTTGTAAAGTTGTTGGTTTCTCTATACGCAGAATCAGAACTCGGTCGGCATCGAGTAATTTTTGTAATTCATTGGTGGTAGTTTCTAAAATATTTTCTAACTGCAAAGATTGGCGAATCTTCAGCGCAATTTCAGCAAATAATTGCGATCGCAACATTTGAGCCTGTATTTGCTCCTCTGCTTGCTTGCGCCTTGTAATATCTCGTTGTACTGCTATCCAGTGAGTATACCAACCTGTTTCGTTGGCTACGGGACTAATATTAATCTCTACCCAAAACTCCGAACCATCTTTACGATAGTTAATTAAATCGACCCGAACCGACTGCCAATTTTCTAGAGCGTAGCGGATTTTATCGAGTTCTGAACGTTGAGTTTTCTCACCTTGAAGAATCCGTGGAGTCTTATGCTTTATTTCCTCAAGGGTATAGCCTGTCATCTTAGTAAAAGCTTCGTTGACATAAATAATTCGTGGCCCAGGCTCGTCAATCGGTTCGGCTTCGGCAATTAAAATTACGTCATTAGCATTAACTACAACTGATTCGAGCAGTCGCAGTCTTTCCTCCCTATGTTTGCGATCGCTAATATCGGTATGAGAACCAACCATCCTGATAGGATTACCTGCTTTATCCCAGAGGGCTTTGCCACGGTCGAGAATCCACTTATAGCTTTCATCTTTACACTGTACTCGATGCTCATTGATGTAAAATTCGGTTTTCTGATCTAGGTGGTTTTGAATGTCTTGGATAGCAACTTCTAAATCGTCGGGATGTACTCGTTGCGACCATTCATCGAGATGATTAGTAATTTCATGTTCTTCGTAACCTAACATTTCTTTCCAGCGAGTGGAGAAAAAGACTTCGTTAGTTTGCAGATTCCAATCCCAAATTCCGTCGTTATTGCCTTGTAATGCTAATTGCCAGCGTTCTTCGTTTTTTCTTAATTCAGCTTCAGCTTCTTTACGTGGGGTAATATCAAAGCGGATAGCTAAATATTGCCAAGGTTGACCGCGATCGTCTAAAAAAGGCACAATAGTTGTATCTACCCAATAGCAACTACCGTCCTTAGCGCGGTTTTTAATTTCTCCCTGCCATACTCTGCCACGGGCAATGGTAGACCACAACTCTTTAAAGAAGCTTGAGGGATGATAGCCAGAATTAATCAGACGATGCTCTTGACCTAATAACTCTTCGCGGGAATATTGAGATAGCTGGCAGAATTTTTCATTGACTTCGGTAATGATGCCTTGTCGGTTTGTAATTGCCACGACTGCCGAGCAATCAAGAGCATACTTTAAATTAGATAAATATTCAACTGATTGGTGTAGTTGCTGTTGGCTTTGAAGTAAAGCCTCTTCTTTTTGCTTACTTTCGGTAATATCACGAGCAATACCATAGAGTAATTGCTCCTTGGGGAATACATTTACATTCCAACTCAACCAGCGATAAGAGCCGTCTTTACAGCGATAACGATTTTGAAACTCTGTGGTTTCGTATCCTGCCTCTAGTTTCTGTGCTTCAGCAATAGTTACAGAGCGATCTTGAGGATGAACAAATTCCAAGTAAGGCTTTGCCAATAGTTCAGCATCGCTATAACCAAATGTTTTTGACCAAGCGGGATTAAGACGTTTAAAATACCCATCAAAACCAGCAATACAAAGCAGATCGATTGAAAGCCCAAAAAACCGCTCTAGTTCTCTTGTACAAATCTCACTATCCCCCAGAGATTCCCACTGTATCGAGGTATCTAATGCTGTTGTAGAATTTGTCGATTCATTATTAAGAATATTTTCAGTTGGAGCAATTTGTCCCTGGGAAGATTGGTTTTCGTGCATCTTAGAATCTGGAAATACTTTTCCAAGAGAAAATAAAAAAGTTTTTATTTCCATAATTGCCAATGAATTTTTCTTTGGCTGTGATCTTGATCATACTTTAGATTAATAAATATTAAATTTATAATTATCCCGATTTCTTCCCTATTTCATACCTATTATTTTCACCTTGACTATTTATATTGGTCACAATATAAAAAAAAATAATAAATTTATTGCCATGATTAAAGCAGTTAATAATCAAAAATATAGATCTCAAAAAACTAGTAGTCTCGTAGAACAATTAATTTATCTCAAAAAAAGAGAATTCAGTGGAAAAATAGAAATCAAATCCTCTGCCAAATTTTCCTGGAAATTCTACTTTTATCTAGGTAGATTAATTGGCTGTGACGGTGGTCATCACGGCAATAGATGCTTAAAAAGACAATTATTACAGTACTGCAATATACAAGATTTAGAAAACCTAATAATAGAAATTGATCGGCATCATGTCAAATCATTAGAATGTCAGACATATCATTTGCTTGTTTCTTTATGTAAGCAAAACATAATCCAGAGAGAAGAAGCAATCAAAATTATTCAAGGACAAATCAGAGATATTTTGTTTGATATTTTACAGCAAGAAAATTTCGGTACAATGCAGTATCATATTGATGCCGAATTTGACAACTCTATATGGAATTTTAATCTCCATGATGCCTTAACCCTAATTAATGTAGAGCATATCTTAAAACAAAGCCATCAAGATTGGCTCAATTGGAGAGAATCAGGATTTGAGTTTTGGTCGCCTAATTTTGCCCCCAAAATTAGAAAAAAACAATCTTTAGAAACAATGGTTTCCCCTAATGTGTACCAAAATTTCACTTATTTGATTAATGGGCGACGTACCTTGCGCGATTTAGCTGGCAAAATGAATAAAGATATACTATTGCTCATTACTTCTCTCGCTCCTTATATTCGTCAAGGAATACTTGGTTTGATTGAAGTGCCAGATATCGTACTTCCTAGTTCTCTATCTATTCAAAAGCAGATGATAGCTTCTCAAGCTATTGATAACAATAAACCATTGGTTATTTGCATAGATGACAGCAAGCAAATTTGTGAGACTATGAAGAGTATATTAACTCAAGCAAATTATAATTTTTGTGATGTTAATGAAGCGATTCAAGCAGTTCCTACTTTAATTTCTAAAAAACCAGATTTAATTTTCTTGGA
>CBDUCX010000396.1:0-4579 GCA_965365755.1 uncultured Pleurocapsa sp.
GCTTCCAACCGCGCATTTACCAATATAGGCAACCTACTCTCTAAAGTCAACCCCTAAATCCCATCTTTTTTTACTTTCCTCGGTTTTTGATAGCTTTTTTTGCTCCTAAAGCATTGCTGAATATAAGTTTAAGAGATTTAGAAAAAAGTTTTAACTGTTACTCCTTACTATACTATTGAATATTTTTGAATTGTTCTTTGGCTGAAGCAAAGGATTCTTTCATAACGGACTGAATTTTATTGGGGTCTGGTTTTTTTCCTCCCATCAAATCTCCGAAATAGACACAAGCACCTTCTCCAAGTGACCAAGTGTAGGCTGCTGCCCAGGATGCTGCGATGACGCTTCCAAAACCTGGGATGAATTTAATTAATTCTCTGCCGATCGCCTGAGCAAAAAAACCACCAGCGATCGCACTAGCTATGCCTCCAGCTTGGGAAGGAGAGATAGTTTGTCCATATAGTTTTCCTAACAGTCCGACTAAAGATACTTGTAAAGCAGTTAATACAGGCATGGTAGCAAAAGGCAAAGGAACAGCCGCTAGTGTGGCAGCTATAGTTGAGAAAGCAACTAAATAGCGTCGGGCAGTATTGCGATAAAGATTACCTAATTCATTACCAACACTATTGTCTAGTAGCTGATAGATAGTTCGTGATTCTGCTTCTGGGAGTAATTCAGCCAAAGCATCTGTTAGCGCTTCTAAACCATAAAAAGTAGGGTTATAGCCGTCCTCTTCTAAAGTAAAATCAATTAAGATAGCGCGATCGCCCAGTTCTTCAAAGTCTTTTTGAATAGCATTAAAAGCTCGATGAACTTCTTGATAATCGGGTGGATATTCTGGATGATCCTCTACATTAGATAGATATACTTCATGTAAGCAAGTAACTACAAGGAGACATGGGATAGTTGGATAGTTTTGTCTTAACTGCTGGGCTACTTGCCTTAGAGTATCAGTAGCAAAGTCGTTTATTTTAATAGTAAGAATCAGAATTCTGGCACGCTGAGTTTCTTGCTTCAACTCTGTTTCTAATTCTTCGATGATACTTTGAGTATTTTGATTTATATCTCCCAATCCAACCGTATCAGTGAAGATCAGCAATGGCAGCTCATCTGAAGGGTAAGCATATCTTTTGGTATTCTCGGTGTGAGGACGAAAACCCTGCCCAATTATTTCCGCAGATACTCCCGTTAAACCACGAACAATTGAGCTTTTACCTGCTTGGGGTTTGCCAATGAGCAAAGCTTCAGTTGTGGGTAACTTTGCCCTGACAGTGGTTAATATTTCGGCTACCTGTTGATCACTGACGCTCAGCCAACTAGTAACTTTTTTAGTAACACTATCTACAGGAAGCAATTTTTTCAAATGTCTTGTGGCATCATCTATGTTTTTTGAAGCACGATCTCGCCAATCATTCATCCAAGAGAATTTGCTCATGACTCACCGATTACAAAAATTTATTCACCGCAGCAGCGATCTATTCCTAGACTATCTAAAATCAAGTCGCTTACGGCATTAGCAACGGCAAATTCACTATAAAAACTGCAATTAAAATCGAAAGCTCGCATCTCGGCAATGATTGCAATTACTAATGAGCCCAGATCGTTCTCCCCTTCCATACGTTGACGAACAAATATTTTCGCTGCCCTTTGAGCTATTTTTAAATTGACTGCTTCAGGGATAAATTCTTCATCTAGCCAGGTATGTAAGGATTGCTGAAGCCATTGTTCCTCTTTTTCGGGATGTTGTATGTTAGGTAGGGTAATAGGAGCGATCGGTTTTGCAGAATCTTTCATGGTAGTTTATTCTGTTATCTGGGAATTGGTATTAGTATAAACGCCACTCTCGCGATCCATTCGGCATAATTGCACCGCCCCAACGAGTAAACAATCGATTAGAATTTCTATGTTAGCTCACTCCAAATTAGCATCCCTTAAATCTCAGCATCCCTTAAATCAGTAAAAGGTTGCTCTAGTCGCCTGTATGCGTAAATTATTAGTCACACTCAATGCTACTGAATGTACGGGCGCAAGGCCTTGCGTCCCTACGAACTATTAACTCCGAACTCACTTTGAATACTACTTGGCGCTATATACCTCCTATTGAGGCATCGGGAAAGATGCAGATGGCGATTGACCGCTATCTATTAGAACAGCATCGTCAAGGCAACCATCCTCCAACACTGCGTTTTTACACTTGGAATCCTGCTGCCATATCTTTGGGTTATCACCAAAAGGATTATCCCGACTCTTGGCAAGACTTAACTTGGCAAGGACAAGCTCTGGATATTGTCCGTCGTCCCACTGGGGGGAGAGCAGTATTACATCAGGGAGATTTAACTTATGCCGTAATAACTTCTATTCCTCCTGGGAAAAGGTTAGAGGTTTATAAACAAATATGCCAGTTTTTAATTACGGGATGGCGATCGCTTGGTGTAAACTTAGACTATGGTCAGGCTACTAAGGAATATATTCAGCATCAGAATTGCTTTGCTACCGCCACAGGTTCGGATCTGATCACAGCAACAGGTCATAAGCTGATTGGGAGCGCACAACTACGTCGGGGTAAGACAGTATTGCAGCATGGCTCGATGATTTTGCAGACAGATAAGAAACTCTACCAGCAAGTATTTAAGACTGAATTAAAGCAGAATTTAGGGGAGAATATTACCTCAGAAAAAGATCGGTCAAACAGACACTCCGATAGCATCCTCACTGGTAAAATAATTAATAGCTTGACTCAAGCTGCGATCGCAATTTTTAAGATTGATTTAGTAGAACAACCTTTATCTACCAAGGAATGGCAAGATATTGCGAACACGGGATTAGAATAAGCTGGGGAAACCACGGCATTTCATACCGTCAATGATTTCTCTTTGTTGAGATACCAAGATTATTAAAGTTAATTAAACCTATTCAGATATTATGAGCATAGTTAGTCAAGTTATTCTCAAAGCGGATGACGAACTGCGCTACCCTAGTAGCGGCGAACTAGAAGGTATTAAAAGCTTTTTGACAACTGGCGAAAGGCGAATGCGCATTGCCGAAACTTTAGCTAACAACGAAAAGAAAATCGTTGATCAGGCTGGGAAGGAATTGTTTAGAATGCATCCTGAGTATCGTTCTGCTGGTGGTAATGCTTCAGGACAAAAACAATATAATCAATGTCTGAGAGATTTTGGCTGGTATCTACGCCTAGTTACTTATGGTGTCATGGCGGGAGATAAAGGCCCTATCGAGCAATCTGGTTTGATTGGTGTCAGAGAAATGTACAATTCTCTGGAAGTACCTGTCCCTGGAATGGTTGATGCCATTCGTTGCTTGAAAAATGCCGCAGTAGATCTGTTAGGCAAAGAAGACGCTAAAGAGGCTAGCCTTTACTTTGACTACATTATTCAAAGTATGTCTTAGTTGCAGCTATAGCGGTTCTCGGTTCTGTGAAGTACATTAATCCTTGTGACTGGTAAAAGGCGAAAGGAGTTTAATAAATTCTAAAAACTTATACTATGTACTTCATTAATTTGAGAATCGCTATAGTTCAATTTTCTATTCTGATGCTAATCAACGTTTGATATGTTCAATCAGTAATTGATAATTGCTTTAGAGTAATTAGCACAATGTAGACAAAAGACTGCACAGTTATTTAGTGGTCGCAGTCCTGGAGCGATTATCAGTTACCTATAATTCTTTTCCATAGTGAAGCTTAAAAAAACTTCGTGGCTTTCCCTGACATTTTCTCTGCTCTTACTGCTCTTAACCTACGGAGCAGAAGGATGGATGTATGGGTCTTGGATCAATCGTTTTTTAGAGCAAAAAACCTTACTTGATTCTTTTACTGAACTAACTCGCTTTGGCATAGCTTATGGCGTTGCGGTTGCTGGTATCGTTCTCCTCGTATTTGTTTTTACCTCTCCCGTATCTCTAATGACAGTTGGTCTAAATAGATGGCTAAAATCTGATGTCAGAGCTTTTCTGTCAATTTTTATTGGAGCTTTTGCCTTTGCCATTCTGGTGCAACGGGTAGATTATTTTGCCCGACTTTTGGTATTAGTGGCGGCAGTTTTTTTGCTTAAGTTAGACTTGCAGTTGTCAGGATGTAGGCGCTGGCTCTGTTCCCTAATTTTGACCATTCTCTGTTGGTTAGGATTTTCAGGAGGTATACTAGCTTTCTATGGATGGAACTTTTAAGGAGTAGGGGATTTAGGTTTATGAGTAAGAAGAAAAAGAAGAAAGAGAAAAAAGGCAGAACTTTATCTCGTGTTGTCACCTTAGTTTTAGGTTTAGGATTTGCTGGTTCGACAATTGCGATCGCACTTAGCAGTGTTTTCAGTCAAAATGATTATAATGCCGCGAATCCTGGCAATTCAGAGGATGCTACGGCTGTAGAGGAGCAAATGCAGTTACAGGCTAGTGGTTACGAGAAAGTATTAGCTAGAGAACCGAGCAATATTACGGCTCTTGAGGGATTAACGCAAATTTATTTACAAACAGGTCAACCACAAAAAGCCATTCCTACTTTAGAAAAACTCGTGGAATATTACCCCGAACAACAAGAGTATGCAGGAATTTTACAACTAATTAAACA
>CBDUCX010000397.1:0-4561 GCA_965365755.1 uncultured Pleurocapsa sp.
ATGCGATCGCACTTTCTCTTAAACAACCTACCAATTTCAGCAAAAATTACAAACAGAGAAGTAGTCATCAGGCAGATTAATCATCTGTGTTTATCTGTGGACTCTAATAAACCAAATCACTAATCAATCATGAAAATATTCAAAATCTTATTCTCCTGTCTCTTAACAGGTGCAATCCTAATCTTCGGCATCAAACCAGCACTGGCATTCTGTGGCTTCTATGTGGCAAAAGCCGATAGCAGTCTTTATAACCAAGCCTCTCAGGTAATTATTGCCAGAGATAATGACAGAACAGTCTTAACCATGTCCAATGACTATCAAGGAGAAGTTAAAGACTTCGCTATGGTTGTACCTGTACCAGTGATCTTAAAAGAAGAACAGGTACATATCAATGACTCTAAAATCTTAGAAAGACTAGATGGATTTAGTGCCCCACGGTTAGTAGAGTACTTCGATCCTGATCCATGTGAAAAACCAAGACGCGATCGCGGATTGTTTGATTTTGACTTGAGACAAGAATCTGCAAGCGTACCAAAAAGTTCCATCAGAGAAGAAAAGCTAGGGGTAACTGTAGAAGAACAGTTTACTGTTGGGGAATACGATATCTTAATCCTCAGTGCCAAAGAGTCGGATGGCTTGGAAACATGGTTAATTGAAAACGACTATAAAATTCCTGAAGGTGCTAAGGAATTACTCCAACCTTATATTAAACAGAATCTCAAGTTTTTTGTCGCTAAAGTCAACCTGGAAGAGTTTGATAGTAATGGCTTTGAAAAACTAAGACCAATCTCCATTGCCTATGAATCTCCTAAATTTATGTTACCTATCCGCTTAGGGATGATGAATGCGAAGGGCGACCAAGATTTATTGATTTATTTACTCTCTCCTCAAGGTCAAGTCCAATTAACTAATTACCGTACCGTCAAAGTTCCTTCGGATACTGAAATACCAGAGTTTGTGCAGACTGAGTTCAAAAACTTTTATCAATCGATGTTTCAAAAGTCCTACGAGCAGGAAAATAAGCAGGTTGCTTTCTTGGAATATGCCTGGGATATGAGCACCTGTGATCCTTGTTCTGCTGAACCTTTAAACCAAGAAGAGTTAAAAGACGCGGGGGTATTTTGGCTAAATCAACAAAATCCTAATAATCGTTGGGGTGGTAACAATGTATTTATTACTCGCCTCCATGTTCGTTACAGTCGAGACAAATTCCCCGAAGATCTCAAGTTTCAGTCAACGAGCGATCGCTCTAATTTCCAAGGTAGATATGTCATCCGCCATCCATTTATGGGCGACATGACCTGTAGCGCAGCCTCAAACTATCAGCAAGAAGTTATCGCCAGACAAGAAAGAGAAGCGCAAAACCTTGCTCGTCTCACTGGCTGGGATATTAACGATATCCGCAATAAAATTATCTTTGTCCAACCCCAAACCGTACCTTGGTGGCGCAGTATTTGGGACTAATCAGTCAACAGTCAACAGTGACTTAGTGAGCAGTTACCAATAACTAACAACTAACAACTAACAGTTTCTTAAATAATTAACTAGAGCCTGCAATCCCAAGAAATAACTATCTGCACCAAAACCACTGATCTGCCCAATTGCGATCGGCGCAATGTACGAATGATGTCTAAAATCTTCCCTAGTGTAAATATTACTTAAATGTACTTCTACGGTAGGTATAGCCACCCCTGCCAGTGCATCTCTAATAGCAACACTGGTATGAGTATAAGCACCGGCATTGATTAAAATACCTCGATGCTTTTCCCTGGCATCATGTATCGCATCTACCAGTTGACCTTCATGATTAGACTGCAAGCAGTCTATACTTACTTGCAGCTCCTCGCTCTTCAGTTTCAAGGATTCATTAATTTGAATCAAAGTTACTGAACCATATATTTCTGGTTCCCTTAGCCCCAATAAATTTAGGTTGGGTCCATGCAATACCAGTATTCTTAACTCAGACAAGATAAATATAAATAAGTAGCGAATCTAAAGTTAGCGACGACCCTGACGGTCATCCACTGGAATAGGAATGGCTTCTCTTTCTGTTTCGACGTCTGGGCCTAACAAAATTTCAATTAGTTTTTGAGCCAAGTCTCTCAACTTATCTAGTATTTGCTCTATATAGTCCATCGGATAAACGACTCCTTAGGAAAACCTTAATTTTACTTACTTTTATGATAACGACTCAATTCTAATTAAGCACTTAACTTTACATGATATAAAAAAAGTCACTTATGAGCCTCTCCCCATTCATTCTACAAGTTTTTTAGATTATGTTGGCCATAAACATCTTGTAACCCGGGAACTATTATTAAGATTAACACAAGGTTAGATTGTGAGTATATACTCATAATCTAAATACCGATCTTTTTAAGGTTTTTGTAAGAATTGTGGAAAACATTGTGTTCGCAACACGTTCTACTTGCTACTTGCTACTTGCTACTTAAGCGTAGCGGTACTAGCTTTACTGAAGCACCATCGGAGATTCTTGCAATACTTCTTGTACTCTTTTAATAACTTTAATTAGATAGTCATAGTTCGACGGCTTCTCATTGGGTAAATAGCCCGCTGTAGATGCAATAAAGGAAGGGGTTTCAACCAATGCCAACCTAATTTGTTCTTGCTGATTTCTTTCCAGGCGATCGCTAATTAAAATCGCGCCGGGAGGCACATCATGTTTATCCAGATAAACAACCTTGAATGTATTGGGTTTAAAATCCCGTTTGAGCTGATTATAGTCTGCTAGGGATAATGCCCCTACTGTAACTATATCCTTATCCAGCCACTGTAAAATATCCTGTGGGGTTGGCGCGTATACCACCTCTTTAAAGTTTAGTCCGTATAGATTATAGATTGGCAGATAATATCCTGTTGCCGAACCTTTTTGCCCTAAAGCAATAGTTTCACCCCTTAAATCTTTACGTTTTTGGAAGGTTGCTGTTTGCTTGGAAATAATGACTGATCGGCTTTTATCCCTACCTTCTAGTGGAACCAGTGGTTCATAATTGTAGCGACTAATGGCGATCGCGGACAAGCCTGGAGGGGCAAAGACTAAATCCCATTTTTTATTTTCTATTTGGTCTAAGGCTCTGACTTCATTATAAGCAGGCTCTAACTCAATAAAACCATTAAGCCGATTACCCATGTAGTTTTTAAAATCAGCGTATTTCTGCAATGATTTGTCATTTTGACCGTAGGTGACTACTCCCACACTATATTTATTGATTCTCGTCTCGGTTGGGCGATCGCAAGCTGTCAGAGTAAAGATAATTATTATTAATAAAATACGTGGCAAATACATATTTCTTCTATGATTTTAAGGTAATGATTATTAGTTTTTATCTGTAATCAGTTTTTATAAATAACTAAAGTATTGGCAAAAATATAACCTTTAAAGTAGCATTAGCGCCATATATCAAGACACAAGATAATAAAATGTATAAGAATCTCAAATTAGGACTTAAGCTTAATATTCTTTTAGCAATTATTGTACTGTTTCTGACCATCGTTTCAGGAGTAATCCTTTCCCGAGTTCTGCAAGGTTATGCCGAACAAGTAATTGTTGATCAAGCTTCAATATTAATTGAGACGATGAATTCAATTCGCAACTACACAAGCACTCAGATTTACCCTGAATTATCATCTCGATTAGAAACCGAAGAGGTATTCTTGCCCCAAACAATTCCTGCCTATTCTGCGCGAGAAGTATTTGAGCATTTGCGCTCTGACGAGCAGTATAGTCAGTTTTTCTACAAGGAAGCAACTCTCAATCCCACCAACATTCGAGACAAGGCAGATAAGTTTGAAACGGAAATTGTTAACTCCTTTATCGAAAATCCCGAAGAACAAAGGCAAGGTTTCCGCTCAATTCCTGGAGGAGAAATCTTTTATATTGCTCGCCCTCTAAAAATCGAAAAGGAGACTTGTCTGCGCTGTCATGGTGATCCTAAAGACGCTCCTGCCAGTCAGATCGCATCTTATGGCAGCGACAATGGTTATGGTTGGAAAATGAATGAAATTGTAGCAGCGCAAATTATTTCAGTACCGTCGAGCCAGGTTTTCAATGCTGCACGTCAACTTCGTAATTTGGTAATTAGTAAGATTCTTATCTTCTTATTTCTAGCAAGTATCTTACTAAACCTCTTCCTTAAATTTACTATTACCGATCCACTGAAGAAAATGTCATATTCTTCTAAACAGCTAAGTATGGGAGATATGGATATGGAATTTGAACAAAAAACCAATGACGAAATCGGCATATTAGCAGCTTCTCTCAATCGTTTGAAAGTTAGTTTAAAAATGGCAATGGATATGCTGGAAGATAAAGAGACGTAAATCCTGTATTCTGTTTAGCTAGATCACCGAGACTCACCTACTTGGGGTAAAACTAGCGAAGATACTGTTGGCGAAAGTAATCAGAAAAGATTCAAACGCAATATTTAACCAATTTGTTTTATAGATCCAATAAACAAAACTAACTAGTTTTGGGTTTTAAATCCATCAATTCCTGCTCTTTGGTTATAAGTTTTTAAAAATTCAGGAGTATGTTGAATTT
>CBDUCX010000398.1:0-4556 GCA_965365755.1 uncultured Pleurocapsa sp.
GTTAGGACAAGTTTAGTTAACTGCTCGTGAGTAATGAGTAATGAGTAATGAGTAAATGACTAACAAGTAACGAGTTAAAGATTTTAGTAACCACTAACCACTAACCACTAACAGTCTTAACAAGTTAATTTTATTTATACCGACCTACTTAAATCAAATTTGAACCCATTTTTTGCCAAGATGAAAACCCTACAAATCGGCATGAGCTGGTTTCCCGAACAGCCAGAAGGAGTAAGTCGCTATTATTACGACTGCATTCGTAATCTACCAAATGTCGGTGTTGATCTACAGGGATTAGTCACTGGTTCTGAGGAAGCAGCGATCGCTACCAACGGACAAATACGAGCTTTTGCTCCCAATGAAGCTTCTTTATTAACTCGTTTACAGGCAATCAGACAATCCGTAAAACATCAATTGACCTCAGCAGAAGCAGAATACGATCTGGTTGTAGCTCATTTTGCTCTGTATGCCTTTCCGATTCTCAATCAATTGGGAAACCTACCCTTAGTTATCCATTTCCACGGCCCTTGGGCATTAGAAAGTAATGCCGAAAACCAGAAAACCTGGGCAACTTTGGGCAAAAAAACCTTAGAAAAAATTACCTATCGTCGTGCCAACAGTTTAATTGTTCTTTCTCAGGCTTTTAAAGATCTTTTACATCAGCAATATAGCGTGCCACTAAACAAGATTAAGATTATTCCTGGGGGAGTGGATCTTAACCAGTTTAAAACCGACCTTTCCCTCACTGAAGCTAGGAATAAACTGGGTTGGCAACAAGAGCGCATAGTTCTATTTTGCGTCAGACGACTTGTAAGACGAATGGGTTTAGAAAATTTACTGACCGCAATTGATCGAGTCAGAACTCAATATCCAGATATATTGCTATACATTGCAGGAAAAGGTGCCTTAGCGGGGACTTTGCAGCAACAGATCAACGACTTAAATTTGACTAATCATGTCAGTTTATTGGGTTATTTACCAGATGAACAATTACCCCTCGCTTATCGGGCAGCGAATTTTTCCGTCGTGCCCAGTTTTGCTTATGAAGGGTTTGGCTTGATTGTTGTGGAATCGTTAGCAGTAGGTACGCCAGTACTAGCTACTCCCATTGAGGGCATACCAGAAATTTTGCAACCCTTTTGTGCGGATTTGCTGCTAGAAGATGCTTCTGTTGATCAGTTAGCTCAAGGAATTATGGAAGCACTGTCAGGGAAAAGACAACTACCCAGCAGCGAAGCTTGTCAAGTATACGTCAAACGTAACTATACTTGGTCAGTAATTGCACAACAAATTAAATCGGTTTATGAGCAAGCCTGTAGCAAGAAGCTTGTTAAGTAGGTGAGTCAAATTAATTAGAAGATAGCTTAGGTCATTTCTATCAAATAAAATACCAATAAACGTGAGTTCGATGAGTACAAAATCTACTAGTGTTGGGGAGGTAAAAGGTAAAAGCGGTGCGACCCTGCTGACGAAACGTCAGCTAAACAAAGGCGCTCAGTTCGCCGCATGTACGCGCACCAAGACAGGGTAAGGGTTAAAGGAAAGATAGAATAACCTTTTCCCGTTGACCTTGACCCCTTAACCCAGCCCAAATTTATCAAATATCTCTTCGTCGAACTCACGTCAATAAGAGTAGGGTGAGCAATACTGATTTGTAAAGAAACAAACTAATTCGAGGTATTTCCAAGCATGACTAAGCCAACAAAATCAGAACAAACAATAGGTAATTTAACGAGGGGAGAACTAGAAGAAATAATTAAAAATATCGCTCAAAAAACTATTAAACAAGAAATAGAAAATGCTCAAGAGAATAAAGCTCAAGCCTTAGCCGCTACTTTCGGTACTTGGGAAGATGAAAGAGAGGAAACAGAAATAATCAATGAAATATATAACAGTCGCAATAGCAATTGAACTTCCATCTAATTATTGTGAAATACTTACTCGATACTGATATTTGTATCTATTGGCTAAAAGGAAAAACGACAGTTAGAGCTAAAGTAGAGCAAGTCGATTGGTCGGATATAGCTATTTGTGTAATTACGGCAACAGAACTCTACTTTGGTGCTTACAACTCCAATAAAATCGAACAAAATCTAAAAACTGCTGAAACCTTTATTCAATCTATCACTGTATTATCTTTAAGCAATAATACCCTGAAAAAATTCGGTCAGTTAAAAGCGCAACTGCGTCAAGCAGGAACGCCAGTAGCAGATTTTGATTTACTTATTGCCTCTGTAGCGATCGCTGAAAAACTCACTCTAGTTACCAATAATACTCGCCATTATCAAAGAATCGCTGGTTTGAATTTAGACAATTGGACTGAAGAAAACAAATAGAGAATTAAAGATAAATGATTGTCGTTTAGAAATTAATCCAGTCTATTTTGCTACTCTAGAAAAAAATAATAGAAAAAGAACCAATGTCTCCCAAGCGTTGCCAAGTTTTAGTTCATTTACATCGTCCACCAATACCTGTGGATGGTGGGGATAAACGCAGAGTTATGGGAATTTTAAACTATTTTCATAGTCGCCAGGATTTTTTCGAGGTTGATGGTTTTGGTGGCAATACTACGGGAAAAATTGAATGGACAGACGCAGATGTTTTAGCAGTAAAAACTTTGGTTAACAATTTTCAGCTTTATCAAGGAGAAGCTAATTTATTTGACTTTATTTATTCTCGTAGCAAAAGCTTTTATTATCAAAGAATATTAGGTCAACAACTACCGATAGATACTGACTATTATGCTCCTCCTGGTTATGTCCAGTTCGTTAGCAAATTGATTAACCAAGAAAAGTATGATTATCTTTGGCTCAACTATCTTGATTATGCTCCTCTAGCCACACAGGTTAAAAAGTACTCAAATATAAAAATTTTGCTTGATATTCATGACCTTGCTTGTCAGGGACGTTTGGTAATAAATGACCTTGACTATTTAAAAAAATTAAAATTTGACTATCAAAAAAACTTAATCAAAGAAGTAAAAGTTTTAAATAAATTTGACCAAGTTATTGTTAATTCCCTACAAGAACTTGAGATTCTCAAGTCCTATATTGCAGCAGAAAAACTGACATTAATTCCTCACTTACTAGATAGTGATATCAATACTAAAAGTATAGTTTCTTATAGCCACAGAGAATTTAATTATGATCTGCTATTTGTTGGTACTGGTCGTAGTCCCAATCTCAGAGGAATGAATTTTTTTCTAGAAAATGTTTTTCCTAAAATCGTCGCTCAAAAACCTGATGTTACCCTAGCTTTGGTTGGTTCAATTAATGAGGTAATCAAAATTCCTGCTAAATTCTCGGATAATATTATTACTTTGGGTTACGTAGAAAATCTATCGACCATCTATCTTCATACTAAAGTAAATATCTGTCCTTTACTCAAGGGTGCAGGCACTAAAGTCAAACTACAGGAGGCTTTAGCTTATGCTCTACCAATTGTCACTACTACAGTAGGAGCCTCTGGCTTGAAATTGAAAGATGGTGTCAACGTTTATATCGCTGATGAACCTGAAGTATTCGCTAACAAAGTCTTGACTTTACTAAATAATGAACAACTTCGTCAAGAATTTTCCCTAGCCGCCAACCTTACTTTTCAAGAGGAATATGCCAGTGAGCGTATATATCAAAAGCTAGATCAACTATTCCAGATTTGACATCCTTGCCACGTTCATCGCTGGGGGATTTTATGACTTAGCTTCATTTCGTCTAAAATTCTAAAAAAGTATTAGAGGAAGTCACAGCATGACAGATATAGCGAAGGTTCAGGTTAAGATCGATCTTAGTGATGCTGACCCTGATTTAGAAGCAGAAGCATTGGAAGAGTTGACTCGCAATCTGCAACAGGAAATAGCAGAATTGGTCGAGGATGTTGAGTTAATCAGAGAGTCTGATATTCCCCCAGGAGGTAAACCAGGACTAGCCAACTTCATCCCTGGAATGCTATCGGCGGTGTTTCGAGTGGAAAATAGCAAGGCACTGTTGAATACCTTGGGGGAACGTTTTTATGGTAAAACCCTAAAATTAGAATTTTCTAATAAGAGCAAATGCTATAAACTAGAGTATCGGAGTAAGCAACAGTTGGAGGATGCAGTAGCAGCAATTGAAAAGCTCTCCAAATTAAAGTAAAAGTCTCCTATGACCAAAATCGCCTTGCTGATTGGTGTGAGTCAATACCAATCGGATTTAACTCCTCTCCCCAAAGCTACCAAAGATGTTGAGGCAATGCAGAATGTCTTGCAAAACCCTGCCATCGGAAGGTTTGAGCGGGTGGAAATACGACTAGATCCCGATGCTCAGACTATGCGGGAAGAGATTGAAGTCATATTTTCAGAGTGTCAGAAAGACGACTTAGTATTACTCTTTTTTTCTGGTCATGGAATTAAGAATGACCGAGGTAAACTGTATTTTGCTACCAATAATACTCGTAAGAATGACCAGGGAAAGCTGATTTGGTCAACCGCCGTAGCTGCTAGCTGGATTCAAGATTTAATGAGTCAGAGTCGCTGTAAGCATCAAGTAGTGATTCTCGACTGTTGTTTTAGTGGGGCGTTT
>CBDUCX010000399.1:0-4537 GCA_965365755.1 uncultured Pleurocapsa sp.
AAAAACTAAAAAGAAACTAGACCTTAAGAATTATTGGGGATACCAGAGACTTCTGTGGTAGATGTAGTAGGGTTTTTGTGCCACCAGAAAGGAGCAAAATATGGTAGAATTTAATTCTACAATGCTACCATATTGGGCTTTATTGGCTATAAAAAAGAATTTAGGAGAGTTTATCAGCCATTAATCCAAATTATTGCATATATTTGGAGTTTTTCAGAGTATGACCACATCCCAAGAAAGGATTATCCCCACTGATTTAAGTAACGAAATGTCGCGCTCCTATCTGGAGTATGCCATGAGCGTAATTGTCGGCAGGGCGTTACCAGATGCTAGGGATGGTCTAAAACCAGTCCATCGGCGTATCCTGTACGCGATGTACGAACTTGGATTAACCCCAGACCGCCCGTTTCGTAAATGCGCCCGTGTTGTCGGGGAAGTATTAGGTAAATATCATCCTCATGGTGATACTGCTGTTTATGATGCCTTAGTGAGGATGGCTCAGGATTTCTCCATGAGAAGTCCTTTGATTAATGGACACGGTAACTTTGGTTCCATTGATAACGACCCTCCCGCAGCGATGCGTTATACCGAGTGTCGTCTACAGGCTTTGGCTACAGATTCTCTACTACGAGATATCGAAGCAGAAACAGTAGACTTTGCTGATAACTTTGATGGTTCGCAGCAAGAGCCAATCGTCTTACCGGCCAGGATTCCCCAACTGCTGCTCAATGGCTCATCTGGTATTGCTGTGGGCATGGCGACTAATATTCCCCCGCATAATTTGGGTGAGTTAATTGAAGGTGCGATCGCCCTGATTCACAATCCAGAGATTAGTGATCTCGAATTGATGCAGTATATCAAAGGGCCCGATTTTCCCACAGGGGGACAGATCATTGGGAGAGCAGGGATCAAGGAAGCCTATACCACAGGACGGGGTTCGATCACCATGCGGGGGGTAGCGGAGATTGAAACCTTACAACAGCGTGGTCGAGCAGACAAAGAAGCAATTATTATTACCCAACTGCCTTACCAAACTAATAAAGCTTCTCTGATTGAAAAAATCGCCGATCTGGTCAATGATAAAAAGATTGACGGGATTTCCGATATTCGAGACGAGAGCGATCGCACAGGAATGCGGATTGTCATTGAACTCAAGCGGGATGCCTACCCTCGTGTTGTTCTGAATAACCTCTATAAGCAAACTGCGGTTCAGACTAATTTTGGGGCAAATATGTTGGCATTAGTCAACAATGATCCTCAATTATTAACTATTCGTCGCTTCTTAGAGGTATTCCTAGACTTCCGTGTTGAAGCAATCACCAGAAGAACTCGTTACCAACTACGCAAAGCAGAGGAAAGAGATCATCTATTACAGGGCTTATTAATTGCGCTGGAAAATATTGACTCCATTATTCAGCTAATCCGTGGTGCAGCGGATACCGCTACGGCTAAAAATGAGTTGGTTGAAGGATTTGGCTTATCTCAGACTCAAGCGGATGCCATTCTGCAAATGCAGTTACGTCGTTTAACTGCTTTAGAAGCGGAAAAAATCCAGGCGGAACATGATGATTTGCAAACTCAAATTGCCGATCTCAATGATATTTTAGCCAGGAAAGAGCGGATCGAAGACATTATTGAATCGGAACTAACCACCATCAAGAATGTTCATGCCACTCCCCGTCGAACCGAAATTGTTCAAGGAGAAGGAGAACTACTAGATAAAGACCTGATTGCCAATGAACAGTCGGTTATTTTGCTCACGGAACAAGGCTACATCAAGCGGATGCCTGTCAGTGCTTTTGAAGCTCAAAGTCGTGCCACCAGGGGAAAAGCTGCCGCCAAGATGAAGGAAAACGACGGCATAGAACATTTTATGACCTGTTGTGATCATGACACAGTATTGTTCTTCAGCGATCGCGGAGTAGTCTATTCCTTCTATGCCTACCAAATTCCTGCTACTTCCCGCACTGCCAGAGGGATTCCCATTGTGCAGATGTTACCTGTATCTCAGTCGGAAAAAGTTACCTCGATGATTTCCGTGAGTGAGTTTACCGAAGATGAATATCTAGTAATGTTAACCCGCAAGGGAAACATTAAGAAAACCGCCTTGTCGGCTTTTGCTAATATTCGCTCCAATGGCTTAATTGCGATTTCTCTCCAGGACGAAGATGAACTCCGTTGGGTACGTTTAGCTACGGATGAAGACAGCGTAATTATTGGTACGCGACAAGGTAAAGCAATTCACTTTAAAACTAATAAGCAGCAGTTACGTCCTTTAGGCAGATCGACGAAAGGTGTTAAGTCCATGAAGTTAAGAGGTCAAGATGAATTAATCAGCATGGACATTATTCCCGCCCAGATTGTTGCCACTATTGATGAGACAGGAGACAACGAGGATGAGGACAACGGAGAAGACTTGGTTAACGAAGAAGTAGATCAAGGACCTTGGTTATTAGCGATTACTAATAATGGCTATGGCAAAAGAGTCCCCATTGCTAAATTCCGTCTGCAAAATCGAGCGGGCATGGGAGTACGGGCGATTAAGTTTAAGTCTGAAGATGATCGACTGGTAGCAATTGATATTGTCAACCCCGATGATGAACTGATGATTGTCACCAATAGAGGTATTATGATTCGCCAGGCAGTCCAGGCAATCTCCTTGCAATCCCGTAATGCCACTGGGGTCAGGGTTCAAAGATTAGATAAGGATGATGCGATCGCTGCTGTTGCTCCTGTCCCACCAATAGAAGCTGATGAAGAGGAGGAGGTTCAATAACCCCTACCTGCTCTAATGGGACGAGGAAGGGAAGTGTGGGAATCAGCCCACCACAACTATTGAATAGCGCAATTGAGCCTTGGTTGGATACGCATATCCAGATATGTCGCCATCTGGACACAGTGCAAACTCACTGATTTTGGGTGCTTCTAATGGGAGGACATTTTAATCAAGGTGCGCGAGGCGACTAAAAACTTGCAAAAATATAGTTTGACTAAAGGACTAAGAAATATCAATAACTTGTGAGCCAATACTGATAACCATATGTTCGACTTATTAAGCGTCCTGTTCGCCTTTATTATCTTGGCGATCTTATTGTTGGTATCGGTATATATCAAGCAGAAAGTTAAATTACTCCAGCAGTTATACTTACCCGAATCAATTATCGCAGGAGCGATCGCCTTATTGTTGGGTGCAGAGGTATTAGGAGCGATCGCCTTAAAGATTAATTCCAATTCTAGTTTAGCTAGTGGTCTATTCCCCGAAACCATGCAGCAGATCTGGGTGCAATGTCCTGGGGTATTTATCAATATTGTTTTTGCCGCTTTATTTCTCGGAGAAAATATTCCTAATCCTCAAGATATCTGGCGTAAAACTGCGCCCCAGGTTGCTTTTGGTCAAAGTTTAGCTTGGGGACAATATGTATTTGGTATTCTAACGGTTACTTTTATTTTAATTCCCTTGTTTAACATCGATCCTTTAGCAGCAACCCTGATTGAAATTGGCTTTGAAGGAGGGCATGGCGCAGCAGCAGGAATGGCTGCTACCCTTGATAAGCTGGGTTTTTCGGAAGGGGGAAATTTAGCCCTAGGTTTAGCAACCGTGGGCATCATTACTGGTATTGTTGGGGGAACTTGGTTAATTCAATGGGGACAAAAGCAAGGCCATATCCAGCAAGAAAATTTAACCGCCAGACAGCAAGAGTTAGTTGTCACCAAAGAAACAGAATCAGAGGCATTAACGATAGGACAGCTAGGAATTGATCTGCTTTCCCTTAATTTTGGTTTTACAGGAATTGCGATCGCTCTAGGGTGGTTAATTCTTCAAGGATTATTTTGGCTAGAATCAGTCTCTTGGGGCAAAAATGGTTTAGAAATAATCGAAGCTGTTCCCTTATTCCCCATGGCATTGATTGGCGGGATTATGCTTCAGCTAATCATGAACAGATTAGGCATAGATTATCTGATTGATCGCCAGATGCAGGAAAGAATTGGCGGTGTGGCGATCGATGTAGTTATTATTACAGCGATCGCAGGTCTTGATTTAACTATTCTGGGAGATAATTTGGGAGTATTTGTCAGTCTTTCCCTCATAGGGATTATCTGGAACATCTTTGCCTTCGTCGTAATTGCTCCCCGCATCATTCCTATTCATTGGTTTGAGAGAGGACTAGGAGATATGGGACAGTCAATGGGAGTGACTGCCACAGGAATTTTATTAATTCGCATGGTCGATCCTGAAAATAAAACCGCTGCCTTTGAAAGTTTTGCCTATAAACAACTTTTCTTTGAACCGATTGTGGGGGGAGGCTTGTTTACTGCTGCGGCACCAGTCCTCATAGTTCAATTTGGTTCAATCCCTGTTTTATTCTTGACTTCAGGACTACTTGTTTTCTGGTTAGTTTTTGGGGTAATTAATTATCAGAAAATTACCAAACAGTAGCCAAATCTCAATTTTTCAGCAAGCTCGACTTAAAATGCTTTTCTTAGTGCAGCCCCTCTGGTAGATTAATCCTAGTCCCAAAATTTAAATTTATCTTTA
>CBDUCX010000400.1:0-4530 GCA_965365755.1 uncultured Pleurocapsa sp.
ACTAACTACTAACTACTAACTACTTACTTCGGTATCCTGTAAAAAGAATGTTTTTGGAGTTTTCATAGTGACATTTTCGCGTAAAAACCTGGTTTATCCTCATACAGCTCAAACAGAACAAAGTGATAATTATCACGGAGTAGAGGTCAAAGATCCTTATCGCTGGCTAGAAAATCCCGATTCAGATTCAACCAGGGCTTGGGTCAAGGCACAAAACGAAGTTACAACTGGCTATTTAGAGACTATTGCTGCTAAAGATAAGATACAGCAAAGATTGACCCAACTATGGAACTATGAAAAATATGGCAGTCCTTTTAAACGTGGTCAGCGTTATTTCTATTTTAAGAATGATGGTTTACAAAATCAAAGCGTCTTATATACCCTCAACTCTTTAGATGAGTCGGGAAAAGTTCTCTTAGATCCCAATACCTTATCAGAAGATGGCACCATCGCTCTGGCAGGATTATCGATCAGTGATGATGGCAACTGGATGGCTTATGGCTTATCTAACGCTGGTTCAGATTGGGTAGAATATCGAGTGAGAAATATTACCACTGGGGAAGATAATACTGATCATCTTAAATGGATTAAATTCTCTGGCGCATCTTGGACAAAAGATAATCAAGGTTTTTTCTATAGCCGTTACGATGAGCCTAATGAACAAACCAAATTAGAAGACGTTAATTACTACCAAAAGCTTTACTATCACCGTTTAGGTACAGAACAAACAGAAGATACTCTAATTTATCATCGTCCAGATCAAAAAGAATGGGGTTTCAGTGGCAGCGTTACCGAAGATGGCAAATATCTGATTATCGGTATCTGGTTAGGTACAGACAGTAAAAATTTAGTCTTCTATAAAAACCTCCAACAGCCTAATAGTGAAGTGGTGGAATTGATTAGTGAGTTTGAAGCCAGCTATAGCGTAATTGATCATGACCAAGGTGTTTTTTGGGTACAGACAGATCTCCAGGCACCGAAAGGTAAAGTAGTTGCGATTAATTTAGATAATCCCGAGAAGCACAATTGGCAAGAAATTATTCCCGAAGCCGCAGAAACCCTGGAAAGCGTCGTACTATTGAACAATCAATTTGTCACTAATTATCTGAAAGATGCGCGATCGCAGATTAAGATTTATGATTTAGATGGTACTTTTGTCCGTGAAGTAAAACTACCTGGTATTGGTTCTGCGGGGGGTTTTGGGGGCAAGAGACGGGATACGGAAACTTTTTATACTTTTACCAGCTTTACCACTCCTGCAACCATTTATCGCTACGACATGACCACAGGGGAAAGTAAACTTTTCCGTCAACCACAAGTAGATTTTAACCCCGACGACTATCAAACCCAGCAGATATTTTATCCCAGCCAGGATGGTACAAAAATACCCATGTTCATTACCCACAAAAAAGGGATAGAGCTAGATGGCAATAATCCTACTTATTTATACGCCTATGGTGGTTTCAATATTTCTCTGACTCCTAGCTTCTCAGTCGGTAATTTAATTTGGCTGGAGATGGGAGGAATTTATGCTGTACCCAACCTAAGAGGTGGAGGGGAATACGGTGAGGCTTGGCATCAAGCAGGAATGAAGCAGCAAAAGCAAAATGTTTTTGACGATTTTATCGCCGCCGCAGAATGGTTAATCGAACATAAATATACCAGGAAATCCAAATTGGCGATCGCTGGAGGCAGTAATGGTGGCTTATTGGTTGGTGCTTGTATGACTCAACGTCCTGATTTATTTGCGGCTGCTATTCCCGCTGTCGGCGTGTTAGATATGCTACGCTTCCATAAATTTACCATTGGTTGGGCATGGTGTGCCGAATATGGCAACCCAGATAATGAGCAAGATTTTAAAACTCTCTATGCTTATTCTCCCTTGCATAATCTCCAGGAGGGAACAGCCTATCCTGCTACCATGATTACCACTGCCGATCATGATGATCGGGTTGTCCCCGCCCACAGTTTTAAGTTTGCTGCTGCCTTACAGGCTGCACACAGAGGAGATAATCCTGTATTAATCAGAATCGAGACTAAAGCTGGTCACGGTGCAGGAAAACCCACTAGTAAAATAATTGAAGAAGTTGCCGATAAATGGG
Source organism: uncultured Pleurocapsa sp. (assembly GCA_965365755.1). Lineage (GTDB taxonomy): Bacteria > Cyanobacteriota > Cyanobacteriia > Cyanobacteriales > Xenococcaceae > Waterburya. The sequence goes on from CBDUCX010000400.1 coordinate 2,103, forward strand.
CATTTTTGGTCGCAAATCTAGGAATGGAATAATTATTTTTGACCGAAGGTAATGGGATACAAGCCCTGTCCTTTTAGGGAAGAAATTAAACTAATTACACTTATACAGTAGAAAAAACTCGTGGTTGAATAACCGAAAAAGCTCATGTCATCAAGTCAGATGCGTCTAAATCTTGCTACAGGAGAATGGGTAATTTATGCTCCTAGTCGTCGCAAACGCCCCCATGATTTTCAAACTAAGAAACCGATAGAAAATATTTCCCCGAAAGACTTGGAAGCCTGCCCTTTTTGTCCTGGGAATGAAACCGTCCTCCAATCTAAAATCTTGGAATTTCCTTCTTCTGAGGAGGTGCAATGGCAAACGCGAGTCATCTCAAACAAGTACCCAGCTTTAACTCCTCAAAATTCTACACAGCGAGTTGCCCATGGAATTTATTTAACAACGGCTGGATATGGGAGACAAGAAGTAATTATCGAGAGTCCCAATCACACTCAAACTCTAGCTACCCTATCGGTCGAACAAGTAGAAATCTTAATTGAAACTTACCATCAACGCTATCGAGCATTCATGGAAGATCCAGAAATTATGATGGTAACTATCTTCCGCAACCATGGTTCAGCAGCAGGGGCTTCTCTGCGTCATCCCCATTCTCAAATGATTGCCACTAGCATTGTGCCCCGAAACCGTCGCTGGCAAGACGAGGAAGCCCAGCGATACTTCGATCATTGGAATCGCTGTCTGTATTGCGACATGTTGGAATTTGAAATACAACAACAGAAGAGAGTCATAAAAGAAAATGAGTCTTTTGTCGCTTTTATTCCTTTCGCTGCTGAAGTATCCTGTGAAATTTGGCTGATGCCAAAACGCCATCAAGCAGACTTTGGGTCTATTTCCCATACTGAGAAAAAAGACTTTGCTCAGATTTTGCAAGGAGTGTTGGCTAATCTCTATCAAAAACTAAATAATCCTGATTATAATTATGTTATTAATAGCGCCGTACGTTACAAGACAGAAGAGCCGCAAGTTCATTGGTACTGCCAGATTTTGCCTCAACTAAGTACCCGAGCTGGTTTTGAAATTGGCTCAGGAATCAGCATCAATCCTTCTCTTCCAGAAAAAGATGCACAATTTTTGAGAGGGGAATCAAATGCAACACACAATATAGAAATTGGCGATGAATTATAAAACTATGATTCAAAGAGAGTTAAAGCAGTATTTACTTGAGCATCGAAATGACCTGGAAGCATTAAGAGAACTAAAATCCCGACCCAAACATAGCTGCTCTGTAACTATTCCAGCAGATACGCCAAAAGAAGAAGCAAAGTGCAAAAGTGCATTTTGAGAGAAACTATTGGAGACAATACCAATAATGGATAAAGAATTAAAGCAGCTAATTAATAAATATCCGTCGTAAAGTTACTTTGCTTACTTTACTATCAGCGATATTGATCGGTAATCCTTCTATCAAAAAGAGCGTTTTAGCCGTGGCGCAATGGGATTAGCAGGAGTCCAAGCAAGTCCTTATCAAGTCTGGTTAGAAGATTGGTCAGCCAAGGAGTTAGCACCAGGACAGGTACAATTAGTGGCAAAAACCGATGGTGAGAATGCGACATAAGCTACTTCTCTATCATTTCATATCAAGTTCAGGTGGAACAAATACTGACGGGAACTGCTGCTGTTGCCCCCTATTAAAGAGCAACAGAAAAGTTTTTGTCTATCAAAATAGACGATAAAAAATGAGGATAGTCCCTACTGTAAAATGTAAAATAGATTCCTAAATAAGTTTGCATAGTTGACAAGGGTGGACAATCACTTTCTTAAAGCATATGACCAATCAAAAAATAGATACCAAAGCTTTCAAACGTTCTTTGCAACAGTCAGAAAATTATCACCGTCGGGGATTTGGACATGATGCTGAAGTTGCCGGAACTATGAATTCCGAGTATCAAAGTGATTTGATTCAAACGATTCGCGATCGCAACTATCGTCTCCAAATAGGGGATGTAACTATCCGTTTGGCAGAGTCTTTTGGTTTTTGTTGGGGCGTGGAAAGAGCTGTAGCTATGGCATACGAGGCTAGAGAGCATTTCCCCAACGAAAAAATTTGGATTACTAACGAAATCATCCATAATCCTTCAGTTAATCAGCGTTTACGAGAGATGAATGTGGGTTTTATCGAACTCGTTGGGGAGTCCAAAGACTTTTCCGTAGTTGATCAGGGTGATGTAGTCATTCTCCCTGCTTTTGGTGCCAGTATTCAAGAAATGCAGCTACTCAAGGATAAAGGCTGTAAAATCGTGGATACTACTTGTCCTTGGGTGTCTAAGGTCTGGAATTCTGTTGAAAAGCATAAAAAGCGTGATTACACTTCAATTATTCATGGTAAATATGCTCATGAGGAAACCGTTGCCACTAGTTCCTTTGCTGA
>CBDUCX010000401.1:0-4455 GCA_965365755.1 uncultured Pleurocapsa sp.
TGTAAACCAGAACTAAGAGCAATATTGTAATCTTTCTCGATCAGATATTTCTTCTCTTTCTGGTCATATAACAACGACATCGGAATATTGCGTAAGGAACCATCTAAGACAAATACCAGAGTTTTGACACCGCTAGCTTGTAAATCAGCCTCAGCAGGTTCGATTAACCAACTATATATTTCTGAAGCCAAGGGTAAAATATCCTGCTTCAGAGATTCCTCCTGAGATACTTTGAGTTGTCTCAGTTTTGTTTCCGCTCCAGGATTACCCCGTACACCACGAATAGCTTCAGCAAAACCAGGATTAGTTAGGGAACGGCGACGAAGTTGTTTAATCGTATTATCAACTTTATCTTGTGTAAGATTGGCAGTTGTATAGCGACGTAGAGGTTGTCCAGGAAGAGTCAGAATTACTTCTAGACGATCTTGGAGCAGAATGGGATAGATTACCGCCGCCCGACGGTCAACATCATCGATCGCCACAGGTTCTTCGGATACTTGGGAGCAGGGATCGCGGAAGAAGTTATCTAATGTCGCTACCTGCAAGGATTCTAAAACGTCACGAGCCTGGACTAACTGAGGGGTTGATGGTTCTTCTTGGAGCAACAGACTAATGTAGTCGCGAAAAATTGGCTCTACTGGGGTGGTAGCTAAATCGCTCCTGAGGGCTTTAATCGTATTAAAAGAGGCTTCATAAGCATTGAGAGCATTATCTCGTTTGCCTTGTACAGCTAATATTCTGCCTAATTGAGCGTTCCAACGATAGGCAATCTCAGGATACTCAGCAGTAGGAGCAAGCTGTAAGGAACCTTCAGTCAAACGACGGGCATCCCGATACTGTCCCTGCTGTTCATAGAGTAAACCCATATATCCCATAGCTTCGGCTTCAGCAGTAACATTTTCGATGTTGTGGGACTGTTGGATAGCTGTAGCCAGAATCTGAGCGGTATTTTGATCGTTTTTACCGTGACGAATTAGACTTTTTGCTAGGTTAATCCGTCCATAAATTCCGGCACGAGTTGGGGGAAGTTTCGCTACTTCGGGTTCGATACTGGCGATCGCAGCAGTTATCTCGGACTCTAGCTGCTGTGATAATTCTGTTTCTAAACGAACTGATCCTGTTTTAATATTTTGTCGAAACTCAGGATCGCTGATTTCCAGGATGTCAAAGTTACGATTTAGTTCAGAGAGTGCTCCCTGCCAAAATTCTTCCGCATCTAATAGCAGACTGAGGCGATTGAGTTGTGCTTTTAAACCGTCTAACTGATTCGGCGCAATTTCGGCAGCTTGCTGATAGTAGTTCAAAGCTGGTTGATAGTCAGCTAGGGCTGATTCTGCTGTTCCTCCAGAGTTGGCAATAGTATCTAGTACAATTGTTTGTGGGGAAAACTGGTTTTGCCTTTCTATGGCGATCGCTCTTTGTGCGTTGCCCAAGCTAAGTAAAGTGGCAGTTTTCTGATTCAGATTATTCATTTTGTCACTACTTAGCAAACTCAGTTCTAGAGCTTTAGTTGCCACTCTCGGATAACCACTGGCGCGGAGATAATCACCGAAACGCAGCAATCCTTGAACTTTGTCGATCTCGTCTGGCTGTTTATTAATAGCAGACACTGCTGGTAATAATCTTTCTTCTGCTTCTACTGCTTCAGTTTTCGGTACAATTCCTGATAGCTGGGGTTCAACTGACTGAGCTTCTTCAATAATCTGACTACAGCTAGTTTTGTCTTGTAATTCAAATGCCTCTAATAGGCTACCGCAGGATTGTTCATATAGTCCTAATGCCTGTTGAGCCGTTGCCATATTAAGATAGCTTTCTCTCATTCCCGCTGGGTTGCCTGCTTCTTTGTAAGCTGCCGTTGTCTGTTGCCAGGTTTCAATTGCTAGGTCTAGTTTTCCTGCTTCATAGTATGCTTGACCCTCTTGGGCTAAATTGGCTGGCTGGATGGCTACTTTAGAATCAGCTTGAGAGCGAACAGGTAGAGATACGGCGAGAGTGATACCAATACTCACCAGAAGCACAAAGCTAAGGGCAGTTTGACGACCTCTAAAAGGGTTAGCGATCTTCTGACTATTGCTGAACAACTTAGAGATAATGTTACTCATGGTTATATCTAATGATGTGATCTTTCGCGAGATTTAAAAAGGAAAATATTCCAGGGAAAAATATAAACCGTCTTCTTGTAGAGAATCCCCAGTTTCGCTTACATCTATCAGGGGAATACCATAATCGAACCGCGCACTCAAGGTATCGATTAAATCTAATCTTAGTCCTACTCCTAATGATACCAAGGTATCTTCTTCGGGATCTTTCTCGTCTGAATTACTCCAGGCAGTACCAACATCGAAAAAGGGCACGGCAGACAAGCTGTTTTGATTATTACTCCAACGATAGAAAGGAATTCTGACTTCTGCCGAGGCAAATACGCCGCTATCTCCTAGTAAAACATCTTGACGATAGCCACGAACGCTTTGCACCCCTCCGAGGCTAAATGTTTCTAAGGGAACTAGATCATCACTCGAAAGCTGAATATCCGAACGAAGTAATAAATTAATATTGGAACTAGACTTTAACTGTCGTAACCACTGTGCTTGACCCCGCCAAGCAAAAAACGAACTATCTGGGTCACCTTCATTGATTGTCGCATCAAAAATATCCACGCCGACGCTAAATTGCGATCGCGCTGCTAAGACACTTTTACGAGTTCTTTTGGTCCAGTCTTGGAAAAACCGTAGGGCAGAAATTTTGGTTTCCCCGTCTTCATCTGCACCAGGGGAAAGATCGGGAAAAGGCTCACCCAGTAAGGTTACTTCGTTGGTCTGACGGGAAAATTCAAACCCCAGGGCTAATTCTTGAGTGGACTCGGCGTTAGCACTGAGTAAGATCGGCTGTCTGAGAGTAAATTCGATTTCATCAGTCTCGGATTCGATATCTAAATCATCAAAATCTCCCTCAATAATATTGCTATCTATGAATCGGTAACGAAAGCCCAAGGTACCATCTAGGGAATTGAAGGGAACACGATAGCTGGTATCAAAGTCGTTACTACCATCGGTATCTTTAAATACAAAGCTCAAGCTATCTGCAACACCTAAAAGATTATTATGATTTAGCTCCACACCCCGTTGAAAGCTGCCCACACTGGGGGTACGGTTATTATCAACAAACAGTACGGGATCAATAGCATTCCCCTGATTAACATCTACATTGAGTGTCCAGCGATCGCGACTCCTACCCACAGACAATTCGGCATTCAGACTCTCCACCAAAGGATTAAGCTGTAATAGTTGCAATGCTTCCTGCAACTCTTCTATATTTAGTGGAGATTTTGCGCCCCTGGCTAGACGAGAACGAATATAATTTTCTCTTAAACGACCATCAACATTGACATTAATTGCTTCGATTTTGCCTTCAATAGCCTGTAAGGTGATTATCCCTTGATTAATATCCTGAGAGGGAATTACTACCCCAGAATTAATATAGCCATTGTCTGTATATAGCCTAGTTAACTTAGTCTCTAGTTCTAATAAGTCCGCAAAGGTAAGAGGGCGATCGCGATATTTTTGAAAGACTGCTTCTACTTCTGCCTCTTCTAAAACAGTATTACCTTCTAACTTAAATTCTTTAACTTCAAACTCCACCTCAGATTCGGGAATATCTCCCTCAGGCAATTGGTTTGGTAGGTTATCTAAAAAATCCTCAACAGGTGGTAATGGTCTAATCCTTGGTTTTTTTTGAATACCAGGCAAAGGAGTTTGAGGCAAATTATCAATATTTGTTCCAGGCGGCAATTCAGGAGCTTGAGCTACATCTAGAACGGAGATGGAGTTTGCTTGAACAGGTTTTTTTCCTGCTGTCATCAACACCACAATTAAGATATAAACTAATTTATTGAGCTCAAGCAATGAGAATTTGCAATTATTCATGTTCTGTTTCAATTCAAGCGTCGAATTATGAGCAAGCAGGTTTCAACAAGAAAATCAATTTCCACCCCAATCAGGTTTATCATATTCAACTGTATTGACTCCTGGTTAACTGCATTGGACAAAATACTCTTTTTGTAGAGTACATCCGTAATTATTATTTGGTGAAAGTTAATGTAGCACTTCTGCTATAACTCAGGCTAAGATTACTTTAATAAGCTTAATACGATAGCACTTCAAATTAAGATGTTTAAGTTTTTTGCCCTTATTTCTCCAACTCAAATTTCCTTAAATCCCTTGCTACAAACACAATTCATCAAAACCAATCCCTAATTAAGTTTTGCAACAAAATTCTTGACGCAGTTCATCCTGTTAAGATCAGTAGTCTATTTTTGTTCTTCAATTCTTTTTTTCATATTTTTGACATTATTCAAACTGATTATGTTACTATGTCTAAGTCATTGAAATTAATAAAGCTTTGCGGATGTCGTATAGTGGTAATACCTTAGCCTTCCAAGCTAAAGCTAGGGGTTCG
>CBDUCX010000402.1:0-4443 GCA_965365755.1 uncultured Pleurocapsa sp.
GCGATCGCACAAATGCTTAGAATGTATCAAAACCATCATTAACTGGTAATTCACCAGTATCAAGAGCAAACACTCTGCCGTATAGGTCAATAGATACAGAAGTATTATCCAATACAGTGAAGGTAAATGAAGGGTCTACCTCTTCACTAGAACCCGATACCCTGCCACCTATGAAATCAAAACGGTAGGGTATTACGCCAACGGTTTCATTATCTGTTGAAATCAACTCAAGATTGTTGGGGTCTGCCCCACGAAAACCTAGTTCAAGTGTTTCTGGTCCTTCTCGCTCTTGATCAATGTCTAAGAAAAAATTCCCGTTGCCGCGTAACTTCCCTTGGGCTGGTGTATCAAGAGTGACATCAATGATTGAACCAACGGCAGTATCACCGAAATCGATTGGGTCAAAAAAACTATTCCTATATGTCAATGTTCCAAGGTAAATTTCCTCGTCTTCAGGTCTTACTCTCCATTGTCGTTCTCGGTTTCCTTCCGTATTTATATATGCGTCCTCATCTTCTTCATAGACTGAAGCGTTCACAGAAAATGGCGCACGCTCGGTGATAGTCATGCTACCACCGTCAAAGGTCTTACTCTTGGTTAAGTCATCTCGACTGGTGCCAAACAGCGAAATATCGGCACTGCCTGTAATATTTAAATTTTCCACGGTAATCAGGTTACAGTTCTTACGGTATTTGGCTTAAAGTATATCCAAATCAAACCGCCGATTTTAATAGCATAAAAAATTATTATAACTAGTTAATTAACTCTATTAGTAAAAGTAATCACTATTCCTGTTTATCATTACCGTTATGTTGTTTAGAGTTGACTGCTATTGTTCGGGAGATCGTGTTTCGGGAAAACTCATACAGAAAAAATCAAAAGTTTGTTCAAGATTTAAAATCACGGGAATTTAGTAGGGGTCGATTTCTGCCAGGGAACGTAGCTCAATTGGCGATCGCAAAAGATTCTTAATCCCTTGGTTGTGGGTACTCTTCGAGAAGCCACTTCGTGTCTAGGATTTTCACCATTCCTATTAATACTAAAAGTAAAGGATTTGGGAACTATTAAGTAAAGAATTATTGAATAGGAAACAAAAAATGAATGATTGGTGGAAGCTGTTATGTGGCTTTTTAGTACTACTATTGATTTTACAAGCTTGTTCCCCAAAAGTTACAGCTAGTGTAAGAACATTGGGTAATGGTAGTTGTTCAATGACGATTGGAGCTTGGGTGTTTAGCATTTACTGCCGATGAGATTTTTCTCCCTCGTTAAAAGTTGCGATCGCTTTGTCTTCAAGGCAATCGCATAGATAGATTAATCTTGGGCATGACAACACTATCTGTACTACTTTTGATTTGTCTTATCATGAATAGTATTTAGAACAATAATCTTATGGAATGCCAACTATGTACTCGTGAGATGAAAAATCTTACAGTACATCACTTAATACCCAGACAGCATACCAAGCGCAAAAATCTTGAAATAAGTCCGACAATTGATATTTGTTCGGCTTGCCACCGACAGATTCATGCTTTATTTGATAATAAGCGTTTGGCAAAGGAATTAAATACCATTGAAGCCTTAAAAGCCGAACCACAAATGGGTAAATTTTTAGCTTGGATCAAAAAGCAAAATCCCCAAAAACGCATCACAGTACGCCGCCAAAAACTATCTGCATCGACTCGAAAATAAGCGCCATTCCCATTGCTTTAGATAATTAGCTAATGAACTACTTGCACCAAATCAAAGATTTGGAACAAGTTTCTGACGCTTCTTCGCCCCCAGTCGCTTCATGCTTCCGCACAAAGTAGAGCTAGGCGACTCTTTATGAGCAGATGAACTACTCGCGTCTATAGAGGCAAGTTCCTTACCCCTGGCGTAATTAAGCATGACCATTGCTGATGCTACATCCCTGTCCAGAGGTTGTGGGATGCCACAATCGCAAACATGAAATCTCTCGCTCAAATCCTTTTTGCGTTTAACACCACAGCCAGGACAGGTTTGAGATGGTGCGAGTTTACGGGTAGGCACTTCGATATAAATACCACCAGCTTCGGTTACTTTGTATTTAATTAGGGCTTACTGAAAAAGTCTGAGTAAGACAAAAAAGAGAGTTAAATTGAAAATTGAAGTTAAGAAAAGGAAAACTCAGGGGGGAAAAAAGTCACGAAATTGTGTTTTTTGAGCGACCAAAACTAGTATCAATAGGACTGGCTCATTGACAAGAGCCTGTTCCTCCGACAAACATTTATTTCTTCTCTTGGTTTGGAAGTGTTTATTTTTGGCAAATCCCTAACTTCTCAAGAATAAGCTTGTCCTGTTTGAAAGAGACGACCAATAATTTCTTCAATAGGTGGATCACTAACGCTCAAGTCTTGTACCTTTAGCTGTGCCAGAATCCTAGAAATAGTAGCTGTTAATTCTTCTCTGGGTACAATGAAACGAACTTCTTGACCTTGGATCGATTCAATCTCGCCAAAATCCGCTAACTGTTGGGCAGACAAAGATTGAGCAAGTTCTATCTTTACCTCTCGATAGGGTGCAAAACGATCAAGCAAACCATCAAGCAAACCATCGTAGATCAATTGTCCCTGATGAATTAATAAAACGCGATCGCACAATGCTGTAATATCTGCCATATAGTGACTGGTCAGCAAAATCGTGGCATCATAGCGTTGATTATATTCTTGCAGAAATTCTCTCACGGCTACCTGAGCATTAATATCCAAACCTAAGGTAGGCTCATCTAGAAATAAGACTTGAGGATGATGGAGCAAGGCGGCTAATAACTCTGCCTTCATTCTCTCTCCCAAAGACAGCTTGCGTACGGGCTGATTGAGCTTATTCTCAACTCCCAGCATTACGGCTAATTCTCCCAGACGCTGCTTAAAAACTTGCTCGGAAATATTATATACAGCAGCGTTGATACGTAAGGAGTCTAAAGCGGGTAAATCCCAAAGAAGCTGTTGCTTTTGCCCCATCACGAGGCTAGTTTTACGTAAAAACTGCGGTTGACGACGAAAGGGAACATAATTGGCTACTCTCACTTCTCCTGTTGAAGGATGAATCAAACCTGTTAACATTTTCAGGGTAGTAGTTTTTCCTGCACCGTTAGCCCCCAAGAAACCAACTACTTCTCCTGGTTGAATTTGAAAAGATATGTCTTGGACAGCCTTGATTTCACGGTAGGTACGGCGAAAAAAATGGGTTAAAGTTCCTTTCAAACCTGGCTTTTTAATCGCTACAGGATAAATTTTGCTTAGATGATTAACGGCAATTATAGACACAATTATATATATGTAGGGGAGTAAGTAGTAGGTAAAGTAGGTAGTAGGTAGTGGGAGGGTAGAGGGAAACCAATAATCACCATCAAAACCTCTTTTACTTGTGGTTTTATATTTAATGAACCCTATCTACTTTATCTACTGTAGGTTAAAACTAAGAACTAAAAGCTAAGAACTTAAAACTAATCAATGACAATGTAGCTAATCTAACTTCTGGAACATTTTTAATTACAGGTAGTTAAACGATGTAGTTTGCCATCAATACGGTAAAAGTCAAAACGAGAATTAGAGTTGAAAATTTCTGCGGGTAAAATTCTTGATTTACTAGATGATAGATCCCAAGCGATATCTTGGTGCTGGGGATTGGTTGCCAATGGATTATAGTCCTGGATGTTTAAATTGATATTATAATCGGCGATCGCATCTGATTGATAACAATATTTATTTAAGGATGATTCTACTGATACTAGTTGACCATTTCGTTTAATCGTTAAAATCGCTTCTGTTGGATTGTTAGTGGAGGATTGAAGATTAGTCTGTTCTGAAAATGGCAGAATAACTAGATATGAAACATTGCCGTTTTCTGCTTGAAACCCTCGATGATTTTCTAGAGGTGCAGCAGGAATGAAGATAGAATTGCGATCGCTCTGTTTAGCTTCTCCTGAGTAGAAATAAACGTCGTCTTTTTGGCAGATGTTGACATAAAAGCTAGTTGTTTCAAAAGCGTAAACTTCTTGATAGGCGGAATTGATTTGCTGGCAACTATGCCAGTCGGCAGAGATCATAAATCTATAGTCTGCATCAGAAGAGGCAGAGACATCCGAGATTGTTACCAAATAGAACACAATGGTAACTAATCCGCTAGTAGTACACTTAATTGTGACTGGATTATGTGATTTTTTGCTCATATGCCCATGAAGAAATTGCTGATAGTGCTGACGAACTTAACATAAGAACCAAAAGTGATCATCAATTTAACTAAAGACATCACTTGCTCTCACCGAATAATTGGATTTGCAGCCTCGTACTAAGGAATTAGCGTACTCGATACTTACAGGCAATATAGATCAAAGTTCAATACTGTTCGGTTAGTCTCTTAAGCTATTTTATTCGCCCCTAAATCCCCTTCCTCGCGCGTTCCTTTGCTGAGGAAACCTCA
>CBDUCX010000403.1:0-4441 GCA_965365755.1 uncultured Pleurocapsa sp.
CTTCATCTCCCCAGGCTTCCGATAATGGTTGAACTACTTTAGAGATGGCATCCTGCACAAAAGATTTAACAAACTCATCTCGCCGACTCAGTTGAAACTGTTGCTGCACCACTTCCGTAATGCCTCCGTCCCCCCAATCGAGGTTGCGTCTAAAATATTCAATAAAGCTTTTCCCGGCAATACGGGTAAGATAGGCAGCAGATACAGCTTGGACGGCTTTGCCGACGATATAAGTAGCAAAGTGAAACTGCAATGCTTTAGCTAAGATGTCCACTGCACCCTTAACAACACCCAAACTAACTAAGGTTTTACCCAGAGACAAGGCCAATTCTTTACCCTGTTCGAGATCTAGCTCGATGTTATAGATCCTGCCGATTTCAATCACCATCTGGGCATTAACCGCAGCAGTGGCTAACATATCCACCACAGGGACGGGAGTGACCGCAATTACCCCCGCACTAATCCACTGATAGCGGTCAATTATTTTGTCTGATTCTCGGCGACGTTGGTTTTCAATAATGGTACGGGCTTCTTCCCCTAATCGATGAGACTGAAGCAGGATGTTATCGGCAATCAAATCCTCCCCTTCTGCCCGCAACACGGCTACCAGTCTTTTAATCAGGGGTAAAATTGACACAGGAGGATCGATAATTTCCCCACTAGTTAACTGTACTGCTTGGGGGTTGGCACAGACGGCAGTTACATCACCAGGGGGAATAAAAGACTTAACTCTTTCCTTGAGTCTGCCTAGAATCATTTCCCGATCTTCATCAGTATAAAGATCAGTTTTATTAAACACTAAAAGCGATCGCTTGCCAATTTCGGCTAAGGTTTTTAAAGGCTCGTATTCTGACTGTCGCAGGTCGTTATCTACGGTAAATACTAGCAAGTCTGCTTCTGTTGCTAGCTGCTTGGCTACTTTTTCTCTTTCTGTCCCCGCAATTCCCGCTTCTAAGATCCCAGGGGTGTCAATAATCAGAATTTCTCTGCCTACTCCTCTAAGCTTCAGGCTATAGGTTTCTCCTTGAGTCGTTGTTCCCATAATGGGGTTAGTTTCCCCGACAATTTCCCCGACCAAGGCATTGACTAGAGAGGTTTTCCCCGCCGATCCTGTACCAAAAATAACTACCTTAACTTCTCCCCGTTGTAGATCTGCCTCAATCTGCCTAGATCTACCTAATAAGGCTTTTTGGGTAATTTTGTCTTGTATTTGCCCAACTTGCTGTTTTAATGCCTGAAGATTTTGGGCTGCTGCTTGAGTTTTTTCTTCTGGGACTCTAACTCTTTGAGCACGACGCTTACTGCCCTTGCGCCGAGAACTTTTACGAGTAGATTTATTGATGTAATAGACATAGCCTGCCATCAAAGAACCGATCAAGATAATTACTAGCAGTAACAGTAAATTAGCCAGAATCGGTGCAGTAAAAGAGATCTGCATATATAGGTGAGACAAAGATGTCACCAACCAGATCGCTAGTCCTAAAATGACACTAAGACCAAGGAATAGAGCTACGATACGAAACAGAGGCATTGGCAGTCGATCACAACAAAGTTAATCTACTCATACTAACGACTTTAAACCAAGATGAACCACTGCCAGCTACTTCTTTATTTCAAGTAATTTTACTTTGATCTAATACTAGGTTGCGTTCTAAAGTGTAATTTTTAGATCTCTCGCAAAGGCGCAAAGGCGCTAAGGGTATTAAGGATGCTTTTACTTCTATGAACGCGGGTTGATAAGAAGTAGGGAGATAGGGAGATCATTATTCCCCAAGTCCCCAAGTCCCCAAATCTCTACAGATTTTTTCGCTCACCCTGGTATTACTAACCGTTTTTGAGCCAACTGAAGTGAGCACGAACATCTTTACCAACTTCTTCGATGGGATGTTCAGCTTCCAAGCGACGGGTAGCAGTAAATCCTGGCTTACCAGCTTGATTTTCGAGAATAAAGTCACGGGCAAAATCTCCCTGCTGAATTTCCCGCAGAATTTTACGCATCTCAGCACGAGTACTTTCGTTAACTATTCTCGGCCCGCGAGTATAATCACCATATTCGGCAGTAGTAGAGATACTGTCACGCATCTTCGCTAAACCACCTTCAACAATTAGATCGACGATCAGTTTAACTTCATGTAAACACTCAAAATAAGCTAGCTCTGGTTGGTAACCAGCTTCCACTAAGGTTTCAAAACCTGTTTTAATCAAAGCACTTAGACCACCGCAAAGAACTGCTTGTTCTCCAAATAAGTCAGTTTCAGTTTCTTCTCTAAAAGTAGTTTCTAAGATACCTGCTCTAGTACCACCTACACCTTTAGCATAAGCCATCGCGCGATCGCGTGCTTGTCCAGTAGCATCTTGATACACTGCAAATAAGCAAGGTACTCCCTGTCCTTGAGTATAAGTGCGTCGAACCAAATGTCCAGGGCCTTTTGGCGCAACCATCATCACGTCTACGGTTTTGGGGGGAACAACTTGACCGAAGTGAATATTGAACCCGTGAGCAAACGCCAAAATCTTACCGTCAGTTAAATGAGGTGCAATTTGCTCGGTATAAACCTTCTTCTGGACTTCATCTGGTAGCAAAATCATAATTAGGTCTGCTGCCTTAGCTGCATCTTCTACGGGATGCACAGTTAACCCATCTGCTTCTGCTTTGGCTTTGGACTTGCTTCCAGGATACAAACCAACAACTACGTTAACACCACTATCTTTGAGGTTGAGAGCATGTGCATGTCCCTGAGAGCCATAACCAATAATTGCTACTGTCTTATCTTTTAACAGATCTAGGTTGGCATCCTCGTCGTAATACATCCGCGCCATAAGAATTTCTCTACTCTTCGTTAAATCTTGTCTGCTTATTATAGTTTTTTCTGCTGGTTCAGAAAATATAATGAATACGATAAGGACTATAGATTATTTCTATATTTGCAATTTAATCGAAGATCGTTGTTTAGTTTTTAGCCATTAATGGGAACAGAAATGAAAAAAGTTAGGTTAAAGTCTCAGTATTCTAAAATTAGTAAGTGGCAATGTGTCATGGGCTGTGGTGCTTGCTGCAACTTGGCTCCAGAAGATAGACCAGATTTGGCAGAATATCTATCTAGGGAAGAACTAGAGCTATATATGAGCATGGTGGGAGATGACGGCTGGTGTATTAATTACAATCAAGACGAGAGGAAATGTCAGATCTATGAGCAGCGCCCTCGTTTTTGTCGAGTTAAGCCCGATATCTTTGAAGACATGTATGGCGTGGAAGCAACAGAATTTAATGAATTTGCGATCGCCTGTTGTCAACAGCAGATTGCTGGAGTCTACGGAGCAACAAGCCCAGAATTAGAGCGCTATAATCAGACAATCTATCAAACCTAATAGTTTAAAGCTTAAAGCTACAAAATAAAAGACAATACGATCGGCAAAGTAACAAAGCTGATTAAAGTAGAAGTAACGATCGCTCTTGCTACTAAATCTTGATCCCCACCAAATTCACTGACAATGATAAATGAATTGACCGCTGTGGGCATAGCACTCTGTAATACTAAAATCTGTAAGTTGAGAGTTTCTAACTGAAGTAATCTCCCGATCATATAGGCAATTATCGGCGCAATTACTAAACGAGCGATCGCTAACATAATCTCTTTGATCCCTGGCTGAAAACGAGTTTCGGATAATTGAATTCCCAGTACAACTAGGGCGATGGGAATGGCTGCTGCCCCTAATTGTTGAATACCCTGGTCTAATTTCCAGGGAATCTGCAATGATAGCAAACGCAGGCTTAAGCCTAATAAAATTGACCACAATAAAGGTAGTCGCACAGTGAGTTTCAAGCCTTGAATTATTCCTTTGCCTCGGATCATTGCAGGCCCTAAACAAAACATGACAAAACTGGAACCTAGCATATAGATAATCGCTCTTTCTAATCCCGCTGCCCCTAGGGCAAACGTCGCCACAGGTAAACCCATATTGCCATTATTGGGGAACATCACAATGGCAGTGATCCCTCTACTCAAAGAGGCGGGCAGTTTCAACAGTCGATTAATTAATCCCACTATGGTATAGATAGCGATCGAGGTTAAGGCAAATCCCATTAGTAGCCTGCTGGAACTATTGAGAGACAACTCATTACGATACAGGCTATCAACCACTAACGCTGGAGACAAAACGTATAAGGCTAGCTGAGATAGGGTTGAACGCTGAAGCGGTAAACTACGACCCACAATAAAGCCAATCAAAATAATTAAGCCCACAGGTAATACGGCAGGTAATAAAGCTGTCATATAGGGTTCATTTGATAATTTAATCTGTTTTTTCTTGAGTTCAAAAACCAATTATTAATCGTCTAAAGCTCTTGCATATAAAAGGATTTAACAATTTTTTTATGGTTACCCGCTCTCAAATCAACTCCCCAAGAGGGGTTTTATTTTGTTATGGTATTTGTAACAAT
>CBDUCX010000404.1:0-4436 GCA_965365755.1 uncultured Pleurocapsa sp.
TCATTACTACCGCCACTTTGATAATCAACCCCAGCAAAGTCGCCAATTACGAAAATATCAGAACCTGCGCCACCAGTTAGGGAATCAACTTCTTCGGCACCTCCCCCAAAACCATCGAGGTAATCGTTACCAGTTCCTCCTTCTAGGGTATCATAATCGGAATCTCCCCATAAAGTATCATCACCACTTCCTCCGTCTAACTGATCCACATCATCTCCGCCAAGCAATTGATCGTTGCCCTCATTGCCACTTAAGTTGTCCTGACCAGAATTCCCCCATAAAGTGTCTTTGCCAAAACCTCCTTCTAAAGTGTCGTCCAAACCATCACCGCCAAGTAATTGGTCATCTCCCTCTCCGCCAGTTAATCGGTCACTACCAGAATCTCCCCATAAAGTATCATTGCCCAAGTTTCCTTCTAAAGTATCTCGACCATCACCGCCAAGTAATTGGTCATCGCCCCCATTGCCAATTAAGGTGTCGTCTTTGGAACCTCCAAAGAAAGTGTCATTTGAGTCAGTTCCATTAAAGACTTCACCTGGATCGCCCACAAAAGCAGCTAAGCTTATTGAACCAATGATGTTTTCAGTAGGTACTCTTCTATCCATTATTAACTCCTCATTTATGAATCACTAGATTAGGGAAAATTTATTCAGAATACGTCCTCAGTGCGATCGCGATTTCAATCAAAGCTAAAAGTTTGCTTTTACAACAAATTTATTGACATATATTACTATTTGAGTTTTTGCTATCAAAGAAAAAACTTGGGTCATTTGTCAATTGAATATAATTTGCCGTAACAATTAATTGGATTGCATTTATTGAATCCTTTGATTATAGGTCGCATGTATTGCTTTTTATCTAAACTAAATTTCCGCAATAAAAATTATAAAATAAAAGCTGAAATATTAATTAGAAAAAATAAAAAAATAATTATAGTAAATAAATTTTTGCTTAAGTCTATAGTAATTTTTTGCAAATTTTTATTAACTAATGATACTTTTTGCTCAAATAGTTACTATCTGCTGTCAATTAGTACTATTTTGAGACATGTGATATTTATTCAACCTCATTAACAGTAAGATTGACACAAAAGATAACTTTAGAGTTGGATTTTCTCAATTTGGCGATCAGTCGACTATACCCATTCGAGGACAAGTTTCGCATAGTTTGAGGTAAGCGCGGAGTGCTCGCCCTCGTATAAGTGTAATCTCTGATTGAAAAGAACAGCGGTCGCAACTATTTGTTTTGTTTTAAATCATTTTTCTAACCGATTAAAAAACTAGACTAAATAAAGGTGAACCTGTCAAAATTGTCAACCGTTGTATTTTGGACAACTGCAATCACATCGTCACCCGAGTAAATTCCCGTATCTTGGTTACCATTACCTAAGAAGTTGCCAGAAACTAATTCATAGTTACTAGAGCTTCCAGAGGCTTGAATGAAATCCTCTGCTGCTGAGAAGTCGCTGATGATAGCAAAAGAAAAATCTACTTCGTCATCACTACCACCACCCTGGTAATCAACCCCCGTAGAATCACCAATTACGAAAGTATCAGAACCTGCGCCACCAGTTAGAGAATCAATTTCTTGGAAACCTCCTCCAAAACCATCAAGGTAATCGTTACCCGATCCTCCATCTAAGGTGTCATAATCGGCTTCGCCAAATAGTCGGTCGTCACCAGATTCCCCCAATAACTGGTCATCACCATTCCCGCCAAATAATTGATCGTCACTAGATTCTCCCAGTAACTGGTTAAAACGATCACTGTCAAAGAATTGGTCAAAACGATCACTGTCAAAGAATTGGTCAAAACGATCACTGTCAAAGAATTGGTCGTCACCAGATTCTCCCCTGATAGTGTCATTACCATCACCACCGAATAATTGGTCTAAACCATTACCACCAAATAATTGGTCGTTACCAGATTCTCCCCTGATAGTATCGTTACCAGATTCTCCCCTGATGGTGTCGTCATTATCACCGCCAACTAATTGGTTATCATCATCATCACCAATTAATTCTAATGGTTGTGATTCAGGTAGAATCTCGAAAGCTAGACTTATCGAACCAAGATTTTCAGTAGGCTGTCTTCGTGGCATTTTTGCCTCCTATAGAATCTATATAAATAAGATAGAAAAGATTTACTCAGAATATGCACCGAGAATACTTATTCCGAATCTGACCCCAGTGCGATCGCCATCTAAGATCAAAGTTTTTTTACAACAGATTTATCATCGCAATTACCATTTAAATTTTTGCCATTCCAAAGGAAAGACGTAAGTTTACTGTCAATTTAACGCAGGATTCCGTACTAATCAATGTGATGTTGCATTCATTGATTTTGAGACGAGTTAACTTTCTATAATTAAATTATAAAATAAAATAAAATATCAACTAAACGATTTTTCGGCTAAAATAAACAAATTATTGCAAATAGCAAGTTATTGCTTGAGAAGAAAATAAATTTATACTTATTTTTATTAAGTAACAATGCTTTTTGTTTAGATAATTAATACTGGCTAGCGTTAAGTAACTATTTTGGTATATTGAGATATTTGTATCATCCAACTGAATAATAAAATTGTGCAATATTAATTTCCTAGTTAAAAACTAAAGGCTAATTGATATATAGCGTAGTCTCCTAACTTGCCACAAATGGTATTTTCAGTTTAATTTGGTCTAGCTGCTTATTATAAATAAATGAATAAAAGTATCCAGCGTCAGTATTTTTGGTTAGGGGTAAGTTTATTATTTACTATTTATTATGGAATATGGTTTTATTATTTTGTTTTCAGTCACGAATATGTGATTCAAGATGATGCTAGACAACACGTAGTTTGGTTACAGAGGTTTATTGATCCTGAATTATTTCCTAATGATTTAATAGCGGACTATTTTCAAAATCTGGCAACTATTGGCTTTAAATCACTATATTTATTGGTGGCTAAAGTTGGTCTTGAGCCGATTTTATTTGCCAAAATATTACCGCCAATATTAGCTGTAGCAACAACTATTTATATCTATCTATTTACCCTAAAAATATTACCAATACCGATTACTGGCTTCATCAGTAGTTTATTAATTAATCAACTGATTTGGCTTAATGATGATTTAGTTTCGGCAACTCCCAGAGCCTTTATTTATCCCTTATTTGCTGCCTTTTTATATTATCTAGCTATCAATTCTTTAATCCCTTGTCTAATATTAATGTTCTTGCAGGGTTTATTCTATCCCCATATCTTATTAATTGAGATGCTGATCTTGAGTCTTAGATTATTAATCTTTAAAGGAAAATTTTCAATTAAACTAACGACTAGTAAACAGTCTTATATTTGGTGGATAGCAGGATTGATTGTTACAGCGATCGCCCTGTATCCCATAACCCAAAAACCTGCTGAATTGGCAACTACCGTTACTGCTGAACAGATGAGACAAATGCCTGAATTTAATTTAAATGGTAGGAGTCCTTTTTTTGGTGGGGGCTTATT
Source organism: uncultured Pleurocapsa sp. (assembly GCA_965365755.1). GTDB lineage: Bacteria > Cyanobacteriota > Cyanobacteriia > Cyanobacteriales > Xenococcaceae > Waterburya. The sequence goes on from CBDUCX010000404.1 coordinate 3,490, forward strand.
GAATTATTGGTTTGCTGGCTCTAGCGGCTTAAGTCTTCCTTTATTTCCGACGATAGTTTGGAGTGGTTTATTATTGCCCTGGCTATTAAAAACAAAACTACCAGTTATTAAATCGATTACTAATAAAATTTCTATTATTAAACAAGTTACTATTGCTTCTTGTTTCATGTTTATTATGGCTCATCTTTTGCTGCCAAGATTACACTTACCTAGTCGTTATACCTATCATACGCTGCGGTTTATGTTGGCGATCGCTTCAGCAATTGTTCTGACAGTCATTATTGATTTAATTAAAAATAAAGTTAACAGGAATCTTAAACATAAAATACCTTTCAAACTATCAACAAAAGTTAAACTAGCTACGATTGGGCTTTTTGGCATAATCATGATTGTTGTTCCTGCTCTACCTCATATATTTATTGATGGTTATCAAGGTTGGAAAATAGGCAAAGAAAAGGCAATATATCAATATTTAGCTCAACAACCAAAAGATATATTAGTTGCTTCTCTGAGTAAAAAAGCTAATAACATCCCTGCATTTTCTCAACGTTCAATTTTGGTGGGAGGCGAATTTGCTATGGCTTATCATCCTGCTTATCATAATCAGATCCAACAACGAACGATTGCTTTATTACAAGCTCAATATAGTTCAGATATTGCAGTATTAAAATCTTTTATTCAACAATATAATATTGATTATTTTTTATTGGATCAAACTGCTTTTAGTCCTGAATATTTTTCTCGAAAAAAATGGTTGATTAATAGTTCTTGGCAAGATGAGACGCAACAGGCGATTAAACAATTAAAATCTGGAACTACACCAGCTTTAACTAGATTTATCTCACCCTGTACGGCAATATCTACTAAAGATTTAATCCTGGTAGACGCTGCTTGTATCGTAGTACGTTAGCTGGTTAGGACAAGTTTATTGGATTCAGGGTAAGTAA
>CBDUCX010000405.1:0-4432 GCA_965365755.1 uncultured Pleurocapsa sp.
ACCAACAAAGACCTAAACCTTGACCATATCCTTAAAGCTAATTTTTAAGTAATCATCATCCATTTTGGCTCCTGAAGGTTGTAATGCTGCCAAAGCTTGAGGGAGAACTAAATTACGTCGATGATTGCCGATTCTGATATTTAGTTCGTCGCCAGTTTTATTAAGCTGAATTTGTTCTTTAGGAATCCCTGGTAGGTATAAATGCAGACTATAATTATCCTCCTCTTGAATTATCTTGATTGTGTTTTCTTGATAGTAAACTTGAGTTGGATCTTCGTCTTTATATAAGATTTCTTTCAGCTTTTCTAAGGCTTCCATGCCACACATTTCTGTGGGAAATAATGGAGCTTCTTTCACTGGTAAAGGATGAAAATTATCATATATTTGTTGTTTATAAATATCTTGATTTGCTTTCCAGCGTTCAAAGAAAGGATCGTTAACCTCATTAGGAATTACTCGGTTAGCAATCACTAAATCCGTCGCCACGTTATATAAACTCAGATAAGCATGGGCACGGAGAGATTCTTTAATCACCATTTTCTCTGGGTTCATTACCAGACGTACCGAAGTCTGAGTATTGTCGGTTAAAACTTTTTCTAAGGCTTCAATCTGCTCATAAAACTCATAGGGTGCATCCATGACTTCGTTGTCAGGCAGAGAAAAACCAGCAATTGGTCTAAAAAGCGGTTCCACTAGAGGACGTAAAGCCGCAGACATTCCTTGAAGTGGTTTGTAAAAGCGCCTCATGTACCAGCCACCAACTTCTGGTAGGCTCAATAGCCTTAAAGCTGTTCCAGTGGGCGCAGAGTCAATAATTAAAATATCAAAGTCCCCTTCGTCGTAGTGGCGTTTCATTCTAACTAAGCCAAAAATTTCGTCCATTCCTGGAAGAATCGCTAACTCTTCTGCCTGAACTCCATCTAATCCCCTAGCTTGCAATACCTGAGTGATATAGCGCTTGACTGCCCCCCAGTTGCTTTCTAACTCTCGCAAAGCATCAAGTTCTGCCCCCCAAAGATTAGGACGGACTGGTTGCGGATCATGTCCTAGTTCCAAATCAAAACTATCTGCCAGAGAGTGTGCAGGATCAGTACTCAGCACCAGAGTGTTATAACCTAACTCGGCACATCTTAGACCAGTTGCCGCCGCAACGGAAGTTTTACCGACTCCGCCTTTACCAGTCATTAAAATTACACGCATAAAAAATTAGATCCTAAATTAAATATATTTACATTACTTAACGTATTTACGTATTTATTATTGTGACGCTTTTTTGTTCCAAAAGAAATTTTGACTTAAAACTTGCCAAGGAGAAATCTGCCAATAATCGATGTGAGAGGCAATCAAGTTCTGCTCGTTTACGGTGAGTTCACTCCAGCCAGGAATTGATAAACGTGGTTTCCAGGGCAGAGGACTAGTCATGTGAAGCGTCCACTCAGTCTTAATGATTGCTCCTTCTTGGACTAAGTTATGGACTTCCATCTCAATGTTACTGAAGAAGCTGGACAAAAAGCCAATCATTGAGCGATAACGTTTAACGCCACGAAATTCGTTTAATGGATCTTTAAAATAGACCTCATCGGCGTAAATATCGTAAGTTTGATCTTGAGGAAATTTGGCATAATCTTCCCTCAAAATTGCGATTAAATCTTCTTGACCTTGATTGTTAGTGGTTGCTGCTTGCTCATCCATTGCGTTGTGTCTGTTGCAGAGCTAGATCTTACCTGTTTTTTTTGTTTCTAAACTGCTGACAAATTCCCCAGCAAGTCCAGCAATAGCAGAATACAAATAATTTAAGCAGGTGTTTATATTCTAGTATTAATCTGGTTTAAGTTGACGCTAATAGCTATCAGCAACTTGATTAGCATAAGCCGTCATTTCTTGATACTGTTCTTGGTTTCCTTCTGCAAGATAAAGTTCAGCAGCCATAAGGGCATCAACTTGAGCAGCAGTATAGTTACCTACATGATGATGTGCCAGACAACGTGCATGATAATCACGAGAGTTGCTAGAACCTGTTCCAATTACTCGATCAAAATCAGCTACAGCTTCGTGGTATTTTTGAAGTTCCATGCGTACTTTGCCTCGCCAGTAGTGAGCTTGGTTAATTTCATAACCCAGTTCTAAAGATTTTGTGTAGTCCGCTTCTGCTGCCACAAAGTTACCTAATTTTTTATAGATATCGCCTCTTTGATAATATGCCCAACTGAAATAAGGATTAAGAGCGATCGCTTGTTCAAAATCAGCCAAAGATTGATGATCGTAACCTGCTAGACGATTTGTTTTGCCTCGATTAAAATACCATCCAGGAACATCTGGTTCTAGTTCAATAGCACGGGTGTGATCGGCGATCGCCAAATCGTACTCTTTAAGTGCGGTATAAGCTAAGCCCCGATTGGCATAAGTTCCCGCATCATCAGGAGCCAGTTTGAGCGCTTTTGTGGCATCGGCTACTGCACCTAAATTGTCATCTAGATTGTGGCGCAAAGAACCCCGCGCATTATAGGCATATTGCAGAATTAAAGGACTGGAAAGACTGTCAGGGTACAATTCGATTGCTCTAGTATAGTCTACTAGTGCACCTTGAAGATCTTCTCTTTCTTCTTTGGCTAGAGCACGATTATAATAACCTCTAGCATAGCCAGGAAATATTGTTAAGGCTTGCTCTGTCAAGTTCAAAGCAGCTTGTAAATCACCACTTTGACCTTGCTGCATTCCTAAATCGGCTAGCTCTTTTGCCTGGTTTAATTGGGCTTGAGTATAGTTAGCAGGGTTGTTCTGTTTCGAGTCTGGATCAAAATCGAGTTTGGCTACAGCGTCGAAATTTAGGGGTTTTTGAGCATGACTGCTTTGTTGACAACTTGAGAGTGAAACGGAAGCAACTAACAAGCAGATCGAATAAAATACTCGACGATTATTTTTACTCAACATAATTTAGGTGGAGAATATTTGCTTTTTCCAACCTGACATTGTTCAAAAATAATGACTGCGATCTCGATCTTGTTTGAGAACAAACACAAAACTTGATCTAAGCTAAAAAATAAGACTGATAACAGAATTCAGATTTCGCTCCCCGTAGCCTTCGGATAAGCCTACGGCATCCACTTCGTGATCGCACCCACAACTCACCCAATAGGCTAAGACAAAAGCTGATAACCAGTCATGGTGTTTATTCCAAACCAGGTTTAGTCATTGTCACTGGTTTGTGTTTATTTAATTGACGTAGCCAAGAGCCACCGATAACAGCGATCGCCAGAGAGATAAATCCCGTTAAAGATTGCAACAGCAGGAATCCACCGATGGCAAACATCGAGCCAAAGAGTAACAAAGTGGCGGCAATTACTTTAAGTAAATCTTGAGTCAGATCCTGTGCAGCAGGAATTCCCGTTCTTGAACGTTGTCGTTTCCAGCCAATTCCTCCTGGTTGCGCTCGTCGATAAAATGCGTCTAAGGTAGCGTCAGATTCTGGAGCAGTGAGATACATGACTGTAATCCAAGCAATAAAAGTTGTCCCAGAAATAATGAGTAATCTAATACCAAAGTCAGCAAACAATTGTTCATTAAGCCAAGTTTGAAATTGCAATATTGGAGACAGAAAGTTACTGGCAACAGGAAAAAGATCAATCATAATCTGAATAATTGCTTGGGGAAGTTCGCTACTTAATAGACCAAAGATAAATCCTGATAACATAGCTGTTAACTCAGCAGCAGCATTAATGCGCCACCAAAACCAGCGTAGGATTAAAACTAAGCCAGGGCCTGTACCGATCGCAATTACCAAGCGGAAAACTGTCGTAATATCAGTGGAATTTAAAGCAGCGATCGCACCAAAGACTGTGACTAACACTGATGCCACTCTGCCCATCATTACTAATTCCGCCTGACTAGCATCGGGTTTGAGGAAACGGCGATAGATATCGTTGGTTAAATAGGATGCACCCCAGTTAATGGAAGTAGATACCGTACTCATAAAGGCCGCGATTAAAGAAGTAACTACTAAACCCAACATGACGGGGGGTAAAAAATCTAGCATTAACTTGGGATAGCCCAGCTCTTTATCCGCTAAATCAGGATAGACTACCATTGCCACCAGTGCGACTATAATCCAGGGCCAAGTTCGGATGCCATAGTGCAGAATATTAAAAAACCAGGAGGATTTTTCAGCCTCCGCTTCACTTTTAGCTGCTATTAAACGCTGAATAAATTCTCCCCCGCCATCACTCCGACGAAAAGACCACCATTGCACAAATAAGTACGTGGAAAAGGTAGTAGCAGTAATTCCCGCAGCATCACTCCAGCCAAAGCTACCGTTACTAAAATGTACAGGAAAAAAGGACAACATATCAATATCGCTTACCTGCTGTACTTGGGGAACAAGCTCATGAATTCCCCCCACATGATTAACTGCCACTAGAGCAACAGCGATCGCCCC
>CBDUCX010000406.1:0-4407 GCA_965365755.1 uncultured Pleurocapsa sp.
TTAACACATATTGTTTTGATGTTAAAATATCTTTGTCTTGCTATTGACTGACATTTATCCAGACACTCAATCAAAGATTAGAGTGCTGGGCTTCTGCCAGAAGAAAGCTAAAACAGCTTGATCGGCTTTATGTTTGAACCAAATTTGTGTTTTACTTCCAATCAGCACCTAATACTAGGAGTTATTAACCATCCTCAAGAATTGCTGCATCATACTCTGCAATGGATTCAAAATTGGGGGTTGATGAGTGGGATAGCTTTTATTCTGCTGTACATTGTCGCAACTATCTTATTGATACCAGGTTCAATTCTTACTTTAGGTGCAGGAGTGGTTTTCGGAGTGGCTTGGGGTTCGATATATGTTCTGATCGCTGCCATTGTTGGTGAGACTGCCGCTTTCCTCTTGGGAAGATATATTACTAGAGACTGGATTAGCCGTAAAATTGAGGACAATAAAACATTTTTCGCTTTAAATCAGGCATTGAATCGGGAAGGATTAAAAATCATCTTGTTAACTCGTCTTTCTCCCATTTTTCCCTTTAGTTTATTGAATTATGCCTTTGGGGTAACAGGAATATCTTTACGGGACTATTTTCTGGGTTCTATTGGCATGATTCCGATGACGATTACTTACGTTTATCTCGGTTCATTAGCCGAAGATCTTGCCAGCATTGGCGAAGCCAGCCAGCTAGCTAATCCTGAACTTCAATGGGCAATTAGAATCTGTGGTTTCATTGCCACTGTAGCTGCGACATTCTACATTACTCGTATTGCACGTCAAACCTTAAATAAGTCTCTGGATAAGTCTGTTGTCGAGAATCCTATCTCAAGCAACCAAAGATTTGAAACAAGACATTATTAATTATTTCTTGATTACTTTATTAAAACTTTAAGTTAACTGCATAAATTAATAGCAGCAAACATTATAAGATAAATATAACCCCTCTCTTAATTTAAATATTTAGATTACTGTTACTTGTCCCTATGCCCATTAATAATTGTCATCAACTGATTGTTTGGGTGATATGAAAAATAATTTGTAGGGGAATAATAATCATATTACTCTGCCCTCACACCTTTAAAAAATAAATATGTGGAAATCATTTAATAGCAAGACTTTTCTATTAATTAGTGTAGGCTTGATATCTACAGCAATTGGCACAAACGCTATACTTTCTGCTAATAAACAGACAGAAAATGCTTCTGCTAGCAAAAAAAAATTACTATCAGTTAAACCCGCAGTTGCTCTTAACCGCTCCCCAGCAAATCTTGGTCAGAGTTTTCTCCTCGCAGCAGATCTAATTGACCGCCAACAGGGAAAAGAAGCCCTGGCTAAATTGCAAGGTTTAGAACAAGAATATCCTTTATTAGCTGCCCATATTTTGCTAGCAAAAGGTGAAGCATATCAACTAGAACAAAATTATCAGTCAGCAGAAAAAACCTGGCAGGAATTAATTAGCAAATATCCCCAATCTGCTGCCACAACAGAAGCATTGTACCTCTTAGGCAAGTCTAATCCTGTATATTGGCAACAGGCGATCGCCCAATTTCCCGCCCATCCCCGTACTCATGAGATTATTCGTCAGCAGTTAAAGCAAAACCCTAATCAACCAAAGTTGATGGCAGTGCTGGTTAAATATACCCCTGATGCTCCTGGGGTAGATCAAATGAGAGATCGTTTGGTTAAAGAGTATGCTGGTCAGTTAACTCCCGAAACCTGGCAAGCGATCGCCGATAGCTACTGGTTGAAGTGGGACTATGGTAAAGCGGGTCAAGCCTACGCCAAAGCCACCATGAACCCCCGTAATCTATATCGTACTGCCAGAGGATATCATTTGGGAAATAGCAAAGTTACGGCTAAACAATATTATCTCCAGCTAATTGAGCAATATCCCGAAGACCACTATACAGGTTGGGGTTTACGCCGTATTGCCACAATTGTCAATCAACGAGAAGCAATAAACTATCTCAATCTGGCAATCGAGCAATTTCCTAAACATGCACCCGAAGCTTTAGTCCTCAAAGCCCAATACCTCAAAGCACTCAATAGTCCCAAATCAGCTACCAATGCCCTGCAAACCCTGTTAACAGATTATAAGCACTCCGAAGCAGCCGCAAAATATCGCTGGGATTTTGCCAGTAAAAAAGCTAAAGCAGGAGATTTAGTCAGCGCATGGCAATGGGCGCAACCGATTGTGGTCAATAACCCTGACAGTGACCTCGCACCCAAGGCTGGTTTCTGGGTGGCAAAATGGGCGGAGAAGTTAAACCGTCCCCAGGATGCCACTAATGCCTATAAATCGGTGCTGAGTCGTTTTCCTCGCTCATATTACGCCTGGCGTTCGGCAGTGGCTTTAGGTTGGGATGTGGGAGATTTTACCACAGTGCGTTATCAAGTTCCTCAAGTAGTTAAAGCCAATAAAATCACTCCCCCTGGAGGCTCAAAAACCTTTCAAGAACTATATAAACTAGGTTTAGAACAAAAAGCTTGGGCACAATTCCAGACAGAAATTGGCGATCGCACAGAGCTATCCGTTGCCGATGACTTTACCCAAGGCTTATTAAAACTTTACCAGGGTCAAAACCTCCGAGGCATCAATCAAATCTGGTATCTCCAAGATCGGGATGAACCCCAAGACAAGCAAGAATGGCGGCAATTACGCCAAACTCCAGTATATTGGCAGGCTTTATATCCTTTTCCTTATGAAGACACCATCCTTAAATGGTCGAAACAGCGTCAGCTTAATCCTTTGCTGGTAACATCCCTGATTCGCCAGGAATCTCGATTTGAGCGTGAGATTGAATCCTCTGCGGGGGCAATGGGTTTGATGCAGGTAATACCCCCCACCGCCAAAACCGCAGCCAGAAATATTGGTTTATCTAGCTATTCCATGACTAACCCCGAAGATAACGTCAATATTGGTACCTATTACCTCGACTTTACCCATAAGAAATATGGCAATAACTCGATGTTAGCGATCGCTAGTTATAATGCAGGGCCAAATGCGGTAGCTAAATGGGTAAATCGTTATGGATTAAAAGATGCTGATGAATTTGTGGAAAAAATCCCCTATCGGGAAACCAAAGGCTATGTTGAGTCAGTATTTGAAAATTATTGGAACTATATGCTGGTTTATAACCCAGAAGTAGGAAAATTATTTCAAGATTTAAACTAGAGTTTTCTAAGTAGACGAGGTTTAAGTTACAAAATACGTAACAGACTAAAATTAAATTCTGAGGCAGGGTCTTCTACCTTTCCTCTATAAACTTCCTCTATTTTAAACTTGTTTTCTTTTTCGATTAAATCTAGCCATTCTTGAGGTGGATTGAGTATAAATTTATCGCTAAAAACCCGATCTCTTTCAAGAATATAAGGTCTATCTGCTAAGCGAATCGTAATGTTATGGTTTAAACTATGGCTAATTGAGATTAAATTTCCCAATTTATTAGTTGAATCAAAATGGGTAATAAGCAATGCATCTTCTGAGTTATTAATAATCTCAGCAATGGGAATATTTTGGTCATTGAAAAACTTATTTGACCAAGATGGAGATGTACTAATTATCGAACAAGAAATAACCCCGATTGATAACAATATTACTAACCCAAATTGCCAGATTTTTCTTGACAATATTCTAGTTGATTGCCAAGTAATCTGAGAATAAATTAGGTTGATAATAGACAGCTCAATTCCTATGTAACAAGGAATCAAATATCTAACAATATTGGAACGCCTTCCCCCCCAAATTAAATCTGGTAATGCCAGTGCTAAAGCAGTAGTCAAGATTAAAGGTAATATAAACGACCAAGTTGACTTAGGCGAATTACGCAGCAGAAAATAGAAAGAATAGATAATTATTACCCAACAGAAAATCATGGGGTAGAAAGTCAAAGGCTCTTCAAAACTATCAACACCACGATATGCAGGGTTTAGATCGGCGAAAATATGAGATGTTTGCATTAACCAGTACTTTAACAAGTCTGAAAATGGCAATGTTGTTTGTCTCCAAGCTCCCATTTTCGTTTCATCAATTTGGGTCAGGAAAAATATCCAGGGTGCATAGGCAATAATACTAGCTATTGAGGCAATGAGATAACTGAAGAAAGTTTTACTGATTTTAATCCGAGTTTGGCTATTGCGATTTATACTCTGGAAAAATTTGTCTACTTCAGCAATTGCAACATAGATTCCATGAGAGATCGCCACTAAAATTGAGAAAGGAAATGTATAAAGACTTAAAGTTAAACTAGCTGCATAAATTCCCCAATCTCCTTTTCTTTGCAGTCGCATTGCTCGCAATAAGGAAGCACTAGAAACTAAAATAGTTACTGTCCATAGCACATACATTCGCACTTCCTGAGCGAAGATTAGATGAAAAGGAGAGACAGCAATGAGCATTACTCCTAT